>JBAVKQ010000001.1:0-17859 GCA_049688395.1 Candidatus Nanopelagicales bacterium
GTCCTGGCCCGACTGGACACCTCGGTCGCCGCAGCAGCCGGCGCGCGCACCGAGGCGCAGGCCGCCCGGGAGCGCTCCGATGCCGAGCTCGCCCGCCTGCGCGGGCAGATCCGAGCGCTGTCCGCGGACCTGGAGGAGCTCACCTCCTCGGTGCACCGGGACGAGGTGGCGCGCGCCGAGCAGCGCCTGCGCATCGAGAACCTGGCCAACCGGGCGATGGCCGACTTCGGCCTGGAGACCGACGCGTTGATCGCCGACTACGGCCCCGATCAGCCGGTGCCGCCCTCGCTGCGCGCGCCGGGCGACGAGGTGGACCCGAACGCCCCCGAACCGACTCCCTACCCCTACGTGCGCGCCCAGCAGGAGCGTCGGCTGCGCACCGCCGAGAAGGCGCTGGCCCTGCTGGGCAGGGTCAACCCGTTGGCGCTCGAGGAGTTCGCCGCGCTCGAGGAGCGCCACCAGTTCCTCACCGAGCAGCTCGATGACCTCAAGCGCTCGCGCAACGACCTGCTCGACCTCATCCGCGACGTCGACACCCGCGTCGAGGAGGTGTTCACCGCCGCCTACGCCGATGTGGAGGCACAGTTCGAGAAGGTCTTCGCGCGGCTGTTCCCCGGTGGCGAGGGGCGCCTGGTGCTCACCGATCCGCAGAACATGCTCACCACCGGGATCGAGGTCGAGGCACGCCCGCCGGGCAAGAAGATCAAGCGGCTGTCGCTGCTGTCCGGCGGGGAGCGGTCGCTGACCGCGGTGGCCTTCCTCGTGGCCCTGTTCCAGGCCCGGCCCAGCCCCTTCTACGTCCTCGACGAGGTCGAGGCCGCCCTGGACGACGTCAATCTCGGGCGGCTGCTCGAGGTGCTCGAGGAACTGCGCGAGAACAGCCAGCTGATCGTCATCACCCACCAGAAGCGCACGATGGAGATCGCCGACGCGCTCTACGGGGTGAGCATGCGCAACGACGGTGTGACCCACTTGATCAGCCAGCGCCTGCGCGAGCGGCACGCCGGTTGACCCGCGGACCGGCTGAGGTCGGCGTGGCCGTCGCTGCCCGTCGGCTCTGGGACAATGGACGCGGTGCAGGCGAGCGCGACCCGAGGGTCAGTGCCCCTGCGACCTGACCTTCGCTCCCGATCGATTGGCTCCTGACGTGCAAGACGCACTGCCCTACATCATCATCTCCGTCGCAGTCCTCCTGCTGGCCGTCGTCGGCGGGATCACCCTGGTCCGCGGCCGCCGGCGCATCCCGCCACAGCTGCCGAGGACCGAGCCCGGCGCCACCCTCGGCGGTGGCACTGACACGCTCGTCCCGCCCGCACCTCCTGCCCCCACGATCCCGGCACCCACCGCGCCGACAGTGCCGGGGCTCGAGGTCCCCGCGCCGAGCGCAGGGCGCCTGGTCCGGCTGCGCGCCCGCCTGGCCCGCAGCCAGAGTGCGGTGGGCCGTGGTCTGCTGGCGCTGCTCTCGCGCGACGCCCTCACCGAGCAGGACTGGGAGGACGTCGAGACCGTGCTCTTGCAGGCCGACCTCGGGGTCGCGCCCACCATGGAGCTCGTCGACCGGCTGCGCACCCGAGCCCGGGTGGAGGGCACCGGTGATCCGGTCCGGGTCCGCGCGATGCTCGGCGAGGAGCTGCTCGCGCTGGTCGACCCGACCATGGACCGCGCGGTCGCCCATGGTCGCCCGGGCAAGCCGGCGATCATCCTCGTGGTGGGCGTGAACGGCACCGGCAAGACCACCACCACGGGCAAGCTCGCCCGCGTCCTGATCGCCGACGGGCAGCACGTGGTGCTCGGGGCGGCGGACACGTTCCGTGCCGCGGCCGCCGACCAGCTCCAGTCCTGGGGCGACCGGGTGGGGGCGACCGTCGTGCGTGGGCCCGAGGGTGGCGACCCCGCCTCGGTGGCCTTCGACGCGGTGCGCGCGGGCATGGAGTCCGAGGCCGACGCCGTGCTCATCGACACCGCCGGGCGGCTGCACACCAAGGTCGGGCTGATGGACGAGCTGGGCAAGGTCAAGCGCGTGATCGCCAAGCACGCCCCGGTCGACGAGGTGCTGCTCGTGCTCGATGCCACGACCGGCCAGAACGGCCTGAACCAGGCCCGGGTGTTCTCCGAGGTGGTCGAGGTGACCGGCCTGGTGCTGACCAAGCTGGACGGCACCGCCAAGGGCGGGATCGTGGTGGCCGTCCAGCGCGAGCTGGGGGTGCCGGTCAAGCTGGTCGGTCTCGGTGAGGGACCCGACGACCTGGCCCCATTCGTCGCCGAGGAGTTCGTCGACGCCCTGCTGGACGCCTGACCCGCCCGCTCGACGCCTGACGGCTCGCGGTCGGCGCATGGGCCCAGTGGCCGGGTTCGTCACCGCGCGTCGTCGGGCCGCTCGACCTCGCCGGGACCGATGGCCTCGTCGGCGACCCAGGCACGCGGGTCCTCGACAGGTGCAGCAGCACACTCGAACACCTGGATCGGGTGGGACCTCCGGCAGGCCTGCCAACCAGGTGACGCACTGTGCGTAGGCGTCGTCGAGTGAGCCGTCCAACTCGTCGCCCTGGGCAACGACGGTGATCGACTCGGGGAGCCCCACCGACCGCAGTTGCGTGACGGTCTCGGGCTGCAGTCCGCAGACCGTGGGCAAGCCGCCGGCCGGACCGATTCCTCCAGCGTACTTCTCCAGCGATGTGATGAAGGTCAGGTGTCTGCGCAGATGCCCGCGCAGACGCAGGACGACGGCGCTGGGCAGTTCGACCGGGCCGGAGTCCGTCGTGTGCTCCGGCCGCTGGGGCAGTTGGGCGAATACCCGGTGCACGGAGGTGAAGGCCGCGGACCCCTCGACGTCCAGGGCCGTGCTCTGCCCGGGGATCAGGGTGGTGGGGACCGGGGACCGGGGACCGCCGCCACCGACCGGGCCCGGTCGGCTCGAGCGCGGTGAGGTGGACCGATACGGAACTGTTGATCCCGAGCAGGAGCAGGGAGAGGGTCATGCCGATGAGCATGGGTATGTGGATCGGCACGGTCGGACATCGTGTGACTTCTTCGCAGTTGCGCGCGGTCGAGTGTGTTCGAGGGTGTTCGACCTTGCGTGTGGTCAGGTCGTGGGTTGGGGGCTTCGCCGCGCTGGCGCTGGTGCCGCGCCGCCGTGGCAGCGCTTCCACTTGACCCCGCTGCCGCAGGTGCAGGGGTCGTTGCGGGAGCGTCGGGCGTCCGCGGCGGCGTACCAGTGCCGCAGCCCGGTGGCGTCGCGGCCGGCGCGCAGCTCCTGGGCCATGAAGCGCATCGGCTCATCGACGTGGCCGAAGAACGCCTTGTAGCCCGCGCAGAGGTGGTGCAGCCCGGTTTCACCGGTGGGGGTGGTGGCGAAGCGGTCCTTGGGGCAGCCGCCGTTGCAGGCGAACCGGACCTCGCAGTCGCGGCAGTACTGCGGGAGGGCGTCGCGCTTGGCGTTGCCGAAGGCCTGCTGGGCCGGTGCGTCGACCACTTCGAGCAGCGTGCGGCCTTCGGCGATCGAGCCGAGCAGGTACTCGGGCTCCACGTAGTGGTCACAGGAGTAGACATCGCCGGTGTGCTCCAGGGCCAACGCGGCTCCGCAGGTGGGTGCATGTACGCACAGCCCGACGTAGTCCATGCCCATCCAGTGCGCCAGTGTGGTGTCGAACATCTGCACGAACACGTCGCCGACGTCGTGGCGGGCCCATTCCTCGAACACGTCGATGAGGAAGCGGCCGTACTGGACGCCGGTCACGCTGCGGTGGGTCACGGCTGCGCCTGTCTGCCGGTACAGCGGGCGGTCCTTGGCCCGAACTCCCCAGCCCGAGTCGGCCATCGCGAGCTGGTCGACAGGCAGGCGCTCGACGATCGGGATCAACTGGATGTGGGTCGCACCCAGGTCGTCGCGCAGGAAGCGGTAGACCTCCAGAGCATGTGCGGCGTTGGCCGCATGGATGGTGGTCAGCACGTTCCAGTCCACGCCATGGCGGGTCAGCACCTCCCAGCCGGCCATCACCCGGTTGAAGGTGGGTTTGCCGCCCTTGTCCACGCGGTAGGTGTCGTGCATGGCTTGCGGTCCATCGACTGACAGCCCGACGAGGAACTCGTGCTCGGCCAGGAACTGCCCCCACTCGTCGTCGAGCAGGGTGCCATTGGTCTGGATCGTGTGGCTCACCCGCTGGCCGGGCTTGCGGTGCTCGGCCACGAGGTCCACCGACCGGCGAAAGAACTCCAGGCCCATCAGGGTCGGCTCGCCGCCCTGGTAGGCCACGGTCACCTCATCGTCTGGTCCGTGGGCAGCCAGCAACTCGGCGATGCAGCGCTCCTGGACCTCGTCGCTCATCCGGAACGAGCTACCCGGGTAGAGCTGCTCCTTGGACAGGAAGAAGCAGTACTCACAGTCGAGGTTGCAGACCGCACCAGTCGGCTTGGTCATGACATGGAACGGGTGCCCTGTCACGAGGAGCCTCTCCACGCCGGCGACGTTGTTCGGCCCCGATGCGACCGCAAAGGTGCGCTGAGACCCTTGCGGCCGCAGCGGAACTCGGGCCGCGAGGCCGGGAACCCCCTCACCACGCTGTCGTCCAATTGGCCGGGACGACTGGCGCAAGGGCGACTCGCGTCGGGCGACCCGGCTCGTGCATGTCTGACTCCTCGGTGTTGCCCGACTCGCAGTTGCGGTTCCATCATCACCAGTCTTGTCCTGCGTGCCGGGGATCGTCGTCATCCTGATGGGACGACTCGGGCAGTGCACGTCGCCTTCGGGGGCGGGAGAACTGGCGCGGGTTGCCCGTGGCGCTCGGTGGGCCGTGACGTCATTCCCGTTCGTCGACCGGGCCGGGATTCATCCGATTCGGGGGAGGCTCCAGCAGCGGAAGGTGCGCACAGTGAGTGCCACCAGCCCCGTCAGGGCTGCCATGACTGGAGGAACGTGGGAGATGCGTGGACATGAGCGGCGCGAGGATCGGCGTACGGAGCGGGCTACCTTCGGTGCTCGGGGGACTGCTGACCGATACCAGATGCGGGAGAAGATGCTGTCGATCGGGGATGACTTCTGGATCGAGGACGAGTCCGGCCGTCGAGCCTTCAAGGTCGACGGCAAAGCGTTGCGCGTGCGCCAGACCCTGGTCATCCAGGACGCCGAAGGCGCTGAGCTGCTGAAGATCCAGGACCGCCCGGTCAGGGTCCGTGACGTGATGGAGATCCAGGACGCAGCCGGGGCCACGGTGGCGACCGTGAAGAAGGCGATGGTCTCCCCGCTGCGCGAGCGGTTCTCCATCGATCTGGCAGGTGGTGGGCAGATGACCGCGCAGGGCAACATCGTCGACCACGAGTTCGAGATCCAGTCCGGCGGCACCAAGATCGCCGAGGTGTCCCGGAAGTGGTTCCGCATCCGCGACAGCTACGGCGTGGAGGTGACCCCGGGCCAGAATGCCCCCTTGCTGCTGGCCGTCACTGTCTGCATCGACCAGATGGTCGCTGGCTGATCCGATCCGAAGGCCCGGGGAACATCGCTGGGCCTCCCGCGCAGGAGGGAGCGACATGACCACTGCCCCAGGTCGGGACGAGCCGATGGCTGATCAAGCCGGGGCATCGGGTTCGCCAGGTCGTTCGATCGGCTCGGGCATCTGCCTTGTCCTGGCCCTGCTGCTGATGCTTCCAGGTGCGTTGGCGTTCTGGGGCCACCGCACGTTGACCGATACTCAGCGCTACGTGGCCACGGTCGGTCCGCTGGTGGACTCCCCGGAGGTTCAGGCGGCCATCGCGGCGAAGGTCACGGACGCGATCAGCAAGCAGGTCGACATCGAGTCGCTCATCGATGAGGCGTTCGCCGGTGTGATCACCGATCGGCCCCGGCTGGCGAAGCTGTCCGGTCCGTTGGCCGGGGCGGTCAACGGGCTGATCGACCGACAGGTCAGCGAGTTCGTTGCCTCGCAGACGTTCGCCGACCTGTGGGTCACCATCAACACCCAGGCGCAGCAGCGCTTGGTAAGCCTCCTCGAGGGCAACGAGACCGGTGCCGTGTCGTTGCAGGGCGACCGGGTCGTGCTGGATCTGTCCGACGTGATCGACCAGGTGCAGGCCGGGTTGGTGGCCCGGGGACTGACCTTCGCAGCGAACGTACCGATCCCCGAGGTGGACAGGCAGATCGTGTTGATGGAGGCACCCAGCCTCAGGCAGGCGCGCACCATCTACGCGTTCGCCAACCCGATCGCCACGTGGTTGATCGTGGTCGTGTTCGTGCTCTACCTCGCGGCGTTCCTGCTGGCCCGCCGGCGCTCCCGGATGACTGTGCTCATCGGGCTGGCCCTGGCCGCCGACGCCCTGCTGTTGGGACTGGCGCTGTCGGTTGGCCGGCAGCTGATCATCAACGATCTGGCCGGCACCATCTTCGGCCCGGCCAGCGCGATCTTCTACGACACCCTGCTGACGTACCTGCAGCGCGGTGTGCGGGTCTTAGCCTGGCTCGGGCTGATCCTGGTGGCGGCGGGTTGGTTCACGGGTCGGAACTCCACCGCAAGCGCCCTTCGCAGCACCGTGTCCGGGGCTCTGGAGAGCGTGGGCGCCACCCAGTCCGGCGGGCCTGCACACAGTGTTGGGCGATGGGTCGCGGCGAACGCCACCTGGCTGCGGGTCGTTGCCGGGGTCCTCGGGGTCATCGCGCTGATGTGGGGCGACCAGGCCACAGCGTCGCGCCTGGCCTGGTCGATGTTGGTGGTGCTCGGCCTGCTGATCGCCATCCAGGTGCTGGTCGGCGTGGGCCAGAGGCGTCAGGACGTCACCAATGCGGCATCTGCACCCGGCCCCGAACCTGCGATATGAGCCCCCGCACCGGCCCGAACCCGGCTAGGTGGGGCCCCGGTTCGCCAGTTCGACACAGCGCAGGGCGGTGTGAGCCCGTAGTCGGAAGTCGAAAGACAGACCAAGTTGTCCCGTTCTGGGTGCATTCTGACAAATCGTCGCGAAAGATGAGGAGATCTCCTGTGTTCACCAAGCGCACCGTGGCGGCCGTTGCTGGTTTCGGTCCTGCCCTGCCTGAGGCAGTTGCGAGCTGCACGGCAGCCATTGACGCCTGGGATGCGTCCATGAAGTCGATCCGCACCGAGGTCGGCTGCAGCTAGGCCCAAGGACCCGAGCGAGCCATCGATCGGAGGAGGGCCCCGACCATGACCGGCAGACAGCCCGCAGCCAGCCGTGCTGCGCAGACGCTCAGAGCGCGGACCACACGCAACGTACCGATCCTTGCTTGGCTGCCCGGATACAACCGCACCTGGTGGTCGTCGGACGCGATCGCCGGGCTGACGCTCTGGGGACTGCTGGTCCCCGAGGGCATGGCCTACGCGGGCATCGCGGGCCTGCCGCCGCAGGCCGGCCTCTACACCTTGGTGGTGTCCCTGTTCGTCTACGCGCTGATGGGCACCTCGCCGCACCTGTCGGTGGGGCCGACGTCAGCGACCTCAGCGCTGCTCGCGTCCTCGGTGGCGGGGGTCGTGGTCGTCGGCGTGGCCGAGGCCGATCCCA
This sequence comes from Candidatus Nanopelagicales bacterium, assembly GCA_049688395.1. Classification (GTDB taxonomy): domain Bacteria; phylum Actinomycetota; class Actinomycetes; order S36-B12; family CAIYMF01; genus Prado023. The sequence goes on from JBAVKQ010000001.1 coordinate 7,504, forward strand.
GCGGCGCGACGTACCAGGCCAACGCGGCCGCCTTCGTCCTCGTCGTCGGCCTGGTGTTCCTCCTCGCCGGCGTCCTCCGCCTGGGCTACATCACGCAATTCCTCTCCAAGCCCGTGATGGACGGTTTCGTGATGGGCATCGCCCTGTACGTCGCGGTCGGTCAGCTGAACAAGATCTTCGGTGTCGAGAAGCCAGAGGGCAACACCGTCCAGAAGCTCGTGGGGATCATCTCGGAGTTCCCGGAGGCCAACTGGACCACACTGGCCATCGCAGTGACCTCGCTGGTCCTGCTCTTCGGGCTTCCGGCCATCAACGGGAGGATCCCGGCCGGGCTCATCGTCCTGTTCGGGTCGATCCTGGTCAGCGACTTTCTGGACCTCACCGGCACCAAGGGGGTCGAGACCGTGGGCCTGCTCCCTCAGGGGCTGCCCTCGTTCGACTTCACCGCGGTTCCGCTGCGCAGCTACTTCGCGATGGTCCTACCGGCGATCGGGGTCTTCCTCGTGGCCTACAGCGAGGCGCTCGGGGTCGCTCGGGAGTTCGGCGACAAGCACGGCTACGAGGTGGATGCCGACCAGGAGCTCACTGCCCATGCAGCCACCAACATCGTGAGCTCGTTCTTCGGCGGGATGATCGCCGCCGGTGGGATGTCGGGCTCGGCAGTCAAGGAGGGGGCCGGCGCCCGGACCCAGGTCTCGAACCTGATCGCGTGGGCCGCCACCATCCTCACCCTGCTGTTCCTGACCCCCCTGTTCGACACCCTGCCCGAGGCGGTCTTGGGCGCCCTGATCATCCATGCGCTCTGGCACATCCTCACCTCCCGCAAGCTGCGCACTCTGCGCCGTGAGTCCAGGACGGAGTTCTGGTTCGGCCTGCTCGCGATGCTGGGAGTCGTGTTCGTCGGGGTCCTCGAGGGCATGATGATCGGGATCGTGACGTCGCTGGTCTACTTCATCTTCCGGACCAGCCGGCCCTATCTGGCATCCCTGGGCCGGATCCCAGGAACGCAAGGGGCCTACGCCGACCTCACCCGGCACCCGGAGTGCCAAGCCGTGCCGGGAGTGCTCATCCTGCGCCTGTTCGGCGAGCTGTACTACGCAAACGCCCTGACGGTGCGCGACGAGATACGCGACCGGATCCAGCAGTCCCAGACGCCGGTCCGGGCAGTCGTCCTCGAAGTCGGGGACCAGGACTCCATCGACCTGACCACCGCGCGCGTACTCACGGGCTGGGCCAAGAGATTGACCGACGAGGGCATCGCCGTCTACCTGACCGATGTGCAGGACCCCGTCCTGGACTTCCTGGGCTCTGTGGGCATGTCCGACGTGGTCGCAGCCAACCACGTCTTCCCGACCATCGACCTGGCTGTGCGGCACATCGAGGCGACGGGGCAGACCGAGGCGACGGGGCCGGCCGACAGTAGGTGAGGGGGCAACACCACCAGACCCGACGGAAGGTGAGGTCATCACGCAGGTGGTTCGGCACCGATCGACGTGGTCCGGGCGTTCACAGCGCGTCTGGCCGAGAACCCCAGGGCCCTGAAGGCGGTCCCGATCAGGACCATGCCGAGGATCGTCTGAACAGTGACCATGAGACGGGCGGTGTCGCTGACCGGAGCGATGTCGCCGAAGCCGACCGTTGTGAGGACGGTCGTCGTCAGGTAGATGCCCGCCACCTTGTCCACGCCCTGCGTGAACGCCTGCGGGTCGCTCTCCTACATCGACACATACAGCAGGGCGAAGAGGCACAGGAACATCCCGAACCCCAGGGCCAGAAAGATCGCCGCCCTGCCGATCCAGACCGGCCTGATTCGCTGCCATGTCAGAGTCCTGGATACTGCCTGACCGGGCAAAGCGCAGACCCAGGCATTGACGATCGATGGCCCCGCGGTGAGCCGCTCACTGGGCCACTCCCGAGCGCGCGGGCGTCCTGGCTCAGATAGCCTCGCGGAGCGGTGCTAGAACTTCTCGGGCACCGCCTGGAACGTGTCGGCGGGCGGCGCCACGGCCTTCACCTTGCGCTTGGGCAGTTTCACGTCATCGGCCGGCACGTGCTCGTAGGGGATGTGGGACAGGAGATGTGAGATCACGTTGAGCCGCCCACGCTTCTTGTCGTCGGTGTGTGCCACGAACCAGGGCGCCCACGCGGTGCTCGTGGCGGCGAACATCGCGTCCCGGGCGGTCGTGTAGTCATCCCACTTCTCGTAGGACGCCACGTCCATCGGGCTGAGCTTCCAGACCTTGCGAGGATCGTCGATGCGGCCGGTGAGCCGTCGGGTCTGCTCCTGCGGGCTCACCTCCAACCAGTACTTGATCAGGATGATCCCCGAGTCGACCATCGCCTTCTCCACGGCAGGGGCCATGTCGAGGAACCTCTCGACCTCGTCCATCGCGGTGAAGCCCATCACGCGCTCCACCCCAGCCCGGTTGTACCAACTGCGGTCGAAGATGACCACCTCGCCCGCGGCGGGGAAGTGCGGCAGGTAGCGCTGGATGTACATCTGGCTCTTCTCCCGGTCGCTCGGGGCCGGGAGCGCAACGATCCGAAACACTCGCGGGCTCACCCGCTCCGTGAGGGCCTTGATCACACCACCCTTCCCGGCGGTGTCGCGGCCCTCGAACACGATGCACACCTTGGCCCCGGTCGCCTTTGCCCACTCCTGCATCGCCACCAGTTCACCGTGCAGGACTCGCAGCTGCTTCTCGTACTCCTTCTCCGACATCTTGGCCGGCTTCTTCGATGCTGCGGCGGTGCTACCGCTGCTCTTGGCCTTCTGCTTGGAGGGTGTGGCGCTCGACTGCTTCTTGGACATGGGACCTCTTCAGTTGGGCGGTTGCGGGTGCCGGTGCGTCCGGCCTTCGGCCGTGCGTGGTTGTCAGTGGTCAGTGGGTGGCGGTCGCCGGTGTTGGGGCTGCCACCACCCCGTCCCCTGCGTTCGTGGGAGCCGCGGGGTCGGTCCCGCCCCTGCGGGTGATCGCCTTGCCCACCTCCCACAGCACGAACAGGATGACCGCCGGAGCCGCGCCGAGCAACCACTGGGTGTCGGTCAGTGCGCTGGTGCCCAGGAACGAGGAGACGTCGCCACCTCGAGAGATCAGCACCGCGGCGACGATCTCGACCAGGAGCGTGATGTTCAGGGCCTTGTTGTCGAAGGTCTCCCTGCGCAGGATGCTCGCGTGCTCGTCGCGGCTCTCGAGCGCCGCGACCACCAGCATCAGCGAGAAGGCGACCAGGCCCATCGTGCTGCCGATCTCGACCTTGTCATACTTGTTCTGGCCGAACACGATCAGCACGTTGATCGCCGATGACATGAACAGGCCGGTCAACGCGACCGTGATCATGACCGCCGGCGACATGATTGCCGACGTCCGCGGGCGAGGCATCCGCTTCATCAGCCCCGGGGTCTCCTTGTCCAGACCCAGCGCGATGCCGACCGGGGCGGTGATCAGGAAGTTGATCCAGAGGATCTGCACGGCCGAGAACGGCTGGCCCCCCGCGATGTTGAGCAGGCTGGCCATCAGGAACGTCACCACATACGTGACCAGGGACACCAGCATGAAGCGGATGTACTTCAGCATGTTGTCGTAGAGCTTGCGTCCCTCGCTGACCGCCTGCACGATCGTGGCGAAGTTGTCGTCGGTGAGGATCATCCGCCCGGCGTTCTTGGCCACCTGGGTGCCCGACCCCATCGCGATGCCGATGTCGGCAGCCTTGATCGCTGGCGCGTCATTCACGCCGTCGCCGGTCATGGCCACGACCTCACCCTTGTCCTGCAGCGTCTTGACCATCAGCACCTTGTGCTCGGGGGCCACGCGGCCCACGACGCCGATGTTGTCGATCCGGGCCATCCGCTCCTCGTCGGACATGGCAGCCAGCTCGGTGCCCAGGACCGCCTCACCGGGGATCCCGAGCTGCTTGGCCACAGCAGCGCCGGTCACCACGTCGTCGCCGGTGACCATACGGACCCGGATGTTGGCTGCCTGAGCCGCGCGCACGGCGGCCATGGACTCCGGACGCGGGGGATCGATCATGCCGACCAGGGCGGTCAGCTGCAGGTCGCGGACCATGGCCAGCAGGTCGCCGTCGGGGTCGAAGTCGGCCGGGTCCATGTCGCGCATCGCCGCAGCCATCACGCGCAGGCCCTTGCCGCCGAGGCGGGCCTGCTCCTGGTCGGACCGATGCAGCTGCGCCTGACCCCAAGCGATGCTCTCACCGTTGGCCAGGGCAGTCGTGGACAGGGCGATCACGGCGGGCGCCGCACCCTTGACGAATACCCGCACGACCGGCTTGCCCGCGCTGCCAGTGGCCTGGCAGAAGGCGGCCATGAACTTGTAGGTGGGGTCGAAAGGCAGCGTGGCCAGCCGGGGGAACGCCGCTTGGGTGCCCTCGATGTCCAGCTTCGCCTTGTGCCCGAGCACCAGCAGCGCACCCTCGGTGGGATCGCCCACCACCTTGCCGTTGACCAGTTTCGCGTCGTTGGTGATCAGGAACGGAAGGATCGCCGCCTCGATGGAGTTCGTGTTCCCGGCGGCGTGGTGGACCTCGCCCTCGAGGGCGTAGCCCATCCCGGACACCGAGTACCGATCCGTCGGGTCGATCACCTCGACGACGGTCACCTGGTTCATCGTCAGCGTGCCGGTCTTGTCGGAGTTGATCGCCGAGGTCGACCCGAGGGTCTCCACGGAGTCCAGGCTCTTGACCACCGCGCCTTGGGCGGCCAGTTTGGTGGACCCCGAGGACAGGATGACCTGCAGGACCGTGGGCATCGCCTCCGGCACGGCGGCCAGCGCCAGCGCGATCGCGGTCGTGAAGATGACCTGCGTGGAATCCCCGCGCGAGATGCCCAGGGCGAACATGATCACGATGGTCAGGCCCGCGGCCGCGGCGATCCACAGGGTCAGGGTGTCCAACTGCTTGGTCATCGGGGTCTTGAGCGTGGGCGCCGACTTCAGCATCCCGGAGATCTTGCCCACCGCGGTGTCCCCGCCGGTGCCCGTGACGATCATCACGCCGCTGCCGTGGGTGACCGGGGTGTTCATGAAGGCCATGTTCAGCTGGTCACCCAGCACCGGGTTCTCATCAGTCACGACGTCCACGCTCTTGGAGGCCGGCACGCTCTCGCCGGTCAGCGCCGACTCGTCGATCTGCAGCGAGGTGGCCTGGATCAGCCGACCGTCGGCGCACACATCGTCGCCGGCTGCCAGCAGGACCACGTCGCCGAGGACCACCTGGTCTGCATCGACCTTGATCTCCGTGCCGTCGCGACGGACCCGTGCCGAGGTCTTGAGCATCCCCTGCAGGGCGTTCATCGCGCTCTCGGCCTTGCCCTGCTGGCGCAGCCCGCCGAGGGCGTTGAGCGCGGTGATCAGCAGCACGACGATCCCGGTGGAGATCTCCCCGATCAGGATCGAGGCCACGGCCGCGACGACCAGGATGATCTGCATGTAGGACTTGTACTGGCCCAGGAACAGCCGCCACCCCGGCGGCGCTGACTCCGCAGCCAGGGCGTTGGGCCCGTTCGTGGCCAGACGCGCCGCGGCCTCGGCGGTGCTCAGCCCAGCGGCCGGATCCACCTGGACCGCGGTGGCCGTGGCCTGCGCTGACGTGGCGTACCACGCAGTCGCGGGTGGGCTGGGCTGATCCGTGCTGGAAGGTGGCATCATCGGTCTCCTCTGGGTGGCTTCGGGTGGTGCTGCTCAGTACTCATCGAGGTCCCTGTCGAAGTCGTAGCCCATGGCGCGGGCGAGCATCGGCGCGCCGGCCACTGCGCGGGCAGCGCCGATCGTGGGGGCGACCGCGGCCAGGGTCGACACGAGCTCCGCCTCTGTCGCGCCGGCGTTCAGGGCGTCGGAGACCACCGCGCCGTAGGCGACATCGGGCGCCCCCAGGGCCAGGAGCGCTCCGAGTCGCACGAGCGCGCGGGTGCGCGGGTCCAGGTTCACGCCGTCCAGGTCGCCCAGGGTGATGCCCAGACTGGTCTCGATCCGATCGTCCAGGTGCACCGTCAGAGCTCGGAGCCACTCCCGCTCATCGCCCATCGGATCTCCAGAACTCTGTGCAGTGGCCGGGTGAAGCCTCGGGGCGGATGCCCATCACAGGTTCATCCCGTGCCGCAGCCACCGCATCACGCCAACCGGATGATCTGCGTGCGCGAGCCCGGCCACGTGCGCAGTGATCCGGGCGAGGTCAGCCCGGCTCAGGCCTCGAGCAGACCGAGTTCACGGGCCCGGTCCACCGCGTCGGCCCGCGACGACACACCCAACTTGCGGTAGATCGACAATGCCTGTGTCTTGATGGTGTGCGGTGAGAGGAACAACCGCTCTGCGATGCCTCGGAACGTCAGGTGGGTGGCCAGGTAGGGCAGGAGGCGCAGCTCGGCCACCGAGAGCGTGAACACCCGCGACGAACCGCCCGGGAGGTGCTCGAGCTGCTCCTCGAGCGCGGTGATGTCGGTGTTGAACCGCCCGAGCAGTGGCCGCCGGTGGCGTACCTCGCGCAGCTCCACGGCCATGGTGCGCGCGGCGTCGACGTCACCCCTGAGCAGATGACACTGTGCCAGGAGCAGGCGCACCTCGACGGCGAGGTAGGGCATTGCGTAGGAGAGCTGGGGTCGCAGCACAGCGGCCTGCGCCAGCGCAGCGTCGCAGGCCCGACGGTCACCTCGATGAGATGCGGTCAGGGCGCAGGTGGCGTAGGTCAACGCGTTCGGGCCGTAGGTGGACATGCCGATGCTGACCACGAGCTCCTCGGCAGCGTCGGACCAGCGGGCCGCCGTGACCCAGTCGCCTGCCTCGATGGCGATGACCGCCCGCCACGCGAGGGCCACGCTGCGGGCCAATGACGCACCGAGGCCGGCGGCGACAGCGGCTGCGTCCTCGAAGGTGTCCCGTGCGGTGGTCGAGTCGCCGAGCATCAACTCCGACATCCCGCGCAGGACCAGAGCGGTCGGGGTGAAGGGGCTCGCTGGGGACATCAGGCGAATCGCCTCGCGGGCATCGACGCGCATCTGCTCCGGTCCGGCCTGGCACAGCAGCGCGCGGTCACGGGCCTGCCACGCCTGGATCGGGCTTCCCTCCGGCAGGGTTCCGGCATACGTCGCACCCTGCGCACGCGTGTGCCACAGCTCTGCTTCGGCCGCTCGACCGATCAGGGACAGCAGCAGCACCCAGGTCGATGCCAGCTCGGGGTGGGCCACCAGGTAGCCGCGCTGCTCGAGTAGCCTGATCCATTTCTCGACGGTCGCGCCCCTGCCCGCCGCCCACAGCGGTTGCGCGGACCGCAGCAGCAACGCGCCGAGTCGATCGTCGTCGTGCGCGTCGTCCGCGTAGGTCAACGCGGACTCGACCAGGCCCTCCCGCGCGCACCAGTCCGATGCCCGGCGAAGAAGTTCGACCACCTGCGCTTCCGGTTCGGTCCGGTGCAGGTCCGCCAGGAGGAAGTCGCGCAACAGTCCGTGGTAGCGGTACCACGCCCGGCCCGGTCCGAGCGGCAGCACGAGCCTGATCGATGTTGCGAGCTGGTCCAGCAGCGCCCCCGATCCGCTCGTCTGCAGCATGTAGTCGCACAACGGCCCGGACAGCCGCTCCAGCACCGACGTCCGGTTCAGGAAGGCGATCAGCTCGGGGGGAAGGGTGGACATGACCTGGTCGTGCAGGTACTCGGCAACCAGGCGATGGTCGCCGTCGAACGCGGCGAACTGGGGTTCGGCACCCGCTCGGATGCCCAGGGCTCCCAGATAGAGCGCCGCCGGCCAGCCCTCGGTACGCCGCACCAGACTGTCCAGCTCGGGCTCGGGCAGGGCGACTCCGGCTGCCTCGAGCATTGCGCGCGCATCCTCGACACCGAACGCGAGGTCCTCGGTCCCGATCTCGGTGACCTCGACCTCGGTGCGCAAGCGGGCCAGAGACGCTGACCCGGTTCTCGCGCCCATCGCCACGCACGATCCCTGCGGCAGGTCACGGACCAGTTCGCTGAGCACGTCGATCGCCTCGCGCGAGGTCAGGTGCTGCGCGTCGTCGAGCAACAGCAGCATCGGCGGCATCGCCGTGAGCGCCCGAGCAATCGTCCGGGTCGTGGGCGGCTGGGTCGCCACCGTCGAGGTGTCGATCGGTGAACCGGCCCGGGACAGGGCCAGGGCCAGCCAGGAGAGCAGACTCGCGGGGTCGTCGTCCTGGTGATCGAGGCTCATCCAGACGACCGGACGAACGTGCTCCGCGGCGGCCCACTGGGCCAGGAGGGTGGTCTTGCCGTAGCCCGGGGGGGCGATGATCGTGACGAGCCGAGCGTCGCAGTCGAGCAGACGCTCCAGGGCGCGGGGTCCGACGAGTCCATCACGAAGCAGGGGTGGACGGAGCTTGGGTTCGATCGGTACCGAATCGACTGGGTCGGCCAGCACGTCGACATCCAGAGGGTGCGGCATTGCAACCTCCCATCGGAATCCGGCTCGGCGCACGCTAACACTGTCGGTCGACATCTCCCCGTCGCCGGGCGTGGCTTTCGGCGGCGGGTTGGCCGAGCCCCCGGTCGCAGACGCTCGGCCTGTCACGCTACTCGGTCTCCCTGGTCCCGGTCGCTGTCCGGTCCCCTCCCGGCCTGCACCGACTTGCCATCGCGACCTGGGCAGGGTCGGTCGCACCGGACCGCGAATCGCTCAGCGCTGGAGGGCGGCGACCGCGGCGAGGTAGGCCTGGTCGATCGGCAGCTCGCGCAGGTGCCGCTGGGTCAGCAGCGCCGCGGCGCCCAGCCCGGGGACCGGGACCATCGCGGCCAGCATCACCCAGAGCGCCATCCGCTGGCCCACGCGGCGGAACCGCAGGTCGCGCACCGCCGCCGACGCCGACAGCAGTGCCTCGAACTCCGCCCGATCGGCGGCGAGTGCCTGCGCGTGCTCCGCGCCCAGCCGCTCGGCCAGGACGTCGAAGAACCCGGCGTGCACGCCCAACCGGGCGCAGTCGCGCAGCACCTGAGCACGCAGCACGTTGTGGCTGCCCTCCCAGTTCTCGTAGACCACGTTGTCGCGCAGCAGCCGGGGAAGCACGCTGAAGGTCTCGATCGCCCCGTTGCCGCCGAGCACCTCGATGCCGCGGTTGACCGCGTCATGGGCCAGCACCGAGGTCTGGAGCTTGTTCAGGTTGACCGCCACCCGGAAGAAGTCCGCCTCGGCCGGGCTGATCGCGCCTTCGTCGATCTGCTCCTGCAGGCCGGCGAGCAGCAACGTGGATGCCAGGGCGGCCACCGCGTCGGCCCGGATCCACGCCAGCGTCTCGGCCACCAGCGGGAACGCCCCGATCGGCTGGCCGAACGCGGTCCGGTGCGCGGCGTAGGTGGAGGCGACCACCCAGGCGCGTCGGGCGTGGGCCGCGCACCCGGCGGCGTTGAACAGCCGGGAGGTGGTGATCACCAGCTCCATCACGTTGCGGAACCCGTCGCTGACCGGGCCGAGTGCCGTGGCCTGGGCGCCGGTGAAGTCGATCTCGCCGCTGGCCATCGAGCGGGTGCCCAGCTTGGTCTTCAACCGGCGGATCCGGTAGCCGTTGGGCGTCCCGTCGGCGCGGACCCGGGGGATCAGGAACAGCCCGAGCCCCTTGGTCCCGGTGCTCGGATCGGCCACCCGGGCAGTCAGCAGGAACACGTCGGCGTCCGCGTTCGAGCAGAACCACTTCTCCCCAGCGACCAGCCACGGGCTGCCCGGGCCGCCGTCGTGCGCACCGTCGGGTGTGGCCAGCACCGCGTTGGCGCCCACGTCCGAGCCGCCCTGCACCTCGGTCAGGAACTGCGAGGCGGTGAGGTTGGTGTCGAAGTCCGGGTCGAGCAGCCCGGGCAGGAACGCGGCCTGCTGCGCCGCGGTGCCCAGGTGCTGCAGCGTGCGGATCGCGCCGGCGTCGCAGGCCAGTGGGCAGTTGTGCCCTGCCTCGCCGGCTTGGGCGGTGAGGTAGAACAGCGTCAGGATGAACCGCTGCGGGGCCGGGGTCACCGGTCGGCGCGGCGACGAGCCCGCGGTGCGCCCGTCGACGCCGACCTCCCCGTAGGCGGCCATCACGCCGGTGCCGTAGATGGCCCGGCCCGCGTCCCGGTGGCTCGGGTGGTGGGCCACGCCGGCGGTGTGGCGCCCGATCGCGTCCCAGTCCTCGAGCAGCGGATGGTTGCCGGGCAGATCGTTGCGGCGGGCCGCCTCGTCCAACGGGCCGGCGACTGCCCGCCCGGTGGCATGCAGTGCCTCGGCGCGTGCGCCCATGCCGTGGTGGGTGACCAGTGCCGCGAGATCCGCGTCGTCGGCGAACAGGTCGGCGGGCTGGGCGGCCAGCCAGTCGGCCAGGGCGTCGCGGCCCGCGGTCGCGGCAGTCCGGGTTACGGAAG
>JBAVKQ010000002.1:0-39597 GCA_049688395.1 Candidatus Nanopelagicales bacterium
GATCGCGGCCGATCCGCAGGCGGCCGCCACGCTGGCGCGGCGCTCGGTGCCCGGGTCGGCCCGCGTTCGGGCGGGGCGGTCCCACCCGGGCAGGCGACCCTGTTCGACCGGCCACAGCAGCCGGACCACGCCGGCCACCCCGGCCAGGAACACCACGAAGTAGGGGATCGTCCACAGCCAGAAGCCGGGCCCCGGGACCGCCTGGTCAGCGGCCACCCAGGTGACCGGCCGGTCCAGGCCGAGCAGGTGCGCGATGGCCACCATGCTGATCAGCACCGGCAGGTGCCACAGGTAGAGGGTCATCGCGGTGAGGTTGACTGCGGTGGTCGCCGTCCAGGCCCGGGGCCGATCGGCCAGCCGGGCAAGGGCCGGGGCAATGGCCCCGACGGCGCCGGCCAGGGCCAGGGCGTGCAGGGCCAGCACGAGGCTCGGCGGGGCCATGTTGCTGAAGGTCTCCCCGGGCAGGCCCACCATCGAGGTGGGGTAGGGGCCGGCCCCGGTCAGTGCGAGGTTGGCCGCGACCGCGCCGGTCGCGGCGAGCAGGCCCCGCACGCCGCGCAGCAGCCCGTCGTCGAGCACCTGCCCCAACTGGGCGGCGAACGCCCAGACCAGCACGAAGTTGAGCAGGCCCAGAGCCGGGGGAAGGCCCAGGCCCAGACGTGCGATGTCCACGGCCAGCACCCCGGCGAGCAGCGCGACCGGCCCGAGCAGCGGGTTGGCCCGGTGGGCGCGCACGGCCAGCGGGGTCAGGGCGCAGACCACCACGTAGACCCCGATGAACCACAGCAGTTGGGTGGCCAGCCCGAGCAGCGGTGCCGACCAGTTCGCCGGCGCCACTGCGGAGATCAGGGCGCTGGCCGGGGCCATGATCAGCAGGTAGACCCAGACCGGCCGGAGCAGCCGGGCCACCCGCCGCCAGAGCCAGGGTGCGTACGTGTCGCGTCCGGTGCGCCAGGACCGGGCATTGACCGCCCCACCGGCCACGAAGAACAGCGGCATGATCTGCAGCGCCCAGGTCGCCCACGGCGCCCAGGGGTAGACGCTCAGGGTGTTGTTGACCACCGGGCCGTCGGGACGCCAGCCGACCAGGCCCATCGTGGCGTGGCCGAGGACCACCACGGCCAGCGCGGCAGCGCGCATCAGGTCAAGGACGCGGTCACGGTCCGCAGGCGTGGCTGCCACGGCACGCGCCACGGGAGGTGCCGGCGGGAACCGCATGGTGCGACCGTACCCGGCACCAGTCATGCGGCTCAGATGAACAGCAGTTGCGCCCCGTCGGTCATCTCGATGAAGTCGGTGGCGTTGATGATGTCCTCGACGCCCTCGTAGAGATCGTCCATGTCCACCTTGTTCATGTCCGCGCTCATCCGGCAGCCCCACAGGTGTCCGCCGGCACCCACGATCTGGTCGAGGAAGTCGCGCACCGGCGGGATGTCCATCTCCTCGAGCTGGTCCTTGAGCATCTTGGTGGCCATGCCGGTCATGCCGGGCAGCGGCATGACCGCCTGCGGGATGCGGAACTCCTTGCCCTTGACCGGGAAGTGCATCGCTGTGTTGCCCGCGGGGGAGAACTGCAGGGTGTCCATCCGGCTGTCGAGGATCATGTCGAAGCCCCAGAAGGTGAAGAACAGGTGCGTCTCGATGCCCTCGCCGAGCGCGGCGTTGGCCAGCACCAGTGCCGGGTAGGCCATGTCCAGGTTGCCCTTGGAACAGATGATGACGAACTTGCGGTCGCTGTCGTCGGAGTCGAAGTTCGGGATGACGGTCATGTGCGTGTCTCTCTTCTCAGTGGTCGGGTCATCGATGCGGGTTTCGGCACCCGCGGGTCAGACGCAGCCCTTGGGCTTGGGGACGCCGGCGATGTAGGCCATCTTCTTGGCCGGCTTCTTCGGGAACAGCTGGAACTGCCGCTTGGTCGGCACGCCGCCGGCGTTCTGCACGCGCCGGGTGGTGGCGGTCTCGCCCTTCTCCTGGTAGTCCTCGCGCAGCCAGCGGATCAGGGCCCAGTGCTCGTCGGTCATCTCGACGTCGATGTTCTTCGCGAGTTCAGCGCCGATCTGCTCGCTCCACTCGTCGAACTCGGTGAGGAAGCCCTCCTCGTTGACCTGCACTTCGCTTCCGGCGATGGTGGCGGTTGCCATGGTCGTCCCTCTTACTCTCTGCGTTGCCTACCTGGTGGCGGTCGGCGGGTTCTCCGCGCCGACCGTGTGGAGCATGGACAGCACGCGGGACAACCCGCGGCGGGTCTGCGGGTCGCGCATCGACTTCAGCAGCGCGAAGGCCGAGGGTGGCTCGATCGCGGCCTCCTCGACGTCCTGGATCGTCAGGGCGGTCCGGTTGAGCAGGGCCATCACCTCGGGCTGGGTGAGCTCCTTGATCGCGTTGAGGATGGTGACCACGTTGTCGCCGAGAGCCTGGACATCGTCCTCGGAGAACGACGTGACGACCGTGTCGGCGATGGCCGCACCCTTGCGGGCGAACATGAAGTAGCCCTTCTCCTCGGCGGTCTGCATGACCTCGGTGAGCTTGGCCATGCCAGCCCCGCTGAGCGAGGTGACCTCGTGGCCGAGATCACTCGCGCTGCCCAGCTGGGCCAGCAGGCCCTCCAGCTGGGGCATCGCGCGCGCGGTGGTGCGGGCGAACCGGGTGGCGTCGTCGATGGTCACGTCGGGTTCGAGGGCCTGGAGCTCGCGGGTGGCGACATCCATTGCCCCGCGGGAGACCGGGACGAGCGTCTGGACCAGTTCGGCCCACTGCTCGCGCGCGGCGTTGGCGGCCGCGACCTGCTCGGCCATCACGTCCAGCTGGGCGGCCATGGTCTCCAGCCGGGCCAGGATCGCGACGTTGGCGTCGATCGTGGTTGTGGAGTCGGTCATCACAGGTCCTTGGTGTCCTTGCCGGCCATGGACATCAGTGCCGGTAGTGGCAGCTCCTTGCCCGGCAGCAGGATGTTCCAGTACATCCAGCGGAACATGACCTTGCCCCAGTGGTTCATCTCGGTCTCCTTCAGCAGCGAGAACGGGCCCACGCCGGGCAGCGGGTATTTGCCCGTCAGCGGTTCGGTCTCGTAGTTGAAGTCGATGAGCAGACCCTTGCCGTGGCCGGTCTCGATGAAGCAGTTGGCGTGCCCGTCGAAATGCTCGGTCATCTTCAGGCCCTGGATGTGGCGCATGAAGTTGTGCCCGAACAGATCGACTGCGAAGTGCGCCACGGAACCGGCCTTCGAGGCGGGGATGTCCGAGGCGTCGCCGAGCACGAAGATGTTGTCGTGGGCGTCGCAGAGCAGCGTCTGCTTGTCGACGGGGACGTAGTTCAGGTCGTCGCCCAGCCCGGAGCGCGCGACGTAGTCCGCGCCCATGTTCACCGGGATCGTCACCAGCAGGTCGTAGGCGATCTCGCGCTCGTCGAAGGAGACCAGCTTCTTGGCCTCGGAGTCGATGCTCTCGATCATGAAGTCGCCCTCGAGGGCGATGTGCCGGTTGTCGAGCATGTCGCCCAGGTGCTTGCTGGCCACCGGCTTGGTGAACGCGCCCTCCAGCGGCGTGACGTAGACGATCTCGACCTTGTCGCGCATGCCCTGCTCGGTGAAGAAGGCCTCGGCCAGGAACGTGAACTCCAGTGGCGCGACTGGGCACTTGATCGGCATCTCGGTGATGTGCACGACCAGGCGGCCACCCTCCCAGGTGCGCAGCCTCTCGGCCAGCTTCGTGGCACCCTCGAAGGTGTAGAACTCGTGCACGTCGCCACCGAGGTCGTCGGCCATCCCGGGGGTCTCGTCGGGTCGGGGCGTGGTTCCGGTGGCGATGATCAGGTAGTCGTAGTCCAACTCGGTGCCGTCGACGAGCAGGACCTTGTTCTCCTCGGGCTCAACCTTGTCGATCTCACCCATCATTAGGTCGACACCGGCCGGGATGAAGCGCTTCTTGGGCTTGATGACCTCGTCGGGGCGGTAGATGCCGAACGGGATGAACAGGTAGCCCGGCTGGTAGTAGTGCGTGTCGTCGGAGTCGACGACCGTGATGGTCCACTCCTCGCGCGGCAACTGCGGGCGCAGCTTGTTGACGGCCATGGTGCCAGCGGTGCCGGCGCCGAGGACGAGCAGCCTCTTCATCTGTTCTCCTTCGTGGTGGCCACCGGGTTCGGGGCCGGGGTATTCGGGGGCAGGCTGTAGGGGGCAGGCGTCTGCGCAGCTGTGCGACTGGGGGCGGATGCGCGGGAGATCGCCGCGGCGATCCGGGGCAGGGCCGCGAGCACTCTCTGGCGGTCGGAATCGTCGAGGTGGTAGAGGTCGGGGTCCACCTCGGGGTCGAGGGCCGGGCTGACGCCACCGGCGAGCACCATGCCGACCAGGGCCGAACCGTGGCGGATGAATGCGCGCGCGCACTGGAAGCCCAGCGCCCCGGTGCGGAACTCGGGGGTGAGGTCCGGGTGGTCGGCCAGGTCGCGCCACTCGGCCACGCACTGGTCGAGCCCGCCGGGCTCGGCGGCATGCGCAGCGAACCAGCCGCTCGGGTTCGTCACCTCGGTCAACGGCTGGCCGGCCATGTCGGTCACGACCATCATCACGCCGAGCAGGTCCGAGGCCACCTCGACGGCGGCGCCGGCGGCATCCTCGTTCATCGGGCGGTGATGGGCTGGCGGTGGGCTGGGGCTGGCGATCCCGGGTTCAGCCCCAGGTCCGGCGTCGCGGGCGTCGGGGCTCGTCGGCGCGTTGCTGGCGACAACGTGGGCGGGATCGGTTCCCGACGTGGCCAGCGCCTGGATGAGGTCGGCGGGGAACCGCCACGACCGGCCCACCCGGAGCGCGGGCAGGCGGCCGTCCTCGGCCATCCGGTACACGGTGGAGCGGTCGATGTGCAGCAGCTCCTGCACCTCGAGAGCGGTCAGCAGAGGCTTCTCGGGGCCTTGCGACGTCTGCATGACATGCAGGCTATGCCGAGGATGCATATGCGCTGTGGGCCGAAGGTCCCGATCCGGCAGGCCGGGTGGCCCCACTGTGCGCCGGCCCGTGGGCTGGCCTCCCGTGATCCATTCGCCTGCCCCGGGCCGGCCGGTCGCCGCCGACGCTTCGTAACACGCCGGTAACCTGCCGTGATGAGAGCGCCACATGGGTATGTCCATCATTCGGGCATGCAGCCGTGGGACGAGATGTACGACGCTGCTGGCCTGGTCCGCGAGGACCGCCAGTCGCTGGCGTCCTCGCTCCATGCGCTGGGACCAGATGGTCTGGTGGACCGGGCCCGCCTGCGCGATGCGCACCTGTCTGCCCAGGGCATCACCTTCACGTTGTCGGGCCGGGAGCGCCCGCTGCCGATGGATCTCGTCCCGCGGATCGTCGATGCGGCCGAATGGCAGGTGATCGATGCCGGTGTCTCCCAGCGGATCCGCGCCCTGGAGATGTTCCTCGACGACGTGTACGGCGCCGAGGAGATCCTTCGCGATCGCGTCATCCCGCGCAAGCTGGTGACCTCCTCGGCGCACTTCCACCGCGAGGCGCACGGGGTGCGCCCAGCCAACGGGGTGCGGATCCACGTGGCCGGCGTGGACCTCGTCCGCGACGACGAGGGGGTCTTCCGGGTCCTGGAGGACAACCTGCGCTGCCCCTCGGGGGTCTCCTACGTGCTGGAGAACCGGCGCACCCTGTCGCATGTGATCCCAGAGCTGTTCAGCGACTACCGGCTGCGCGGAGTGGATGAGTACCCGGCGCGGCTGCTGTCCGCGCTGCTGGCCGGGGCCCCGGTCGGGGTGGCCGAGCCGACGGTGGTCGTCCTCACCCCGGGCGTGCACAACTCCGCGCACTTCGAGCATGCGTTCCTGGCCCGGCGGATGGGCGTGGAGCTCGTCGAGGGTCGGGACCTGTTCTGCCGCGACGGCGGGGTCCGGATGCGCACCACGCGGGGCAGCGAGCCGGTGCACGTGATCTACCGGCGCATCGATGACGACTACCTCGACCCTGTGCACTTCCGGCCGGACTCCGTGCTCGGCGTGCCCGGGATCCTCAACGCGGCCCGGGCCGGCGCGGTGACGATCGCCAACGGGGTCGGCAACGGCGTGGCCGATGACAAGGCCGTCTACCCCTACGTGCCGACGATCGTGCGCTACTACCTGGGCGAGGAGCCGGTGCTGCCCAACGTGCACACCTACGACCTGTCCGACCCCGACCAGCAGGCTCACGTCCTGCCCCGGCTGGATCGGATGGTCGTCAAGCCGGTCGACGGCTCCGGTGGGTATGGCATTGTCGTCGGCTCGCGGGCCAGCGACGAGGAGTTGGTCACCGCCGCGGCAGCGATCCGGGCCGAGCCGCGGGCCTGGGTGGCCCAACCGATCGTGGCGCTGTCCACCAGTCCGACCGTGGTCGAGGGCGGCCTGCTGGCACCCCGGCACCTGGACCTGCGGCCGTTCGCGGTCAACGACGGGCAGAAGGTGTGGGTGCTGCCCGGCGGTCTGACCCGGGTCGCACTGGTCCAGGGCAGCCTGGTCGTGAACTCCAGCCAGGGCGGCGGATCGAAGGACACCTGGGTGCTCGACGTGGCGGCCGACGAGGCACTGCCCCCGCTCGAGCCCGAGCTGGTGATCGACTCCGACGAGCCGACGTTCTCCGCGGCCCAGCTGCGCTCGGCCAACGTTGAGCCACGGGCGCGGGTGGACCAGCCCTCGGTGCACTCCGAGCGGATGCGTCAACAGGAGGAGCAGCAGCAGCAGGCCCGCTCGGGGTCGGGCGTTGTCGATGGCCCGGCGGTGCCGCCGTGCTGAGCCGGATCGCCGAGGCCATGTTCTGGATCGGTCGCTACGTGGAGCGGGCCGAGGTCACCACCCGGCTGCTGGTCGAGCACCACCAACTGCTCGTGCAGGACACCCGGCTGGACCCCACGATCGGGGCTCAGGCGTTGCTGGGCCCGTTGGGCCTGATGCCTGCAGACGGGCCGGACGGGTCGGACTCCGGTGCCCACGGCCAGCGGCCCGACAGCAGGCTGACACCCGCCCGCCTGGTCGACCTGGTGCTCGGTGATGCCAGCGGCCCCTCGACCATCCGGGGCAGCGTGGCCAGCGCCCGGGAGAACGCCCGCACGATCCGCGAGGTGCTGGCCGAGGACATGTTCGAGCGCCTGAACGCCACCCACCTGCGCCTGCAGGCCGGGGTCTCCACGGTCATCCCCGGGATCCCGCTGCGCGGCCTGCTCGACGAACTCGCTGTGGTCAACGGCATCGTCGAGTGGCAGATGCCCCGCGACGAGGGGCTGGTGTTCCTGCGGCTCGGGGCCGCCCTGGAGCGCCTGGACATGACCTCCCGGATCCTGGAGATCGACCACGAACGGCTCTGGCCCCAGGCCGGTGCGGCCACCACGCTGCGTGCCGCTGGCGGGCTCAACCCGTTCCTGCGCACGCAGCGCGCGCTGTCCGGGGAGCAGGTGCGCGCCTTCCTCGTGCTCGATCCGACGTTCCCGCGCTCGATGCTGGGCAGCGCGGTACGCTCCGAGCGGATGGTCCGTCAGATGGGTCAGTACGTGAGCTCGCGACAGACCTCGACCCTGCTGCGCACGGTGGGCATCCTTCGCGCCGAGTTGGAGTTCGCCTCCGTGAACCCGACGCCGGCCGACCTGGAGCTGCTCAGCGAGCGCGGACGTGATGCCGCGTTCGAGGCCAGTGACGCGGTGGCGGTGGCGTTCTTCCGGCAGGCCGGCACGATCGTGTGGAGCCATTGATGACCCAGCGACTGTCCGTCACGCACACCACGAGCCTGGCCTACGAGGGTGAGGTCCTGGCGTCGTTCAACGAGGCCCGGATGACGCCGTTGAGCACCTCGGGGCAGCTGATGCTGCGCCATGACCTCAGCGTGCGCCCGCTGGCCCGCATCCACCGCTACACCGACTACTGGGGCACGGCTGTCGAGGCGTTCGACGTGCACCTGGCACATCGGGCGCTGACCGTGACGAGCACGTCGGTGGTCGACACCGTGGAGAAGTGGCGGCCCGCGCCCGGGGCCAGCTGGGCGGACCTGTCCGCGGACGCGGTGGCCGATCGGTGGTGCGAGTTCCTCGAACTGGGCACGTTCGTCGACGATGCGCAGGCAGACCCGGCGCGCGCCGACCTGGTCGAGGCGTTGCGCCGCGCGGCCACGCCGGCAGCGGCCATCGAGTTGGCGATCGGGGCGGTGAGCGAGCGCATCGCCTACACCTCGGGAGCCACCCACGTGCACACCTCGGCGGGGGAGGCCTGGGCCGACGGTCGTGGGGTCTGCCAGGACTTCAGCCACAACTCGCTGTCGCTGTTGCGCGCGGTCGGCATCCCGGCCCGATACGTGAGCGGCTACATCCACAACGAGGACGCCGAGATCGGCGTGCCCGGGGTCGGTGAGAGCCATGCGTGGGTGGAGGCGTGGAACGGGGCGTGGGAGGCCCACGACCCGACGAACGGCCGGCCGGTCGGGGCTGCGCACGTCGTCGTGGCACGCGGTCGGGACTACCGCGACGTGTCGCCGTTGACCGGCATCTACGCGGGGCCGCTGAGCCAGGACCCGCAGGTGGTGGTGGAGGTCACCCGGATGGTCCGTTGACCGCGTCGCTGCCAGCGACCCGGGCGCAACCTACGTTCCCGTAGGATCCGGGGATGGACAAGCGGACCATCGGCGCACGGGCGCTGCGCGCCAAGGGCTGGAAGACCGCCGGCGAGCCGCCCAGCGAGCCAGTCGTGGTCATGATCGCCGCACCGCACACGTCGGCGTGGGACTTCCCGCTGATGCTGTGGCTGTCGTGGGCCAGTGGCGTGGAGCCGATGTTCCTGGCCAAGAAGGAACTGTTCCGCGGGCCTCTGGGGCCGTTCATGCGAGGTGTCGGTGGGGTCGCCATCGACCGCAGCAACGCACAGGACGTCGTGGGGGACCTGGCCGCGAGGGCCGGCTCGGCCGAGCACTTCCAGCTGATCATCGCAGTGGAGGGCACCCGGTCCAAGAAGGAGTTCTGGAAGTCCGGGTTCTACCGGCTGGCTCAGCAGGCCGGGGTGCCGATGTGCCTGGGCTTCTGCGACGGTCCCACCAAGACCATCGGCTATGGCCCGGTCATGCACCCGTCCGGGGACATCGGCGCCGACATGGACCTGATCCGCGCGTTCTACGCCGACAAGCACGGCGTCAATCCCGAGGGCCGCACCGAGCCACGGCTGCGTGAGGAGTCCGACCCCACGGCCTGAGCGGGCGTTTCAGCTGAAGTCTGCCGGGTCCGGCGCTGTGCGCCAGATCCTTGCTGTGCACTTGACTCATGGGGTGCTTGACCACGAGGCTTGCTCAATGCGAACTGAGTCACCGGCCGGGGGGGACCGTGTGCGGCGAGCGGCGGGCTACGCGGCCCTGTCGGAGGTGGGGCGGCTCCAGGTGATCGACCTTCTGGGGGTGGGCGATGCCAGCCCGAGTGACCTCGCAGCCGGTCTGGGGATGTCATCCAATCTCCTGGCCCATCACCTCAAGGTGCTGGAGGCGGCCGGCCTGGTCCGCCGCCTGCCCTCGGAGTCCGACGGTCGGCGGACCTATGTCCGGCTGGTTCCCGAGGCACTTGCCCGGTTGGGGCGGTTCCCGGTCCCGCCGGTGCCGCACGGTCGGGTGGTGTTCGTGTGCTCGGGCAACTCGGCGCGTTCCCAGTTGGCTGCGGCCGTGTGGGCCGATCGGACCGTGTCCCGAGTCGCCTCGGCGGGCACGCACCCGGCAGCCCGGATCCACCCGGGCACCGTGCGGGTGGCCCGCGTGCACGGGCTGCGGCTCCTGGCCGATCACCCGAGGTCGACCGACGAGGTGCTGGCCGTCGATGACGTCGTGGTGACGGTGTGCGACTCAGCGGACCGGGAGGTCGGCGTCGGGCATACGCACTGGTCCATCCCGGACCCCGTGCGGGCGGGCACCGGCCCGGCGTTCGAGAGCGCCCTGGCCGAGATCTCCGCCCGGATCGACGGCTGGGTCCATGCGGCGGCGAGCCGCGGCGAGCGCTGAGGGCGATTGGGGGGTCAGGCGGGGGCGATGTCGGCGATCAGGGCCTCGATCCGGCGGCGGATCTCGTCGCGGATCGGGCGCACCGAGTCGATGCCCGCGCCGGCGGGGTCGTCGAGCTGCCAGTCCTCGTAGCGCTTTCCCGGGTAGATGGGGCACGTGTCGCCACACCCCATCGTGATGACGACGTCGGAGGCGCGCACCGCCTGGTCGGTAAGGATCTTGGGGGTCTCACCGGCCATGTCGATGCCCTCCTCGAGCATGGCCGCGGACGCGGCGGGGTTCACCGAATCCGCGGGGGCCGACCCGGCCGAGCGAACCTCGACCCGGTCGCCGGCCAGATGGGTCAGGTACGCGGCGGCCATCTGGGAGCGCCCGGCGTTGTGGATGCAGACGAACAGGACGCTGGGCTTGCGGGGGGCGGTGGTGCTCATTGGTCCTCCTGAAGGGTGACGGTGTGGATGGGGCCGGGCAGGTCAAGGGGCTCAGGTGCTCGCCCGGGCCGCGGGTGGAACAACTCGGTCTGGGCAGCACCGATGGCCGCACCCACGAGCTGGGCGGCGATGAACGCCGGCACAGACGCGGGCGCGATCCCGGCGAAGGTGTCTGTGAACATCCGCCCGATGGTGACCGCGGGATTGGCGAAGGATGTCGAGGAGGTGAAGAAATAGGCCGCACCGATCCAGGCGGGGACCAGGGCCGGGCCCAGACGACCGTTGCCCGTGCGGGTCAGCGCCCCGATGATCCATAGCAGCCCGGCCGTGGCCACCACTTCCCCGAGGAGCACCCCGGGCCCGCCGCGCTCGTGCGTGGAGGTACTCACTGCGGGCAGGTCGAACATCAGGTTGGCCAGGATCGCCCCGGTGGTCGCCCCGCCGGCCTGGGCGGGGATATAGGCCGCGCCCTCACGTCCGGGGATCTCGCGGCGGATCAGGGCCACCCCGGTGACGGCCGGGTTGAAATGCGCCCCGGAGATGGGCCCGAGCGTCCAGATGAGCAGGCCCAGGACCAGCACCGTGGCCAGCATGTTCATCAGCAGCTGCACGCCGACGTCATCGGTGAGCGTGGTGGCCATGATCCCCGAGCCGACCACCGCCGTGACCAGGATCATCGTGCCCAGGTACTCGGCGACGACCCGTCGGCTGGTGGGATGCAGTGTCACGCGCGGCCCACCTGCCAGGACGCGTACGACTGGTAGTTCTTGTTGCCCCCGGACAGGTTCGCCACCCACGAGAACCCCAGGCAGCGCAGGATGTTCTGCCCGGCGTTGCCCGACACGCCCCCGTTGCAGTAGGTGACCGTTGGCAGGGTCGGGTCGAGCTCGCCGGCCCGTGCGCGCAGGGCGCCCAGTGGTATGTGGATCGCCGCGTCGACGTGGGACTTCTCGAAGTCCTTCGCGGAGCGCACGTCGACCACCTGCATCCGTTCGCCAACTGCTCGCCGGGTGATCAGCTCGCAGGGGGTGATCAGCGGTGCCGAGCCGCGCAGCGCGTTGTCCAGCGCCATCCCGGTGTAGAGCACGGGATCCTTGGTGGTGGCGAACGGGGGGGCGTAGGCCAGGTCGAGGTGGAACAGGTCCGCGGCCATCGCGCCGAACGTGATCGCGGTGGCCAGCACGTCGATCCGCTTGTCCACACCCTGCGGGCCGACGATCTGAGCGCCCAGGACCCGGCCGGTGCCGCGGTCGGCGATCGCCTTGATCACCAGGTCCCGGCCGCCGAGGTACTGCGGGCGGTCTGGTTTGATGTTGTGCAGCACGACCACGTCCAAGCCCTGCGTGGTGGCGTCGCGCTCGGTCAGCCCGGTCTGAGCCACGGTCAGGTCGAACACCCGGAAGATCCCGGTGCCCAGGATGCCGCGGTGAGTCAGTTCCCCGCCGGTGATCGCGTCCCCGGCGATCCGGCCCATCTTGTTCGCAGTCGACCCCAGCGGGTGCCACATCGGCGCGCCGGTGACCACCGAGAACGACTCCGCGACGTCGCCGACCGCCCAGATGCCGGGCACGTTGGTGGCCATCTGCTCGTCCACGGCGATCGCCCCGGAGGCGCCCAGGGTGACCCCCGCCTGCACGGCGAGCCCGACGTTGGGCCGGACACCCACGCCCACGATCACCACCCCGGCCTCGATCCGCTCACCGGTATCCAGCACGACTGCCTGCGCCGGCTCGCCCTCGACCGCTATCACGGTGACCCCCAGTCGCAGGTCCACCCCGTTCGCGCGCAGCGACCCGGCCACCCGGTGGGCCATGTCCACGTCCAGCGGCGGCATCACCTGCGCCGATCGCTCCACGACCGCGGTGGCGATTCCCCGGCCCACGAGCTGCTCGGCCATCTCCAGGCCGATGAACCCGGCCCCGACGACCACCGCGGAAGTGGCGCCGGTGGCCTCGATGTGGGCGCGGATCGCCTGGGCATCCGACGGGGTGCGCACCGTGAACACCCCGCCCGCCTCGATCCCGGGCAGGTCGGGAACGATCGGGGACACCCCGGTGGCCAGGACCAGCACGTCGTAGGTGTCGGTGAACGACTCGCCGCAGGCCAGGTCGGTCACCGACACCCTCCGGGCCTCAGGGTCCACAGCGGTGACCTCGTGGCGTGTGCGGATGTCGATGTTGTAGCGCTTGGCGAACCACGCCGGGTCGCGGGGGGTCAGCGCATCCATGTCCTCGACCTCCCCACCGACGAAGAACGGCAGGCCGCACCCGGAGTAGGAGATGTCGGCGTCCCGCTCGTAGATGACGATCTCGGCCGACTCGGTGTTCCGGCGGGCCTTCGCCCCCACCGACGTCCCCGCCGCCACCGACCCAACAATAACAATGCGCATTGAGCAATCTTCGCGCATGGCCGGACCGCGTCGCGCGCCGGGGTGGCGATCGGGATCGGCATGTGGTCGTCCGGTCGGTCGCAAGTGGCTCCGCTGGCTCGGGACCTTCGTCCCGGGATCACGCCCGCGAGGAGGAATACACTTCGAGCATGCTTGAAGCGATGCAGATCGAAACGACGCGGATGCACCCGGAGGCCGCCGTGCAGCTGCTGGCCGTGGTCGCCGACCCGGTGCGCTGGCGGTTGGTCGCCGAGTTGGCGCGGCGGGGCACGCTGTGTGTGTGTGACCTCAAGCCCGTCGCCGGGGTGGCGGCCAACGTGCTCTCCTATCACCTGAAGGTGCTGCGCGAGGCTGGCGTGGTGACCGCGGCCAAGCGGGGTCGCTGGGTCGACTACACGATCGCTGGCGATGCGGCTGATCGGCTTGCCGCTGCCCTGCCCGCGAGGGTCGGGCAACAGCCATGAGCGTGCTGCAGAAGATGCCGACCTCCACGCGGGGCTGGTGGATCACCCTGGCCGGGGTGGCGTTCGCCTGGTACGCCGCGTTCTGGGTCAACGCCCGGATCTGGGACTGGCTGCTCTACGACGGGTTCGGGATGGACCCGGACGCCCGGCTGACCGAGACCCTGCACTTCTTCTTCTACGACACCGTCAAGATCGTCCTGCTGCTGTGCGGGATCATCTTCATCGTCACGGTGCTGCGCTCGTTCATGAGCATCGAACGGACCCGCGCGCTGCTCGGCGGCCGGCGCGAGGGGGTCGGCAACGTGATGGCCGCCGGGCTGGGCGTCATCACCCCGTTCTGCTCCTGCTCGGCGGTGCCCGCGTTCATCGGGTTCGTCTCCGCCGGCGTGCCGATCGGGGTCACCTTGAGTTTCCTGATCGCCTCCCCGATGGTCAACGAGATCGCGATCGGGCTGCTGTTCAGCCTGTTCGGGTGGAAGATCACCGCGCTCTACATCGCCGCGGGGCTGGTCATCGCGATCGTGGGCGGGTGGGTGCTGGGCCGGCTGCACGCCGAGCGCTGGGTGGAGCCGTTCGTGTTCCAGACCACCCTCGGCGGCCAGGTCCTCGACTCGACCGCCGGGCTGACCCTCGACCAGCGCCTCCAGATGGGCGTCGAGGAGGTCGGGTCCATCCTGCGCCGGATCTGGCCCTACCTGCTGGTCGGCATCGGCCTCGGTGCGGTCATCCACGGCTGGGTGCCCACCGAGTTCTTCACCACCTACGCCAGCGGCAGCAACCCGTTCGGGGTGCTGGTCGCCGTGGTCATCGGGGTGCCGCTGTACTCCAACGCCGCGGGCGTGATGCCGCTGGTCGAGGTGCTGTACTCCAAGGGGCTGCCGATCGGCACCGTCCTGGCGTTCATGATGAGCGTGGTCGCCCTGTCCCTGCCGGAGATGATCCTTCTGCGCCGTGTCCTGCAACCCCGGCTCCTGGTGACCTTCATCGGGGTCGTGGCCACCGGGATCGTCACCGTCGGATACCTGTTCAACGCCATCGTCGCCTGACCCAAACCCCTGACCCAAACCCCTGACCCACACCCCACGAAAGGAAACGACCATGATCATCAAGGTGCTCGGCCCCGGGTGCAAGAACTGCAAGAACCTCGAACGGGTCACCAAGGAGGCCCTCACCGAACTGGGCGTCGAGGCGACCGTCGAGAAGGTCGAGGACTACCCCACGATCGTCGGCTACGGCGTGCTGAGCACCCCGGCCCTGGTCATCGACGAGAAGCTCGTGCTCTCCGGGCGGGTTCCGCGCACGGCCGAGGTCCGCGAACTCATCACCGCCGCCCAGCCCTGACCCCACCCCCACCAGGAGTCCCGATGGGCGCCGCCCCCACCCCCCAGCCGGCCAACGTCGCTGCCCAGACCTCCGAGGCCGCGGTGATGTCGCGTCTGTCGACCCTCGACCGGTTCCTGCCGGTCTGGATCCTGCTCGCGATGATCGGCGGACTGCTGCTCGGGCGAGTGCTGCCCGGGATCCAGGACGTTCTGGACGCCGTGAAGATCGGCCAGACCTCGCTTCCGATCGCGATCGGCCTGCTGCTGATGATGTACCCGGTGCTGGCCAAGGTCCGCTACGAGGACATGAGTCACGTCACCGGGGACAAGCCGATGCTCTGGTCCTCGCTGCTGCTCAACTGGGTGATCGGGCCGGCGCTGATGTTCACCCTGGCGTGGGTGTTCCTCTACGACTACCCGGAGTTCCGCACCGGGCTGATCGTGATCGGGCTGGCCCGGTGCATCGCCATGGTGCTGATCTGGAACGACCTGGCCTGCGGGGATGGTGAGGCCGCCGCCCTGCTGGTGGCGATCAACTCGGTGTTCCAGGTGCTTGGCTACGCCCTGCTGGGCACGTTCTACCTGGCGATCCTGCCCGGTTGGTTGGGCCTGCCCACCGAGGACGTCGCGTTCTCCACCGCTCAGATCACCGTGTCGGTGCTGGTCTTCCTGGGCATTCCGCTGGCCGCCGGGTACCTGACCCGCCGCACGCTGCGCCCCCGCAAGGGTGCGGACTGGTACGACAACAGGTTCCTGCCCCGGATCGGGCCGTGGGCGCTGTACGGGCTGCTGTTCACGATCGTGGTCATGTTCGCCCTGCAAGGCGATGCGATCCTCACCGAGCCCCTGTCGGTGCTGCTGATCGCTGTTCCCCTGCTGGCCTACTTCGCGATCATGTGGGGCGTGTCGTTCGTCGTCGGTCGGCGCGCCCGACTCGGCTACCCGAGGACCGCGACCCTGGCCTTCACCGCCGCCGGCAACAACTTCGAACTGGCGATCGCGGTGAGCATCGGCGTCTGGGGTGTCACCTCCGGCCAGGCGCTGGCCGGGGTGATCGGTCCCCTGATCGAGGTCCCAGCCCTCGTCGGCCTGGTGTACGTGTCGCTGTGGCTGCGCCGACGGCTCGCCTGGCGGTCAGTGGCAGGTCGGGTACCGGCCACGGGATCGTCCTGATCACCCGAGCAGCCGCGCCCCTCCCGGGGCCCGGCCAGTGGGTCGGTGGTCCCGGGAATCGCAACCCGTACCGGGCGTACTCTGGACGTGTTCGCGGCGCTGGGCCGCCTACGGGTCAGGTCCGCAACCCCGACCAGAAGGCGGTATGCGCGGCGTTCCACCACTTGAGGGCGGACCTGATCGGGGCCGCCTGCTGACCTGAGGAGGTCCCCCATGTCCACCCGAATCGTCATCCTCGCCGGCGCACGTACCCCCGTGGGCAAGCTGTCGGGCAGCCTGTCGACGTTCCCGGCCGTGGAACTCGGCGGGTTCGCGATCACAGCCGCCCTGGAACGTGCGCACCTGACCGGCGACCGGATCGACTACGTCTACATGGGCCAGGTGCTCCAAGCCGGCTCGGGGCAGATCCCCGCCCGGCAGGCCGCCTTGAACGGCGGCATCCCGATGACCGTGCCGGCCACCACCGTGAACAAGGTGTGCCTGTCGGGCATCGACGCGATCTACCACGCCGACCGGCGCATCCGGGCCGGCGACGCCAGCCTCGTGCTCGCCGGCGGGATGGAATCGATGACCAACGCCCCCTACCTGCTCCCCGGGGCCCGGGCCGGCTACCGGATCGGGGACAACCGGGTCATCGACTCGATGATGTACGACGGGTTGTACTGCGCGTTCGACCAGGTCCCCATGGGCGCCGGAACAGAGAAGTACGCCCAGGCCCACGACCTGCCCCGGGAGCGGCAGGACGCGTTCGCCGCCGAGTCACACCGCCGCGCTGACGCCGCCCAACAGGCGCGGCTGTTCGACGGGGAGATCGTCGCGGTCACCGTCCCCCAACGCCGCGGTGACGCCCTGATCGTCGCCCACGACGAGGGCGTCCGCGGGGAGACCACGATCGAGTCGCTGGCAGGGCTACGGCCCGCGTTCGACAAGAACGGCAACATCACCGCCGGCAACGCCAGCCAGATCAGCGACGGAGCATCCGCCCTCGTCGTCACCACCCTGGACATCGCCGAGCAGCTCGGCGTGGCCCCGCTGGCCGAGATCATCAGCTTCGGGCAGGTCGCTGGCCCCGATGCCTCCCTGCTGCACCAGCCCTCACGAGCGATCAAGGCAGCCGCCGAGCGGGCGGGCATCAGCGTGGGCGACATCGACCTCTTCGAGGTCAACGAGGCCTTCGCCGCAGTCGGAGTCGCCTCCGTCGACGACCTGGGCATCAGTACCGACATCGTCAACGTCAACGGCGGAGCCATCGCCATCGGCCACCCCCTGGGCATGTCCGGCAACCGGATCACCCTGCACCTGGCCCTGGAACTGGCCCGCCGCGGCGGGGGAACCGGAGCCGCAGCATTGTGCGGAGGCGGCGGACAGGGCGATGCGATCCTGATCCGCACCCTCGCGTGACCCAGTCCTGACGCTGCGCACCTAGCCGGTGACAGTGATCAGGGTGGTCTCGTCGATGGCGTGGGCGGTGGGGTAGTCGTTGGCGGCGTCGACCGGCTGCGGCGACTGGGCCCCGACGTCCGCGAGGTGGCCGCAGCCCAGGAGCACGCCCTGGACCTGCACCCCCAACTACTGGCGGTGGCTGAGGTCGCGAGATCGGCAGTGGACCTGGTGGCGCCCCGTGCAGCGACCGCCGACGTCGAGGTCCGGGGCACCGACCGAGATGATCGGGCGATGGTGCTGGCCGACCGTGACCGGCTCGGTCAGGTGCTTGGCAACCTGCTGCAGAACGCCGTCCGGCACACGCCCGCCCTGCCTCGGGCGACTTCCTCGGCAGACCCGCGCCGGCTTCATTGATCCTTGACCCGGACCTGATCGGATCGTCGCACCGGGGGTCCATGCTGGAGTCGAGGGCGCCACCCCGACGTGCGTGGGCCCGAGAGGAGACCAACATGACGAGCCTGGCTGTACCAGCGGATGAGGGATTCGGACACATGTGGAACAGCGGGTGGGCATCGGGCTGGGGCGGAGGCTGGGGCGGTGCGTGGATGATGCTGATGTGGGTGGCGATCCTGGCACTGACCATCTGGGCGATCGTCGCCCTGACCCGATCGGGAACTGACCGCACCCCCGGCCGGTCCACACCGCGCCAAGTCCTGGACCAGCGGTTCGCCGCCGGGGAGATCGACCAGACCGAGTACCGCACGGCCCGAAACCTGCTCACCAGGCCGGACACCGACCTCCACTGAAAGGGCCCAGCCCGCCCACGGGGCCCGCTGCCAGGGCCCCCGGCCGGGTCCCCGGTGACCCCTGGTCAGGACGGACCTCACGCCACGCTGAGGTCGACCCGGCGGAGCAGTTGGGCGTTGATGGCGACCACGATCGTGCTGATGGACATGAGCACCGCTCCGATCGCGGGGGGCATGAGGATGCCCCAGGGGGCGAGGATGCCGGCGGCCAGGGGGATCATGATGATGTTGTAGCCGGCGGCCCACCAGATGTTCTGGACCTGCTTGCGGTAGCTGGCGGCGCTGAGGATCAGGATCCGCACGATGTCCAGCGGATTGCTCTTGACCAGGACGAGGTCCGCGGACTGCACGGCCACGTCAGTGCCGCCGCCGATCGCGATGCCGATGTCGGCCCGGGTCAGCGCGGGGGCGTCGTTGACCCCGTCACCGACCATCCCGACCCGACGCCCCTGGGCGCGCAGCTTGGCGATGTAGTCGTCCTTGTCGGCGGGCAGCACCTGCGCGAGGTAGGTGTCGATGCCCAACTCGTCGGCCACGGCCTCGGCCACGTCCTGGCTGTCGCCGGTGAGCATGGCGATCTGCACCCCGCGCTCGTGCAGGGCGCGGACCGCGGTGTAGCTCTCGGGGCGGATCACATCGGCAAGGGCGAACGCCGCGATCGGGGCCCCGGCACGGACCAGGAACACCACCGAGGAGCCCTGCTGCCCGGAGGTTGTGGCGAACGAGTCCAGGTCCGGGCCGGGCGTGGTGTCCAGGGACTCCAACAGCCGGGGACCCCCGACGTGAATGGTGAGTCCATCGATGCTGGCCCGCACCCCGCGGCCCTTGAGGATCTCGAACTCGGTGACTGCCGGCAGCGCCACGTCCCGGGCCTGGGCGGCGTCGCGGATGGCGCGGGCCATCAGGTGCTCGGAGTCGCCCTCCACGGCCGCGGCCAGGGCCAGCGCCTGCTCCTGGCTGACCCCCTCGGCGGTGGCGATCCCAGCCACCCCGGTCGACCCCTGGGTCAGCGTGCCGGTCTTGTCCACGGCGATGATCTCCAGCAGCCGGGCGGTGTCGATGGCCTCCCGGTCGCGGATCAGGACCCCGTTGGCTGCGGCCAGCTGGGTGGTGTTGGCCACGACCAGCGGGATCGCCAACCCGAGCGCGTGCGGGCACGCGATCACCAGCACGGTCACGACCCGGGCCACGGTCATCTGGTCTACCCCACCCTGGATCACGGTCCAGACCAGGAACGTGACCGAGGCGGCGGCCAGCGCCGCCCAGAACAGGAACGCCGCAGCCCGGTCGGCCAACAACTGGGTGGAGGACTTGCTGGCCTGCGCGTCGGCGACCAGGCGCATGATCCCGGCCAGGGCAGTGTCCTCGCCGGTGGCCATCACCTCCGCACGCAGGCTGCCGTTGCCCACGTTGACAGTGCCGCCGATGAGCTGGTCCTTGACGCCCTTGTCCACCGGGCGGGACTCCCCGGTGATCATCGCCTCGTCGACGGACGAGGAACCCTCGACCACCCACCCGTCGGCCGGGACCACGGCCCCGGGGCGGACCAGGAACGTGTCTGCGGTCCTCAGCTCGCTGGCCGGGCGTTGCGCCACCGACCCGTCGGGGGCCACCACATCGGCGGTGTCGGGCATGAGGGTGGCCAGCGCGCTCAACGCCCCGGAGGCCTGGCGGACGCTGCGCATCTCCAACCAGTGCCCCAGCAGCATGATGTCGATCAGGGTGACCAGTTCCCAGAAGAAGTCCTGCCCCAGGTCGAATACCAGCGTGGCCATCGAGAACACGTAGGCCACGGTGATCGCCATCGCGATCAGGGTCATCATTCCCGGTGACCGGCCGCGGATCTCCCACCCGGCCATCTGCAGGAACGGGAACCCGCCGTAGGCGAACACCGCGGTGGCGATCACCGGCACGATCAAGTTGCTGCCCGCGAACGCCGGCGCCGTGTAGTTGAACCAGGACTGGATCGTGTCGCTGAACACCAACACCGGAACGCTGAGCAGCAGCGACACCCAGAACCGGCGCCGGAACATCACCTCATGACCGGAATGATCGGCATGACCCGCCCCATGCCCGGAACCATGCCCAGACTCGTGACCGGCCTCGTGCTCGGTGCCCGCGCCATGCTCGGCCGCCGCATCCGCATCGGCGGCATGGGCACCCTCGGCGTGGGCAGAGTCCTCGTGCCCCCGGTGATCCCCGTCCTGCATCCGGCAGACCCGACAGCACGCGCAGCGGTACTGCTCCAGTACCTGTGTCGCCACAGCGAACACCTCCTCTTGGTCGTTTCCCGCACCCGGGGAATCCCAGGTCAGCAGCCGAATGCGCCACCGGCCCTGCCCCGCACCCGCCGGCAGTCCTACCCATACCTACCCCATGGACCGGCCAGCAGCCCGAAAACCGGGCAACATTGATCGAACCTTCACGGAACCGGCGCCGGACGTCCGTAGAGCACCCGCACGCTTGACCCATGCAGCGCAGCCCTGTCCTGTCCCGCCGGACCCTCCTGACCGCGGGTGCCGCGCTGGCCCTGGCAGGCTGCACCCGGGCCCCGCAGCGCCTCGCCGCGCAGGCAACCGCCTCCGCCGAGCCCGTGCCCAGCCCCGGGAAGGTCCGCGCACTCACCCTGACTGCGCGGCCCCGGCAGGTGGATCTCGGCGGGCAGGTGGTGTCGACCTGGGCCTACGGCGACACCATCCCCGGGGCGCCGATCCGGGTCACAGCCGGCGACCGGGTCCAGGTCTCGTTCGGCAATGAGCTGCCCGAGCCGACCACCGTGCACTGGCACGGGCTGGCCTTGCCCAACACCATGGACGGCGTACCAGGGGTCACCATGGCGCCCGTCGCGACTGGGGGAACGTTCGCCTACGACTTCACAGTCCCCGACCCCGGCACGCACTGGTTCCACCCGCACGCCGGGCTGCACCTGGACCGAGGCCTCTACGCCCCGTTCATCATCGAGGACCCGAACGAACCGGGCGACTACGACCACGAATGGGTCCTGGTCCTCGATGATTGGCTCGACGGACTCGACGGCACCCCCGAGCAGGCGTTCGCCGACCTGGTCGCCGCTGGTGGGCAGGCCACCAGCTCCGATCCCATGGGTGGGATCGGCGCGATGGGCGCGATGATGGCCCACGACGACGCCGGCGACGTCACCTACCCACTGCACCTGATCAACGGTCGGCCCAGCAACGACCCCGACGTCCTGACCGGCAAGCCAGGGCAACGGGTCAGGCTGCGAATCATCAACGCCGCAGCCGACACGATCTACACAGTGGCCCTGGCCGAGCATGACCTGACCATCACCCACTCAGATGGCTACCCGGTCAGCCCCGTGACCACCCCGGCGCTCCGCATCGGCATGGGCGAACGCTACGACGCCACCGTCACCCTCGGCGACGGGGGCTTCCCGCTGGTCGCGGCACCCGCCGGCGGGACCGGGCTCGCCCGAGCGATCCTGCGCACCGGCCAGGGTCCGTGCCCACGGGGGCCTACCGGCCCACAGGACTGGACCGTGCCCCGCTGACCATCACCGCGTTGACCGCCGCCCCGGGCGCGGCACTGCCTACACGGGACCCAGACACGACCGCCCCGCTGGCCCTGGCCGGGTCCATGGTCCCGTATTTGTGGACCATCAACGGCCGTACTTACGACCAGGCCGAACCACTGACCATCCGAGCGGGCCAACTCGGGCGGTTCCAGGTCACCAACCACACGATGATGAGCCACCCCTTGCACATCCACGGCCACAGTTTTCAACTCGGTGCCGCCGGCGGCACCGGACCACGCAAGGACACCCTCCTCGTCCCGCCCATGGGTGCGGTCTCGATCGACCTGGCCGCTACCAACCCCGGAGCCTGGATGGTTCACTGCCACAACGCCTACC
This sequence comes from Candidatus Nanopelagicales bacterium, assembly GCA_049688395.1. GTDB lineage: Bacteria > Actinomycetota > Actinomycetes > S36-B12 > CAIYMF01 > Prado023. Next base: position 21,834 of record JBAVKQ010000002.1, read on the forward strand.
ACGCCGAAGCCGGGATGATGACCCGCCTCGACTACACCACCTGACCCGACCACCCGACTGGGCGCCGCTCGCCGCAACCCCACCGCAGGAGACGACGCACATGCGCACCCGACCGACCCTGATCCCCGCCGCCGGGCGGGCGGGTCATCGGTCGTTCTCCTCGGGTCGGGGGGGCACGCTGGCGGTCAGCCGGGGATCGGGTGAGGTCGGGGTCTGGGTCGGGGTGGCGGCAGCTGGCGCGGGGGCCGGTGCTCGCCGGGGCATCGGGGTGCGGACCTTGCGCAGGAACAGCCACATGACCGGGACCACGTAGGACAGCCACGCCACGCACTCGAGCACCGTCATGGCGGGCGAGAGGTTCAGCGTCCCCTTGAGCAGTACCGCGTACCAGCTGCCCGGTGCGATGGTCGCGCCGACGTCGAAGGCCAGGTTGTTGCCGCCGGGGAGGATGCCTGCCTCCTGCAGCTCGTGGATCCCGTAGGCCAGCACGCCGCCGGCGACCAGGATCAGGGCGACGCCGGTCCAGGTGAAGAAGGTGGCCAGGTTCAGGCGCAGCGCTCCGCGGTAGATCAGGGCGCCGAGGCCGACGGCGACCGCAATCCCGAGCAGCGCGCCGATCAGGGGGGCTGCCCCACCGCCGGTGGCCCGGACCGCGGACCACACGAACAGGGCGGTCTCCAGGCCCTCGCGAGCCACTGCGACGAACGCCACCCCGGCCAGTGCCCAGCCACTGCCACGCTCGGCCGCGGTGTCCACCTTGGCGTGCAGCTCACCCTTGAGGTGCCGGGCGTTGCTGGCCATCCAGAACACCATCGCGGTCACCAGGCCCACGGCGACGATCGACAGGATCCCGCCGATCGCCTCCTGCGCCTGGGACGTCAGGGTGCGGGTGCCGAACGTCAGGACCGCCCCGACGCCCAGCGACAGGACGACTGCGGCGGCCACCCCCCACCAGATCCCGGGCAGCAGGTGCTGGCGCCCGGTCTTGACCAGGTAGGCGATCAGGATGCTCACGATCAGCGCTGCCTCGAGTCCCTCGCGCAGGCCGATCAGGAAGTTGTTGAACATGAGGGCACCTCGCATCGAGTTAGGTAAGGCTGGCCTTATTCGGCATAGCGTACATGCCGGCCCCGGGAATCCGAATTCGCGTCCTGCGGGGGTGGGGCAGCGGCGGGCCGTTGGCTTCCGACCACGGGCCGCCGTGCCCTTGTCGGCTCGGCAGGTCACGATGGGGCGATCGGCCCGGGCCACCGCAGTGCCCGGCGCCCGATAGGAGGTCAGTGATGGATCAGGTGCAGTTCCCCGAGGGGTTCCTGTGGGGTGGGGCGACCGCCGCCAACCAGATCGAGGGCGCCTTCGACGTCGGAGGTAAGGGCCTGTCTGTGCAGGATGTCGCACCGCGGGGGATCAAGGCGCCGCGCACTGCGGCTCCGACCTCTGACAACCTCAAGCAGGTCGCGATCGACTTCTACCACCGCTACCCGCAGGACATCGCTCTGCTCGCTGAACTCGGGTTCACCGTGTTCCGGCTGTCGATCGCGTGGAGCCGAATCTTCCCGAACGGTGACGAGCTCGAGCCCAACGAAGCGGGTCTGGCGTTCTACGACCGGGTGCTGGACGAACTGGAGCGGCACGGTATCGAGCCGTTGGTGACCATCAGCCACTACGAGACTCCGCTGCACCTGGCCGAGGCCTACGACGGCTGGGTCAGCCGGGAGCTGATCGGCTTCTACGAGCGCTATGTGCGGGTGCTGTTCGACCGGTACGGCGCGCGGGTCAAGTACTGGCTGACGTTCAACGAGATCAACTCGGTGCTTCACGAGCCGTTCCTGTCCGGGGGGATCAACACCCCGAACGACCAGCTGAGTCCGACCGACCTGTACCAGGCCGCCCACCACGAGCTGGTCGCTTCGGCGCTGGCCACCCGGATCGCCCACGAGACGATGCCCGACGCTCAGGTGGGCTGCATGCTGCTGTCGATGCCGACCTACCCCCTGACCCCGGACCCGGCCGATCTCCTGGCCGTGATGCAGGGCGATCACGCCAACCTGATGTTCGGCGACGTGCACACCCGTGGTGCCTACCCGGGCTACGCGCTGCGCTTCTTCGCCGAGAACGGGATCGACCTGGACATCACCGATGCCGACCGCGAGATCCTGACCAACACGGTGGACTTCGTGTCCTTCTCCTACTACATGAGCACCTGCCAGACCGCCGACCCCGCCAAGCAGGTCGCCGGCGCGGGCAACATCCTCGGCGGAGTGCCCAACCCGACGCTGCAGGCCTCCGAGTGGGGCTGGCAGGTGGATCCGGTCGGCCTGCGGATCGTGGCGAACCAGTTCTGGGACCGCTGGGGCAAGCCCCTGTTCGTGGTCGAGAACGGCCTTGGGGCCCGCGACGAGCTGGTCCACGTCGACGGACTGCCGACTGTGCTCGACGACTACCGGATCGCCTACCTCAACGATCACCTAGTGGAGTTGCGGGAGGCGATCGCCGACGGGGTGCAGGTGCTGGGCTACACCGCCTGGGGCTGCATCGACCTGGTCAGCTTCACCACCGCAGAGCTGAGCAAGCGCTACGGCTTCATCTACGTCGACCGCGACGACAGCGGCTCCGGGACGCTGGCGCGCTACAAGAAGAAGTCGTTCGACTGGTACGCGGAGGTCATTGCCAGCAACGGGGGGAGCCTGACCCCGTCGGACTAGGCTCGAGAGCAACACGCGTGACGGTCTTCGATGGTTGGAACGGAGCTGAGATGACGCCGCAGGGCGGCGATCGGGCGTCCACAACCTGCACCCGGTTGCTTTGGAGGTCGCCGACAGGTGCTAGTATTCGAACAGGTGTTCGAGATGTGGATGGGGGGACTGGTGGGGACTTCGACGTTGGACCAGCCGACCGTGGTGGTCGATGAACGGGCCACCGAGGCCGCGCTGGCGGGGTCGACTGTGGTGGCCCGGATGTGGGCGCTGACCACAACAGTGTCGCGGACCGAGTTACCGGGCATGGGGCTGGCCGCCGGGGAGCGCCCGACCGCGGACGTGGAGCTGCTGGCGGGGGCGCTGGGCGCGGTGGAGTACGAACTGGCCCGCCGGATGCACGCCGCCACCGCGAGCGGGTCACTGCCCCTGGTAGGTCCCGGTGCGGTACTGGCCGCCCGCGGGTGGGCACCGGGACCGGCACGCAGGTTGGCCCGTGCTGGGGCGGTGGCCGCAGCACACCCCTCGATCGCCGACGTGTGGGCCCTCGGGCTGATCACCGCCGAGCACGTCGACGCGGTCGCCCGGCACGCCGATGCGTTCACCGCTGCCGAACTGGCCGCGGTCGTGGCCGAGTTGGCCGCGCACTGGGGGCAGTGGTCCCCGGCCGCAATCGCCCGGTTCGTCGCCGCAGCAGCCCGGATGCTGCACCCCCCGCCTGACCCCGAACCCGGTGAAGCCGACGCCTACGAGTCGCGGGACCTGTCCGTGGCCCTGCTCGGGGACAGTGTCCTGCTCTCAGCGACCCTGCCCCGCCTGGAAGGCGAAGCAGTGATCGCCGCGATCGACGCCTGGGCCGAGAAACTACGGACCACCGCCGAACACACCCCCGCCGGGACCAGACGCGCCGATGCCCTGATGCAACTGGTCACCACCGCCGCCGCGACCGGGACCCTGCCCACCCGCGGTGGTCTGCCCGTGGCACTGACCGTCACCCTGGACCACACCAGTACCGGGGACCCGATCTGGGCCACCAGCCGCGGACACCACCTCACCCACGCCGAACAACGCTTCACCGCGTGCGACCCCACCCTCACCCCCATCGCCACCACCAACCCAGCCAACAAGTCCCCCGGGCACGGCGACTGTGAAGGCAACGGTGGCGGCGGCGGTGACGGCGGTGACGGCGGCGGCGGTGACGGCGGCGGCGGTGACTGCGGTGACGGCAGCGGCGGCGGCGGTGACGGCGGCGGTGACGTGAACACCCCGACACCCGCAGCCCGGATCGCCGCCCTGGCCGACCTACTCCTCGCCGGCCCCCGACTCCCGCTGGCCGTCGGACGCACCAGCCGCACCGCCACCAACGCCCAACGCCGCGCCCTGGCCACCCGCGACGGCGGCTGCATCATCCCGGGCTGCCGAACACCACCGGAAACCTGCCAAACCCACCACCTGCACCAATGGGCCACCGGCGGCCAATCCGACCTACCCAACCTCGTCCTACTCTGCTGGACCCACCACCGCCAAGTCGACCTGAACATGTGGTCCATCACCCCCACCACACCCAAACACCAGACCCCAACCCCACACCCCAACGCACCCCCCGCAACCCCATGGCCCGCCAACAACCGATCCCCCTGGACCATCACCCGGCAACCCCGCACCCGCTGGCGCCTGTGAGCCAGGGTGCCTCGGACCGGGTTTCCCCCGAGTGCTCGTCACGAGCGATCAACAGAGCCAACGCACCGGCCAGCAACGCCCCGAGGGTCGGGGAGCAGTACCGTGCGTGCATGCGCGCTTTGGTGATCTATGAGTCGATGTTTGGCGACAATCAGCAGGTCGCCGAAGCAGTTGTGGAAGGGCTCGCGGCCAGGGGGGTGCAGGCGCACGCGACGGAGGTGGGGTCGGCGCCGACGGGCATCTCGACCGAGGTGGACCTGCTCGTCGTCGGCTCACCCAACCACGGTTGGAGCATGCCGCGACCTGGCACCCGCCAGGACGCCGCCACCAAGACCGACGCGTCCCTGGTCAGTCAGGGCATCGGCGTTCGCGAATGGCTGGGCACGGCGACCTTGGCCCGAGGCCTGCGCACGGCCGCGTACGACACCCGCGGATCGCACCCCAAAGCCGTCGTCGCGTTCGACCATGCCTCGACCCAGATCGAGAAGGCGCTGGCCAAGCTCGGAGGCATCCCGGCGGCGCCGGCCCAGCACTTCCGGGTAGCCGGCGTGACCGGACCACTCGAACCCGGCGAACTCGACCGCGCCCGGGCCTGGGGTGACTCCCTGGCCGCACTGGTAACCGACTCCGGCTGAGTCCCGGTCACGAGGATGGCCGGTCTCGGATCGCCCGGCTCAAGGAGAACGCGACCGCAGCCGACCAGATCCAGATCCTCGGGGCCCGCTGTCCTGAGCAGTTCGACCGGATGACGAATCTGTAGGTGATCAGTGCCACAGAAGACCGTCGGGAATCCGCGGGATGCCCACTGCCAGGACCTCGCGAGGCCCGTCGGCGGGGATGCGAAGAATGGAGATCGACGCATTCGCCAACGGCCCTGGCGAGGTCCACCCCGACGCCACCAGGATCATGTTGATCGTGATGCCGTGGCTGACGACCGCCACCTCGCCGCCGTCGGGATGCCCCGCCACGATGCTGGTGAACGCGCTCGACACGCGCCGCGTGTAGGCCTCTGCGGACTCCCCGCCGGGGAGGCCGGGGCCCCGTCCAGCGAACATGTCGGCATAGAACGCACCGATGTCCAGTCCGGCTTGGAGCTCCTCGTCGGTCCGCGCCTCCAGTTCACCGAAATACAGCTCCTTGAGCCCCTTGAAGCGGGTCACCCCAAGGTCCCGATGGTGGTCGGCAATGGCGTTCGCGGTGTCCTCGGCACGCTCGCTCGTGCTCGCGTAGACCCCGACAAGTGGCCGGCTGGCCAGCGCCAGCCCGACAGTCCGGGCCTGCTCGACCCCGATCTCGGTCAACGGTGAGTCCACCCATCCCTGGACCAGGCCACGGACGTTGAACATCGTCTGGCCGTGTCGCACCAGGTGCACCGTGAGGGTCATCGAGTCTCTTGGATCAGTCGTTGCGCGGCTCGGCGCGGGTCTCGCTGCGCTCGACCTTGGGTTCGGGAAGTGGCAGCGTGGGTTGCTCGCTCAGGAAGCCGCCGCCGTGGCGGACCTGCATCCCGGGGCTGGGCAGGAACCGCGTGGACAGCTCGCGGGCACGCTCGGTCTGGCCGGCAGCCAGGTACAAGGCCACCGCATGGGCCAGGTCGCGCTCAGCAGCAGCCACTCGCGGCCCGCTGCGCGAGGACACCCGCGACAGCCCGCGCATCTCGTAGAGCTCAGCGCGCTCGGCCACCATCTCGGCGTCCGCAGCCAACCGCAGGCCGTCCTCGGCCGCGCGCGCGGCCATCGCCCGGCGACCGGTGGCCAGCAGGGCCTTGGCTCGTAGCGCCGCGGACTGCACCGCAGCCGGCTTCTCCAGCGAGTCGGCGTCCTGGGCGTCGAGCACCTCCATCGCCTCGAGCGGCCGGTCGAGGTCGATCAGGTTCCGTGCGAGGTGGTTGCTGATGTCCCCGAGCAGCCAGGTGTTGGCCGACTCGGTCGCACGGGCCACCAGCGTGGCATTGAGCGCGGCGGCCTCGGCCAGCCGGCCGGTGCGGGCCAGCAGCACCGCGCGGTTGGCGTCGCTGAGCACCACTTGGGCGTCGTGGCCCAGGGCGTCGAACACCGCGCGCACACGTCGATACAACTCGTCGGCCTCGTCGAACTGGCCCAGCGAGGTCAGCGCGTTGGCGGCCTCGAGATCGCAGCGGGCCCGGCCCTCGAGCTCGTCGAGGTCGTCGAACAGCTCGGCGGCCACGCTCAGGTTGCTCAGTGCCTCCTCGAACTGCCCGACCAGGCGCAGCGTCCAGCCCAGCCGGTAGTGGGCGTAGGCAATCCGGGGCACGTCGCGCTGGGCCTCGCGCACGTTCAACGCAGCCCGCAAGCGGTCCAGGGCCTCAGCCACCCGGCCCAGGTCGATCAGGGCCGCAGCTGCTCGGTCGTCGGCCCAGGGGACCGCCCCGGGCTCGTCGCCGGTGCGGAACAGGGCGCGGGCGTGGTCATAGGTCTCCAGCGATTCCGTATGCCGGCCGAGTCGTCCGAGCGCCTCGCCCAGCTGCATCCACATCCGGCCGGCCTCGTTGGGCTGCTCCTCGCTCTCGAACAGCCGGGCCGCGCTGGACCAGTGCTCCAGGGCGGCGGCGTCCTCGCCGGTGTCGGTGAACGCCGCGGCCACCATCCCGTGGCATTCGGCGATCTCGGCCGGCTCGCCGTTCGCGCGCAGCAGGTCCGCGGCCTCCATGGCCACGTCGATGAGCTCCTTGGTGCGGCCCAGCCTGCGCAGCCCGGCGGCCTGGCCGAACAGGCTGCGCGCGGTCAGGAGCTCGTCGCCGACCTCGCGGGCCTGCACAGCGGCGGACTCCGCCAGCGCCACGGACTGCTCGAACTCCTGGTCGGAGAACGCGCGACCACCCAACTCGTGCAGGATCCGGGCGCGGTCCACTCCCGTGGCCTCGTCCAGCATCTCCCAGAGCTCGTCCTCGGTGGCCTCGTCGGGCGTCATGTCGTCGTCGTCGTCCATCGTGGCCAAGCATCCCCCACGTTCAGCGTCCATGCCGCCACCGGGAGAGAATCGATCGCGTGATCCAGCCCCTGCAGCCACCCACGCCACCCACCCGCCCCCGGCCGAGTGACGGCGGGCGGCTGCCGGCAGAGCGGCTGAACCCCGCCGAGCGGATCACCCGGATCCGCGACCTGATTCGTGATGTGGCGGACTTCCCGAAGCCGGGCATTCTGTTCCGCGACATCACCACGGTGCTGCGCGACCCGGTGGCCTGGCGGGCGACGGTCGACCAGATGTGCGCGGCCGTCGATTCCTGGGACTTCGACGTGGTCGTCGGCATCGAGTCGCGCGGGTTCATCCTCGGTTCGGCCATGGCTTATCAGCTCGGGGTCGGCTTCGTCCCGGTGCGCAAGCAGGGCAAGCTCCCGGCGGCGGTGCACTCGGTGGACTACGCACTCGAATACGGGTTGGACTGCCTGGAGATCCATCAGGACGCCCTCGAGCCCGGGCATCGGGTGCTTCTGGTGGATGACCTGCTGGCCACCGGCGGCACGGCGGCCGCGACGGTGCGACTGGTGCAGGAGGCCGGGGGCACGGTCGCCGGTGCGGTGATGCTCGTGGAGCTGCTCGACCTGTCGGGGCGCGCGACGCTGGCTGCCGCGCTGCCCGACGCCCCATTGGCCGTGCTGCTGACCTACTGATCGGTCGAGAGGGCGGGAGTGCCCGGATCCGTCTCGGCAGGTGAAGAAGGCCTGGCATGGTCGATGAGCTGATCGTCGGCTGGTGCTGTCGGCACCTGGGCAGCCCTGGGGGGGGTGGGCGCCGTGCACGAACAGGCCCCCGAGCGCCTGCGCCGGGCCGGTGCCTGGAGCTGGCGCACCGGTCCCAGTTGAGGGATGAACACACAACGCATTCACCCGATTGCATGCAGTAGTCTTCCTTCCGGTTGCGGGTGCCTCACCCACGCCGCTGATCGTCGAAGGGTCGTGCTGTGCGCAAATTCCACGCAGGGGTGTCGGCGCGCCTGCTCTCGGTCCTGATGTCCCTGGCGTTGGCCCTGCCTGCCCTGGTCGCTGCCGGGGCACTCACCGCGGCCCCGGCAGGGGCGGCCGAGCCGCCGGTCATCGCGATCGCCAAGGACGGGCCCAGCCAGATCCTGGTGGGCGATACGGCCACGTACACCCTGACGGCGACGAACCCGTCGGGCACGGGTCAGGTTCCGCAGTACAACCTGTCGTTCCGCGACGTCCTGCCGAAGGGTGTCGTCTACGAGGGACCCACCACCCCGGCCAGCGCGGGTGATCCCACGATCATCACCCATCCCACGACGGGGGTCCAGACGCTGATCTGGACCAACATCGCCGACCTCCAACTCAACTCCTCGGCGGGGCTCGACTTCGTGGTCAAGGCGCTGGAGGATCCGCTGCCCGTCGCATCCGGCTTCACGAACTCCGCAGATGCCTACACGCACTCCGATCCGCGCTTCGTGCCCAAGTTCGACGCCACGGGTGTACCGGTGCCTTCGAGCTTCACCTCATCCGACACCGCCACGACCGGCAGCACGGACATCACGGCCTTCACGATCGACAAGGCCAGTGCGCCCAGCCCTGAGGGCGAACTGCTGCGTGGCATCCACGACCACGTCGCCACCTACACGCTCGAGGTGACCAACAACCCGTCGTTCGCGACCAACGCCATCGAAATCCGGGACTACCTGCCCGCCGGCCTGGAGTTCCTCGGCTGCGGCGGCGTGGACAACTCCACCGCCACCGCGCTCTACCCGGACGGCCGCGAGTACCCGAATGCTCCCTCGCTGACGGGGACCCCCGTCCTGGCTCCGTGCAACGTGCCCGTCTCAGTGGAGACCGTCCTCAACCCTGCTCCCGATGCGGGGCGGGTCTTCCCTGCGGGCGTCTACACGAAGGTGACCTGGACGGTGGGTGACCTCGGTACGGGCGAAACCGCGACGATCACCTACCGCGCCGGGATCCCGCAGCGCGCCAACTCCATGGACTGGCAGGGCGGCCCCGTGCCGGACCCGAGTGGCACCGTCGGGACCCAGCCGAAGCAGACCGCCAATCTGGACAACAACACCGGCGCCTCGACGCGCGAGACGTCAGATGAACGAGAGCTGACCAATACCGCCGTGGGAGACGGCCGGTACACCGGTCCCGTGCAGGGCCAGACCGGCGACGGCCCATTCGAGAACGATGTGCAGAGCAGCACCGACCACACGGTGACGGCTGAGGACCTGGACCTGCAGAAGTCCGTGGCCCCGGCCACGTTCGTCGCCGAGGAGATCGCGACCTACACGCTGACGCTGCACACCAGCCAGTACGTCACGGCCGCAGGCATCGTGATCACCGACGTGCTGCCCAACGGCGTCTGTCCGCTGTCCGGGGACCCAGCCGTCAACTACCTGACTGGTGCGACAAGCCCGTCCGAGTGCGACGGCGTGGCGGGTCAGGGCCCGCGAATCGATGGTGTGCCAGTCACCTACAAGTCGGTGACGCAGAACCCGGACGGCACCTTCACGATGGTGTTCCCCGCGATTCCCAGTGCCGAAGCCAATGCGACGCTGACGATCGAGTACGGCGCCCGGATGCGCACGCAGTACACCGGCGGTGCCTTGGTCGGCCAGCCCACCAGTTCCGGGGACATCTACACCAACACGGTCGCGCTGACGGGCGAGACCCGCAGCCGGCCGGAGGTCAACGCCCCGGATCCGAGTGGAACCCTGACAGTCAACGACGACTCCTCGGCCACCCAGTCCTCCACCCAGCCGACGATCGACAAGCGGATCAAGCCCAACGTCTCAGGGGATCGGGGCTACCAGTGCGCTGAAGGGACCACCGCGTCCGGTCGCGGCCTCCCAGATCCCGGATCACCGGTCTCGCTCGACGGTGCGAAGGAGTACGTGGACCCCGCCACCGTGACGCCGGAGCTGACCGCGGACCAGATCTCGTTCCGCAAGGGTTCGCGGGTCTGCTTCCTGCTGCGAGTGGAGTTCCCCGGCCAGGCCCAGACGCGCAACCCGGTGGTCTCGGATTTCCTGCCGGCGGGTACCAGCTACGAGCCCAGCAGCGCAGTGACCACGGCCAACTCGACCCTCACGGGCGCTGATGTGGACTTCAGCCTCGACTCGGCCGGCAACCCGGTCTGGCGTGTCGGCCAGCCCGACGCCGGGAACCGGTTCGCGCCCAAGGCATCGGTCTTCGAGGTCGTCCTGTCGGTCCTGGTCGAGGATGCCGCTGCCGGTCCGAAGCCGGACGTCGTGGGCAACCTGATGAAGTTCCGCTCGGAGAACAGCGCGGGGCAGGCCATCTCCCTGCGCGATCAACTCGACTTCCAGGTGGCCCCGCTGCCGCCGGTGTCGCTGGTCAAGGGGATCTCGAGGATCACCCCGGCGGTTCCTCCCGCTTCACCAGCACCACCGACAGAGGACGTCAACGCGCCGGGGGAGGACCCGAAGAACATCGATGGCCGCACCGTGCGTGATGGCGACGTGGTGAAGTTCCGCATCGACGTGACCAACACGAGCGACCCGGACCTGGCGCTGCCGTACCGATCCTCGGTCCGCTCGCTGGACTTGTGGGACCTGCTCCCGGCGGGGATTCCGTGCACCAGCGTGAAGAATCCAGACCCAGCCACCGGCCCACCGGCCGTGACCTTCACCTGCCTGAACCCGGGCGAGCTGGGGTACCCGGCCTCCATCACCACGAACCGCTCCGTGCTGCGCTGGGCGTTCGACGACTCCGACGGCCAGGCGATCGCGCCAGGTGACCGCAAGACGCTCACCTACGACTTCACCGTCCCGCGCAACGTCTCGGTGGCCACCGTGCTGACCGACAACGCCGGTGTGCGCAGCTATCAAGCGTTCACGAACCTCCCGGGCCAGGCGGCCACGTACTACCCGACCAACAACATCGACCCCGACGCCTGTGGCAGGGACGCGCAGCCTGAGTGCGACGCGCCCAGGGCCGACGATCCGTCCGACGTCGTGGTGGCCAACGTCGCGCTGACCAAGACGGGCACGACGAGCATCACCGACGACGGCAACAACACGCCGGACCAGGCCACGATCGGCGAGGTGGTGACATACACGGTCACCGCCACCGTTCCCTACGGGACATCGGTGTACCAGGGAGGGCTGAGCGACACGTTGCCCGCCGGTCTGGCGTACGAGTCGGCCACCGCGGACTACTCGACGGACGGCGGTGCGAACTGGAGCGCGACGCTGCCTGCCGACACCGTGCTGGTGAACACCGGCCAACTCGTCACCCTGACGCTGCCAACCTCCTACACGGCGGCGGCCACCGCGACCGCCAATCACGTCTTCCGCCTCGTGATCACAGCACGGGTCGACACGGTCAACGAGAACGCCCACGGTGTGGTCCGCACGAACACAGCCTCGTTCCTGAGCAAGGCCAGTGCTGCTGCCGACGCCCCGGAAGTCACCCGTCCGCCGGATGTCACGTACCCGGTCACAGTCGTCGACCCGTCCCCGGCGCTGACGAAGAGCGCGAACAAGAGCTCCGTCTCCGCCGGCGAGGAGGTCACCTACACCTTGACCGCCACCAACTCCGCAGGCCGCCCGCCGCTGCACGACAGCTGGGTTGTGGACTGCCTCCCTGCGGGTATCGATTTCAAGCAGTATGTCCTCCCGAACGACCGGGTCGATGTCCTGCCCACGCAGGTCGGCGACGGAAGCAACGGCTGTGTCACCACCGAGACCCGCCTGGCCTGGCGCGTCACTTCGCCGGACCCGACCGCGCCTCCCGCCGTGCTGCCCCGCGGGACACTGCTCGCCGGGCCAGCGAACGCAGTCACCCTGCAGTACATCGCGACGGTGTCGAGCACGTCCGCGGGCCTGACTGACTACACCAACAAGGCACTGCTGACCGGGGGGACCCTCAACGACGCTGCCGCAGGTCCGCAGGACACGCCGAACCCGCTGGAGCGCACTTACGCGGCCCCGGCAGCAGCGACGATCACCGTCCGCGGGGCCGGCACCACCAAGACGGTCTCCCCGGCAGGCGCGACCGTCGGCCAGACGGCAACCTGGACGATCCGGGTCGTGGTCCCGCCTGATGTGAACTTCTACCGCGCGGCCGTCATCGACGAGGTCCTCCCGGGCATCGACATCTCGACCATCGGCGCCGACTCCGTGCAGTGCGTCACGGTGGCCCCCAACCCGACCTGCTCCGTCGGATCGGGTCGGCTGGCGAATGCGACCCCCGGACCCAAGGGCGGCACCCGGATCGGTTGGTACCTGGGCGACCTGCAGGCGGTCGGATACAGCCGTGAGGTGGTGGTCACCTACTCCGGGAAAGTCGCCAACGTCGTCGGACCGCCGCTGAGCCCCCTCCGCGGCAACGCGCTGCTGGACTACGCCTCGGGACGGTGGTTCATCGACGCGAACGCTCCGGTCCCGACCAGTGCGGGGGACCCCTTCCCGAGGACGACCAACGAGGCGCCCGCGACCGTGACCGTCCAGGAGCCCCTGGTCACCATAACCAAGGCCGTCACGGATACGACCCCGGACCCCGGCCAGGAGTTCACCTACACGGTCAGGGCGACGAACTCATCCGCGGCCAACATCTCGACGGCGTACAACGTCGTCGTCAAGGACGTCGTTCCCGTGGGCGTGATCGTTACTCCCGGGTCCGTCTCCGATGCCGGCACGTTCACCCCGCTGCCGGCACCGGCTGATCCTGCCCTGGGCGGCGGCACGATCACTTGGCCGGCGATCGCGTCGATCGCCAAGGGCGCCTCGCGGGAATTCACCTACAAGGCCACGCTCGCGCCGTCGGCCTCGCTCACGGCTGCGGGCAAGGCGAACACCGCCTCGGTGACCGGGTACAACAGCCTCGCTGACAACACCGGCCGGCAGTACGCCGGACCGTCAGCCACCAGGACCGTCACGCCGCAGTTCCCGAAGATCACGCCCTCGAAGTCGACCCCGAACGGATCGGTGGCGTACGTCAACGAGCCGTTCACCTGGCAGGTCACCCTGACCAACACCGGCGCCTCCCGCGCGTTCGGCGTCGATGCCCTCGACACCCTGCCGAAGAACTGGGAGTTCACGGCGATGTCGAGCGTCGTCGTGGCCGGCACGGCACTTGCCACGCCGCCACCGCCGGTGCTCGGCACCACCGGCTCAGGCAACCAGACCCTGACCTGGACGAACCTGGGAGCCATCAACCCCAACCAGACGATCGTGCTGACCTTCACGGCGACGCCGCAGACAGGCGCCTTGACTGATCCCGGCGCCGGTGCCTCCATCGCACACACCAACACCGTGTCGACGACCGCGGAGGACGCCACCGGGTCCCAGTCCAGCGGCGCCGGCCCCTACAACGCTGGGCCGGCCACCGCCGTCGCCCAGATCCACAGGACTGATCTGGTCCTGGACAAGGATCACGTAGGCATCCCCGTCGCGGGCAAGCCATTCGACTGGACGATAAAGGTCACGAACAACGGGCCCGACCCCGCTGTCGGTCCGTTCACCGTGACCGACACCGTGGCGGCGCCGATGACCTTCGCCGACGCCTCCGGTGAGGGGTGGAACTGCTCGGCCGTCGCTGCGGCGCTCACGTGCACGCGGACCAACACCACCGAGTCACTGTCGAAGGGGGACTCGTTCCCGCTCATCACCCTTCAGGCCACGATCCCCAGCGACACACCCCTGCCGACCACGCTCACCAATTCCGCCACCGTCACGGGCCGCACGTATGACCCCGACCTGACGAACAACACCGACCCGGACACGGCGATGTTGACCGCCCTGGCGGACCTCGCCATCGTCAAGGCCCGCAGCGGCCCACTCGAGGCCGGACGCAGCGTCACCTACACCTTGGACGTGTCGAACCTCGGGCCGTCCACGTCCCGCTCCGCGATCACCGTGACCGACGCCGTCCCCGCGGGCACGACGTTCGTGTCGGCCTCGGGAACCGGCTGGGCCTGCCCGGAAGACAACGCGTCCATCACGACGATCACGTGCATCCGGAGCACGGACCTTCTCGCCGGCCAGGCAGCCCCGCAGCTCGCCGTGGTCCTCGAGATCGGCAGCGGGTTCGGCGGTGACCTGGAGAACACCGCCGTCGTGGCCGGCACCACCCCGGATCCGGTGTCGAGCAACGACAAGTCATCGGTCAAGGCCACCGTCACGACCCTGGCTGACGTCGCCATCGAGAAGACCCACGCCGGCACCACCGATCCGGGCTTCGATGGGGACTTCACCCCTGGAACGAACGACAACTCCTACCTGTTCACTGTGACGAACTTCGGTCCGGCCGACGCGGCGGCTCCGGTCATCGTCGAGGACCTGCTCCCTGAGCACCTGTCCTTCACCGGTGCGAAGGTCGACATCTCCGGGGCGTGGACGTGCGTTGCGGATCCCGCGACGACCCCGACCGCGCCGGATCGCCAGAAGGTGACCTGCACCCTGACCGGAGGGCTGGTCCTCGGCCAGGCGCGTGCGGTGCGGATCCAGGTCGCCGTCGCCACCAGTGCGGCGGCCGACGGCGAGTTCGTGAACACCGCGACGGTCACCAGCGGAACCACCGACCCCAAGGAGGAGAACAACTCGAGCACGGACAACACAGCGTTCGACTCCTCGGCGGACCTGGCGATCGCCAAGACCCCGAGGACCCAGACGCTCCTGGCCGGTACGGGGGTCAGCTGGGAGCTGACCGTCACCAACAGCGGTCCCTCCAACGCCGTCGGGCCGACCACCGTGGTCGACCTCCTGCCCGAGGGCACCACGTTCGTCTCCGCGTCGGGGACCGGCTGGGTCTGCCCCGCAGACAACACGACGATCTCGACGATCACCTGCGAGCACCCCGATGGCGTCGCCAGTTCGGGCGCGCTGCCCATAATCACGGTGCGGGCCACCGTGGCCCCCTCCGCCGGCCCGGCGACCCTGGTGAACAGGGCCAGCGTGGATGGGCCAACGGGTGATCCGGACCCGACGAACAACTCCACCGAAGCCAGCGTCACGGTGCTCGATGAGGCCGACCTGGACATCGTGAAGACGTTCACCGGGACCAACCCGGTGCCGGCTGGGGCGACGACCACGTTCAGCCTCGCGGTCAGCAACAACGGCCCGAGCGACGCCGACAACATCATCGTGGGGGACATCCTCCCGGCCGGGGTGGCCCTGGTGACGGCAGTGGGCGACGGGTGGACCTGCGAAACGGCGGGCCAGGTGCTGTCCTGTGCGCGAGCGACGCTCTCGACGAAGTCCAACGCCCCGGTGATCACGTTGACGGTCCGGGTCGACTCCGGCTACCAGCCGGGGACGATCGAGAACACGGCGCGGGTGTCGGCTGACACGCAGGACAGGAACGAGGAGAACGACTCGTCGACGGCGCAGTTCGACGTGTCCGCCAGCGCGGACCTGGTGCTGGTGAAGTCCCACGACAAGGAGGCGACGCCGGTCGCCGGCCAGCCGTTCAGGTTCGACCTGGACGTGCGCAACGCGGGCCCGTCGGACGCCCAGCCGAAGGTCGTGGTCACCGACGCCCTGCCCGTGGGGCTGTCCTACGTGTCCAACGGGTCGGGCTGGACCTGCACGACCAGCGGCACGCCGGCCCTCGACGAGGTGGTCGAATGCACCGTCGACGGCGATGACCCGCTGATTGCCGGGGCGGCGGCTCCTAGGCTCACCCTGACCACCCTGATCGCCGCGGACGCCGACCCGGGCGAGGTGACCAACATCGCCGAGGCGACCTCCGACACCCGCGATCCGGAGACGGACAACAACACGGGCACGGACACGATCGACATCACGACCCTTGCCGATCTGGTGGTCACCAAGGCGCACACGGGCCCGGTCGCGGTCGGCAAAGAGGTGGAGTTCACCCTCGGCGTCTCCAACGACGGGCCCTCCGAGGCCCGCTCGGTGACCATGGTCGACACGCTTCCCGAGGGGCTGAGCTATGTGTCGGCCACGGGGGCAGACTGGTTGTGCGAGCCTGCCGGTCAGGTCGTGACCTGCGCGCTGACCGGTCCGCTGGGGCCCAAAGCGAGCGCGCCGTCGATCACGCTGAGGGTGACCGTCGGCCCGCAGGCCTACCCGGAGGCGGCGAACGTGGTGGTGGGGCAGACGTCCACGCCGGAGCGCACGTCGGACAACAACAGGGCCACGGACCTGGTCAGGGTGCCCCCGCTGGTGGACCTGGCGCTGGCCAAGGCGCACCTGGGCGACTTCACCGTCGGGGCGCAGGGCACCTACACCCTGACCGTCACCAACAACGGGCCGACCTCGGACCCGGGGCCGCAGACCATCACCGACACGCTGCCCACGGGCCTGACCTACGTCTCGGCCACGGGCACGGACTGGACCTGCGATGCGGCCGGCCAGGTGCTCACCTGCACCCGGAGCGCTGACCTGGCGGTGGGTGCCCGTACCGAAATCGAACTCGCGATGCTGGTCGGGCCGGCGGCCGCGCCGTCGGTGGTCAACACCGCGACGGTGTCCACGCCCTCGGCGGAGACCACGACGGACAACAACACGGCGACCGACCCCACGACCGTGATCCCGGTCTCGATCCTGGAGATCGACAAGGAGGTCATCGACACCGACGACGACCTCGTCACCTACGAGATCACGGTGCTCAACACCGGCCCGAACGCGACGACCGCGCCGATCGTGGTCACCGACCCGTTGCCCGCCGGTCTGCGGTTCGTCGCCGTGTCCGGACCGGGCTGGTCGTGCACCGAGGGCCAGATCGTGACCTGCACGTACGGGGCGAGCCTGGCTGTGGACCAGTCGGCCGCCTTCGAGCTGACCGCCCGGATCACCGCTGATCAGGGCACCGAGGTGGTCAACGTGGCCTCGTTGGACGGCGGCGAGGGCGGCGCGGTGGTCAGTGATGATGCGGCGGTGGTCTCCCCGGAGTCCGACCCCATCCCGGGGGGCGCCGGGGGCGGCAGCGACCTGGCGACGACAGGTGCTGACGTGGGACTGGTCGCGTGGGCGCTGGCGCTCATCCTCGGCGGATGGTTCGCGGTGGGGCTGTCCCGACGCCGGCGGTTCCGCTGACCGGGCCTGATCAACCGAACGCCTGATCAACCGCCGAACATGGCTCGGATCCGCTCCCAGAGCGACAGCGGCGCCGGGACCTCGGCCAGGGTGAACACGTAGGCGGTGTTGCCCTGCGCACCCTTGGGCGGCCCGTAGGGCAGGGCATCCGCGGCGCGCGCGGTGGCCGCCTCGAGCCAGGCCTGCGCCAGGGCAGGCTCCTCGGACGCGCTCAGGACGCTGTCGCGGGCCGGGGCGGTCCCGTCCTGGCGCAAGGCCGACGCCCCACCGGCCAGCTGCGCACCGGCACCCTGGGCGGCGCCGACGCCCTGGGCCAGGTTGGTCAGACCAGTGGCCAGTTGGCCGGCTCCGGTGGCGGCGGTGGTGGTCCCCTCGGCCAGTTGCCGGGAGCCCGCCGCGAGTGCGTCGG
>JBAVKQ010000003.1:0-15832 GCA_049688395.1 Candidatus Nanopelagicales bacterium
CCTCCAGGTAGGTCAGGGCCCGGCGGGCATCACCGCCCGAGTAGCGCACGAGGTCGGCACGGGCGTCGTCGGCCAGCGCGACCCGGCCGCCCAGGCCGCGCTCGTCGAGCACGGCACGATCCAGCAGCTGGCCCAGCTGCTCCTCGGTCAACGAGCTCAGTGTGAGCAGCAGCGAGCGCGAGAGCAGCGGGGCGACGACGGAGAAACTCGGGTTCTCGGTGGTCGCCGCGACGAGCGTGACCCAGCCGTTCTCCACGCCGGGCAGCAGCGCATCCTGCTGGGTCCGGGTGAACCGGTGCACCTCGTCGATGAACAGCACCGTGGGCGCCCCGGACATCCGGGCGGTGTCGATGGCGGCCCGGACGTCCTTGACACCCGCGGTGACGGCGCTGAGCTCCACGAAGCGCCGGCCCGCAGCCCGACTGACCAACGAGGCGATGGTCGTCTTGCCGGTGCCCGGCGGTCCCCACAGGATCACCGAGCTGGCCCCCGACCCGTCGATCAGCCGGCGCAGCGGCGACCCGGGGGCGACCAACTCGGCCTGCCCGACCAGCTCGCCCAACTCGCGTGGACGCATCCGGACCGCCAGCGGGGCGTCCTGCTCGGCGGAACGCTCCGCGAGACCGGGCGCGTCGAACAGCGACGGGCCCGACGGCGTCGTTCGGGAGGGTCCGGCCATCGGGCCATGATAGGCACCGCGTCGGCCGTCCCCGGAGTTCCGCCTCCTGGACGACGCGCCCGCGCACCGGTCGGCCGCGGCCGCGACGGCCCTACGATCCCCCTATGCGTCGCATCGTTGCTGCCCTGTTGATCATCGTCGCCACCCTGCTGGCCCCGTTCGCCGTGGGGGCGCTCTGGGCCGAGCGGACCCTGATGGACGCCGAGCAGTTCGCCCAGACCCTCGCCCCGCTGTCCGAGGACCCGGTCGTCAAGCAGACCATCTCCACCGAAGTCGCCGCGGCGCTGGTCGAGGCGCTGGACGCCCAGGGTCGCATCGAGGAGGTCCTCGGCAGGTTCGAGGGCCCACTGGCCGGTGTGCGTCCCGGCGGCGACACGATCGCCAGCTCGATCGCCTCAGGCGTGAACGGCGCCATCGAGTCGGGGGTCGATTCCTACGTCAACAGCGAGCGGTTCGGGAGCCTCTGGAACTCGGTGGCCATCACCTTGCAGGCGCGTGCCGCGCAGCTCATCGAGGGTGACCAGGAAGGTGCGGCGCTCGCGCTGGCCGACGGCCAGATCGTGCTGGACACCAAGGTGGCTGTGGATCTCGTCGCCGCCCGTCTGGCCGAGCAGGGTGTGCCCTTCGTGGACACCATCGAGGTGCCCGGGCGCTCGGTGGTGCTCGCCGACACACCCAACCTGCAGTTGACCGTGGACGCCCTGCGCATCTTCCTCCCGGTGGCCAGCTGGATGTGGCTGGTCGTGCTGGGCATGTTCGCGATCGGGATCCTGCTGTGGCGCCCACGCGCCCGCGGCGTGCTGTGGACCGGACTCGGGTTGACGCTGGGCGCGCTGGCGACCTACGCGGGGTTGAACCTGGGGATGGCGCAGTTGGTGGACTCCGCACCCTCGGGCTTCGCCGGCCTGTTCGAGATCCTCAGCGCCACCGTGCTGCGTTTCCTGGTCAACGCGCTGCTGGTGATGCTGACCCTGGGCGTGGTCCTGGTCATCGGCGGCTGGCTGGCGGGGGCCACCAGCTCGGGTCGACGGGTCCGCTCGGCCATCGAGGGATCCGCCCAGGGCTGGGGCGACCCCCTGGCCGAGGGACCGCTCGGGCGCTTCACCGCGGCGCACCCGATGCTGGTGCCCACCCTGCGCGCCCTCGTGCTCGGGGCGGCGCTGGCGTTCCTGCTCCTGGCCGACCGACTCAGCCCGGCGATCGTTGCGTGGACCGCTGCGGCGGCCGCCGTCGCCCTGCTGCTGGTCGAGGTGATCGAAGGATCCGGGCGCGCGCACGAGCGCGGTCATTCCGGTGCGCTGGTGGCTCCTGCAACCCGCAGCGAGACCTCGACCGAGTGAGCCGCCGACGCCGGCTTCCGCTCAACCGCCCTGCCGCTCAACCGCCCTGCCGCTCAACCGCTCTGCGCTCAGCTGCCCTGCGTACGGCCGCCCCGCCTGGCCTCGTCCTCTGCGTTGACCCGCGCCAGCTTCTCGTTGTAGGCGCGCAGCGCAGCGTCGCCGTCCAGATCGGCGCGCCGATCCAGCCGGCGCGCTTCGCGCTCGTCGGAGCGCGACCACTGCACGCCCAGGGCCATCGCCACGATGAGCGTGGGGATCTCGCCGAACCCCCACGCGATCCCGCCGGCCAGTCTGCTGTCAGCCGCGGGATCGGTCAGCCACGGGGTCTGCACGAGCGCGTACCAGTCGGCCACCATCGGGGCGTCGGCCATCATCATGGGCACCGCGAAGAACGAGTGGATCACCAGGGAGGCCATCAGCAGGATCAGCCGCGCGGGATGGCTCAGCCGCCGAGGGGCGGCATCCACACCGACGATCACCCAGTAGAACAGGTAGCCGGCGGCCAGGAAGTGCACCTGCATCGCGAAGTGCCCCAGGTGCGAGGACATCAACGTGGCGTACAGGCTCGTGTAGTACAGCCCGTACAGGCCGATCGTGTAGATGAACAGCACGTACCCGGGCATGGTCAGGAACCTGGTGACCGGCGAGTGCAGGCCCCAGATGATCCACTCGCGTGGACCGCGCCCCCCGCCGTGGGCGGCCGGGATGACCCGTAGCGCCAAGGTGATCGGCCCGCCCAGCACGAGCAGCACCGGGGCCATCATCGCCAGGGCCATGTGCGAGATCATGTGCAGGCTGAAGGCGAACGGCGCGTACCAGGCGACCCCGGCGCTGGTGGCCCACACGACCACGCTCCAGCCCAGCAGCCACGCGATCAGCCGACCGACCGGCCAGGCGTCGCCCCGCCGGCGCAGCACCACGTAGCCGGCGAGGTACAGGCCGGTCGCCAGTGCGGTGATGGCCAGCCAGACCCAGTCCGGGTGCCAGCCGAACGCGACGTTCGCGAACGTGGGCGGCGGCGGGAACGGGTAGCCGACGACCTCCTCGCCGAGGGTCGGCAGCGAGATCGGTTCCCGCGGGAAGTCCGAGCGGGCCAGCGCCACGGCGACCCCCAGCGCGCCGCCGAGGACGGCCAGTTCGGCCATCAGCCGGCCCCGGTTCGGCGCGGCCCCGGACTGGTTGGCCCGCCGGGACAGCAGGCCTAGCCCGCCGGCGACGACCAGGGCGATGATCTTGGCCAGGACGGTGCGCCCGTAGCTGGTCGTGAACAGCTGGGCGAACGAGTCCAGCCGGGTGGCGGCCGAGGCGAAGCCGGTCACCGCGAGCACGCCGACCGCCCCGATGGACACGACCCCGAAGCGGCGCACCCGCTCGACGAGGTGGGGAGCCCGACGCAGCGCGTGGGTGGCCAGGGCGACCAATCCACCGGCCCAGACCGCCGCGGAGACGGTATGGGCGAAACCACTGATCAGGGCCGTCGAGTGCGAGCCGAGCCCGGCCGCGTGCCCGGTCAGCGACGGGATCCCGACCGCGGTCAAGCCGACGAGGTACCAGGTGGCAGCGGTGCCCAGCGCGCGCGCCCGGAGCAGTCCGATGCCCACACCCACCGCGAGCACGGCGCTGATCAGGTGTGCGCGGCTGACCTCCACATCCCAGAGGTAGGTCTGCAGCACCGGCCCGGTCAGCTCACCCAGGCCCAAGCCCAGAACGTCGGCGAGCGTGAACACGGCGAACACCAGGCTCGCCCCGGCGAGCACGAAGGCCGAGGTGGCGGCCACGGTCAGGTCGATGCGTCCCGAGCGGGTCACCGAGGTCTTCGCCGCCGGGTCCAGGGCGATCGCCGAGAGCCCGAACCCCGCCAGCGTCCCGCCGGCCAGCAGGGTGACCAGGCGCAGCAGCGGCAGCCCATCGACCACAAGACGCCCGGCGTCGGGCAATCCGTCGTCCAGCGGCGTCCACCACAGGCCCGCTGCCAGCGCGGCCACCGCGAGGGCGAGCAGCGCGGCACTGGCCCACACGAGTCGCGGAGCCCGGCTGCGCCGCCGGGTGGTCGGAGCCGCCGGCGCCTCGGACTGCGGCTGCGGGGACTGCGGCTGTGGAGGCGGCGGGGCCGCGGTGGTCGTCATCGCGCGCGACGCATGAACAACGCACCGCCCACGGCGCCGAGCACGATCGCCACGCCCAGGGCGACGAACAGCACCAGCAGGCTGCTGCCCGCGCCGTCATCGGGCGGGCTGGCCGGGGCGCCCACGGGGACCGGGGATGTCGCGTCGGTCGGGCCCATCGGGTCGGGAACCGGCGACTGGCCACCGACCGCCGTACCGGCCGCCGGGTTGGCTGTGGCCGGGGCCGGGCTGGCTGTGGCCGCAGGCGCAGCCGACCCGGCCGCCGGCGCCACGGCGAACGTGATCGTGCCGTTGATCGGGTGCCCGTCGGCCGAGACCACCCGGTAGGCCGCCCGGTACTCCCCCGCGGGGCTGACCGCCGGCCACGCCACCGTCACGGTCTCGCCGTCCACCTCGGGGGCACCCATGCTCAACCGCTGGCCGCTGGCCACCTCGGTGACCGTGATCGCATTGCCCTGGGCCAGCAGTCGCTCGTTGAACGTGAAGGACACCTGCGCCGGGGCGGCGGCCAGGCTCGAACCGTCGACCGGGTCCGAGGACCGCAGGTCCGAGTGTGCGTGTGCCGGGCCGGCCACGAGCAGACCGGCCAGCACGGCCAGGATCAGGATCCACGACGCTCGGATCGCCTGAATGGACATCGCGCTCCTCTCCCCCGCACCGTCGGCCGGTTCGGCAGTCCCCCGCGGGGACCAGACTACGAAGCCCTCAGCCCTGGGGCGAGGGCTGGGGTGCCCCGGCACCGCCAGAAGTGTCATTGCTGCCCGCGCCGGCAGCGCCACCGGCCTCCGGCGTCGCGTCGATCCCCGCCTCGCGACGCTGCGCCGCTGTGATCGCAGTCGGCGCCCCCGTGAGCGGGTCCTGCCCGGCGCCGGTCTTCGGGAACGCGATCACCTCGCGCAGCGACGACGCCCCGGTGAGCAGCATGACGATGCGGTCCCAACCGAAGGCGACCCCACCGTGCGGCGGCGGGCCGAAGGCGAACGCATCGAGCAGGAACCCGAACTTGTCGCGCGCCTCCTGCTCGTCGATCCCGAGTACCGAGAACACCCGCTGCTGGACGTCGGCCCGGTGGATACGGATCGACCCACCGCCGATCTCGTTGCCGTTGCAGACCAGGTCGTAGGCGTGGGCCAGTGCCTCGCCGGGGGTCTCCTCGAAGTGGTCTATCCAGTCGGCGTTCGGGGAGGTGAACGGGTGATGCACCGCCGTCCAGCCCGGGTTGCCGGCGTCGTCGACGATCGCCTCGAACACCGGCGCGTCCACGACCCACAGGAACGACCACGCGTCCGGGTCGATCAGGCCGACCCGCTCGGCGATCTCCAACCGCGCGGCACCCAGCAGGGCGCGCGCCTCGGGAGCCGCCCCGGCGGCGAAGAAGATGCAGTCCCCGGGCTGCGCTCCGGTGGCGGCAGCCAGGCCCTCGCGCTCGGCGTCGGTGAGGTTCTTGGCCACCGGACCGCCCAGGGCGCCGTCCTCGGCAAGGGTCACGTAGGCCAGGCCCCGGGCACCGCGCTGCTTGGCCCACTCCTGCCAGGCGTCGAACGTGCGTCGGGGCTGCGCGCCGCCACCGGGCATCACGACCGCGCCCACGTACGGCGCCTGGAACACCCGGAACCCGGTGTCGGCGAAGTAGTCGGTCAGCTCGACGAGTTCCAGCGCGAAGCGCAGGTCGGGCTTGTCGGTGCCGAACCGGCGCATCGCCTCGGCGAAGGTCAGATGCGCGATCTCGCCGATCTCGTGGCCGATCGTGCCGGCCCACAGGGCGCGGACGACAGCCTCGCCCACCTCGAGGACGTCGGCCTGCTCGACGAAGCTCATCTCGATGTCGAGCTGGGTGAACTCGGGCTGGCGATCCTTGCGGAAGTCCTCGTCGCGGTAGCAGCGCGCGATCTGGAAGTAGCGCTCCATCCCGGCGACCATCAGCAGCTGCTTGAACAGCTGCGGGGACTGGGGCAGCGCGTACCAGTTGCCCGGCTGCAGACGCACCGGCACCAGGAAGTCCCGCGCCCCCTCGGGGGTGGAGCGGGTCAGGGTGGGCGTCTCGATCTCGAGGAAGTCGCGGTCGAAGAGCACCTGGCGGGCGATCTGGTTGACCGTGGAGCGCAGCCGCATGATCCGGGCCGGCTCCGGTCGGCGCAGGTCCAGGTAGCGGTAACGTAGCCGGGCCTCCTCGCCGACCTCGACGTGCTCGTCGATCGGGAACGGCAGCGGGGCGGACTCGGAGAGCACCTCGAGCTCGCGGACCATCACCTCGACCGCGCCGGTGGCCAGGTCCGGGTTCTCGTTGCCCTCGGGTCGGGCGCTCACCTCGCCGAGCACCCGCACGCAGAACTCGTTGCGCAGCGGGTGCGCCACCCCCGGGTCGTGCACGACGACCTGGACGATCCCGGAGGCGTCGCGCAGGTCCAGGAACGCCACGCCGCCGTGGTCGCGGCGCCGGCCGATCCAGCCGGCCAGGGTCACGACCTGGCCGACGTGCTCGGGGCGCAGGCTGCCGGCCTCGTGGGTGCGGATCATGACGGGGTCTCCTCGGACTCGGGGACGATGCGCTCGACGCGCGGGTGCAGGTCGGCTGCGGGCGGGTTCCAGGTGGACGGGTCGGCAGGCACCTGCGCACCGGAGCGGATGTCCTTGACCGAGCCGGTGGCAGCGCGTCCGCTGTGGAGCTCGCTGTCCGGCTCGCGGTCGCGCTCGCTGTCGGCGCCGGGGTCGGTGTCGGTGTCCGGGAACCAGACGAACGGGATGCCGCGCCGGTCGGCGTGCTTGATCTGCTTGCCGAACTTCGCCGCGCTGGGCGCCACCTCGGCCGGGATGCCGCGGGCCCGGAGCTGGTCGGCGACCGCGGTGGACTGGGCGCGGGCGGCCTCGTCGGCGACGGCGACCAGCACGCAGGTGGGCACCGAGCGGGTGGCCCGGACCAGGCCGCGACCCAGCAGGACGGCCATCAGCCGGGAGACGCCCAGGGAGATCCCCACGCCGGGGTAGGTGGTCCGCCCGTCGCTGGCCAGGGCGTCGTAACGCCCGCCGGAGCAGATCGAGCCGAAGTCCTCGTAGCCGATCAGCTGGGTCTCGTAGACGGTGGCGGTGTAGTAGTCCAGACCGCGCGCGATCCGCAGGTCGGCCACGACCGCACCGGGCATCCGGTCGGCGGCGGCTGACACGACCGAGGCCAGCTCGGCCAGGCCCGCGTCGAGCATCGGGTGCTCGACGCCCAGGGCGCGCACCGCGGCGACGAACGACGTGTCGGCGGTACGGATCGCGGCCAGGGCCAGGCAGGTCTGCGCAGCGCCGGCGCTGAGCCCGGCCTCGGTGTGCAGCAGCTCGCCCACCCGGGCTGCCCCGACCTTGTCCAACTTGTCCAACGCGCGCAGGCCGGCGGCGGTGTCCGTGGCACCCAGGCCCAGCAGGAACCCCTCGACCAGCTTGCGGTTGTTGACCAGGATCACTGCCGGGGGCATCGGCAGGGCGCGGAACACCTGGGCCATCACCAGTGCGACCTCGACCTCGTGGTGCGCGGCCAGGGTGTCGCGCCCGACCACGTCGATGTCGGCCTGGGCGAACTCGCGGTAGCGGCCCTCCTGCGGGCGCTCGCCGCGCCACACCTTCTGGACCTGGTAGCGCCGGAACGGGAACTCCAGGTGCCCCGCGTTCTGCACCACGTACCGCGCGAACGGCACGGTCAGGTCGAAGTGCAGGCCCAGACCGGCGTCCGGCTCGTCGGCGGAGGCGTGCAGCCGGCGCAGGACGTAGACCTCCTTGTCGATCTCGCCCTTGCGCAGCATCTGCGCCAACGGCTCGACGGCCCGGGTCTCCACCGAGGCGAACCCGTGCAGCTCGAACACCCGGCGGACAGTGTCCAGCACGTGCTGCTCGACGATCCGGTCGGCGGGCAGGTACTCGGGGAATCCCGACAGCGCGGCGGGCCGGCTCATGTACGCGGGCCGGGCGGCACCAGTCCGGCCAGGAACGGGTTGACCCGCCGCTCGGTACCGATCGTGGTGGTCTCGCCGTGACCGGGCAGCACGAGCATGTCGTCGGGCTGGGTGAGCACGACCCGGGCCAGGGACTCCTGCATCGCCGCGGGGTCGCCACCGGGCAGATCGGTGCGCCCGATCGCGCCGGCGAACAGCAGGTCGCCGGACAGCATCAACGGCTCGGCGCCGGTGTCCAGCATCCGGAACGCGGTCGAGCCCTGGGTGTGCCCGGGCGCGTGGTCGGCGGTGAACGTCATCCCGGCGATCTCGAGCTGGGCGCCGTCGGTCAACTCACGCACCTCCGAGGGCTCGGCGAAATCGGTGGCGCCGACGACGGAGGCGAACATCAACCGGGTCTCCCCCGACACACCGGCCCACGGATCGGCGAGCAGGTGCCGGTCCTCGGGGTGGATCCAGGCGGGGATCCCGTAGCCATCGCAGACCGGCAGCACCGACCACATGTGGTCCAGGTGCCCGTGCGAGAGCACGACGGCCACCGGGCGCAGGTGATGCTCGGCCACGATCGACTCGATCCCGGCCTGGCTGTCCATGCCCGGGTCGATGATGACGGCCTCGCTGCGCGGACCGGGCGCCAGGATCCAGCAGTTCGTGGCGAACGGCCCGGCCGGGAACCCTGCGATGAGCATGCGCGCTCCTGCGGTGACGGTGACTGGTGGGCAGGCGGGGTGCACACGCCCGGGGCCAAGGGTATCGGTGCGCGCGGCGCTGGGCCGAATCCCCGGAACGGCCCACCGGCACCCGGTGCGCACGCCCGACACCTCGGGGGCGGCGCCCTGCGCAACCCGTACGGTCCTAGACTCGCCGAGTCGCACGTCACCCCCACACCTCGGAGCCCACGTGTCCAACCCCAAGAAGCCCGGGACCGGCGCCACCAACAGGCGCCGCCGCGAACTGGCCGCAGCCAAGCGGGAGCGCCAGGAGGCCCGCCGGGTCGCGCGCCATGCCCAGCACCGCCGACGACTGCTCATCGGCTGGAGTGTGGCCGTACTCGTCGGCGTGCTCGCCGTGGCTGCGCTGGTGTTCTGGCCCAGCACGTCGGGCGACGATGTCGCCGCGCCGGCGCCGACGGCCGCGGGGTGCGGCCCGGCGCCCACCCCACCGGCTGACCCGCAGTCGTGGGACGCCGCGCCGGAGCTGACCCTCGAGGACGGCACGGACTACCAGCTCACGCTGGCCACCAACTGCGGGGACATCGTGATCGACACCGCCGCCGCCGAGGCACCCGAGACGGTCAACTCCATGCTCTGGCTGGCCGAGCAGGGCTACTTCGACTCCACGCTGTGCCACCGGGTGACCACCCAGAACCCCTACGTTCTCCAGTGCGGGGACCCGACGGCCAGCGGCACCGGCGGTCCCGGCTTCACGGTGCCCGACGAGAACCTCCCCGAGGCGGGTGACGCGAACTATCCGGCCGGCACCGTGGCCATGGCCAATGCGGGACCCGGGACCGCCGGAAGCCAGTTCTTCCTCGTCTACCAGGACACCACGCTGCCGGCGGACTACACGATCTGGGGCCAGGTGACCGAGGGCCGCGACATCGTGGAGAAGGTCGCGGCAGCCGGTGCGCAGGGTGACAAGGGCGATGGTGCCCCGCTTGCACCGATCGGGATCGAGAAGGCCACGGTGAGCACCTCGGAGGGCTGAGTCCGCGCGACTCGCGTGGGATGATGACCCGGATCAGGACTACGGAGGGTTGCCAGCATGACCGAGCACGACCACGGACGCGTCGCGGACGACGGCACGGTGTATGTCCGGCGCCCGGACGGCCAGGAGGTCGCCGTGGGCCAGTGGGCGGCCGGCGCGCCGGCGCAGGGCCTGGCCTTCTTCGAGCGCAAGTACGAGGGGCTCAAGGCGGAGGCCGAGCTGCTGATCGCCCGGCTCAAGGACGGCAAGGGTTCAGCGGAGAACGTCACGATCGTCGTGTCCAAGCTCACCGAGGCCGTGGCCAACCCGCACGTCGTGGGCGACCTGGCGCTGCTCACCACGCTGGCCGAGCAGATCGAGCTCGCCGGGCAGGCCCAGCAGGAGGCGGCCGCGGCGGCCAAGGCTGCTGCCCGCGCCCAGACACTGGCCGCTCGGACCGCGATCGTCGAATCGGCCGAGAGCTTGGCCAACGCCACGCAGTGGAAGGCCACCGGGGACAGCTTCAAGGAGCTGCAGGAGCGTTGGACCGCGCTGCCCCGAGGGGACCGGGCCAGCCGCGACAGCGAGCAGGAGCTCTGGAAGCGCTTCAGCGCCGCCCGGTCGGTCTTCGACAAGGCGCGCCGGGTGCACTTCGCCAACCTCGATGCCCAGCGCAAGGAGGCCACCACGGCCAAGGAGGCGCTCATCGCCCAGGCCGAGGCGCTGTCCTCGAGCACCGACTGGGTCGAGACCGCGCGCGCCTACCGGGGCCTGATGGACCAGTGGAAGGTCGCGCCCCGGGGCGGCCGGCACGACGAGGACAAGCTGTGGGCGCGGTTCCGCGCCGCGCAGGACGTGTTCTTCGACGCCCGGACCGCATCGCAGAACGCCATCGACGGTGACCAGGCGGAGAATCTCGTCGCCAAGGAGGCATTGGCCTCCGAGGCCGAGGGCCTGCTGCCGGTCAAGGACCTCGCCGCTGCGAAGTCCGCGCTGCGCACCATCGCCGAGCGCTGGAATGCCGTCGGCCACGTGCCGCGCAACGACCGCGACCGGGTGGAGGGCCGGCTGCGCAAGGTCGAGGACGCGGTGCGCCGCTCCGAGGAGGACCAGTGGCGCCGGACCGACCCGGCCAAGCGCGCCTTCGCCGAGTCCACGGTGCAGACGTTCCAGGCCTCGCTGGCCAAGCTCGAGAAGCAGGCGGAGTCGGCACGCACCGCCGGGGACGAGCGCAAGGCCGCCGACCTCGACGGGCGGGTCGAGCAGACCCGCGCCCTGCTCGCGGCCGCGGAGAACTCCCTGGCCGAGTACTCCGGCTGACGCACGAGGCTCAGACCCGGTAGGCGTCGAACACGCCCTCGACCCCCCGGACCGCGCGCAGCACGGACCCCAGGTGCTTCGGGTCGCCCATCTCGAAGGTGAACCGCGACATCGCGATCCGCTCCTTGGTGGTGCTCACCGAGGCGCTCAGGATGTCGACGTGATGATCGGCCAGGGCCCGGGTGACGTCGGCCAGCAGCCGCGAGCGGTCCAGGGCCTCCACCTGGATGTTGACCAGGAACACCGAAGAGGCGCCCGGCGACCACGCCACCGGGACGAACCGCTCGGCCTGACCGGCCATCGCTGCGACATTCGGGCAGTCCTGCCGGTGCACGGACACGCCGCTGCCCCGGGTCACGAACCCGGTGATCTCGTCGCCGGGGACCGGGGTGCAGCAGCGCGCGAGCTTGACCCAGACATCTCCGTGGTTGGCGCCGATCACCGTGACGCCCGCATCGGAGTTGGCCCGCTGGCGCATCTTGGGCATCGCCTGCGGGGTGACCGCCTCGGCGGCGTCGTCAGCCGCTGCGGCGGCCCCACCCGCGGTGGCGACCAGGCGATGGATCACCGTCTGCGGACCGATCCGGCCCTCGCCGATCGCAGCGTAGAGGGCGCTGACGTCCGCCTGACGCAGGTCCGCGGCCACCGCACTCAGGGCAGCTGTGGAAAGCAGCCGGTGCACGGAGACGCCCTCCTTGCGCATGGCCTTGAGCAGCTGATCCTTGCCCTTCTCGATCGCCTCCTCGCGACGCTCCCGGGAGAACCAGGCCTTGATCTTGCTCCGCGCCCGGGGGCTGCGCACGAACGTGAGCCAATCCCGGCTGGGACCGGCCCCCTCGGCCTTGGAGGTGAACACCTCCACTGCGTCACCGTTGGCCAACTGGCTGTCCAGTGGGACCAGCCGACCGTTGACCCGGGCGCCGACGCACCGGTGCCCCAGCTCGGTGTGCACCGCGTAGGCGAAGTCGATCGGGGTGGAGCCCGACGGCAGCGCGATCACGTCCCCGCGCGGGGTGAACACGAACACCTCGGTGGAGCCCAGGTCGTAGCGCAGCGACTCGAGGAACTCGCCGGGGTCCTCGGTCTCGCGCTGCCACTCCACGAGTTGCCGCAGCCAGCCCAGATCGTCGGGCCCGAGCTTGCCGCCGACCTCGGTCTGCTTGTAGCGCCAGTGCGCGGCGATCCCGTACTCGGCCGAGCGGTGCATCTCGTGGGTGCGGATCTGCACCTCGACGGGCTTGCCCTCCGGGCCGATCACGGTGGTGTGCAGCGACTGGTACATGTTGAACTTCGGCATCGCGATGTAGTCCTTGAACCGCCCGGGCAGCGGGTTCCAGGCCGCGTGCAGGGTGCCCAGCACCGCGTAGCAGTCGCGTACGGACTCGACCAGGATTCGCACACCGACCAGGTCGTAGATGTCGCCGAAGTCGTGACCGCGCACGATCATCTTCTGGTACACCGAGTAGTAGTGCTTGGGCCGCCCGGTCACGGTCGCGCGGATGCGGGCGCTGCGCAGCCGGTCCTCGATGTCGCCGATGACCTGCTCGAGGAACTGCTCGCGGGCCGGGGCGCGCTGGCCGATCAGGCGCACGATCTCGTCGTACATCTTGGGGTGCAGGGTGGCGAACGCGAGGTCCTCGAGTTCCCACTTCACGGTGTTCATGCCCAGCCGGTGGGCAAGTGGGGCGTAGATGTCCAGGGTCTCGCGGGCCTTGATCGCCTGCTTCTCCGGGGGCAGCCACTGCAGGGTGCGCATGTTGTGCAGCCGGTCGGTGAGCTTGATCACCAGCACCCGGATGTCGCGGGCCATCGCCACGACCATCTTGCGCACGGTCTCGGCGGCGCTGGATTCGCCGTAGGTGACCTTGTCCAGCTTGGTCACGCCATCGACCAGGGAAGCGATCTCGTCGCCGAAGTCGGCACGCAGCGCCTGGAGCGTGTAGCCGGTGTCCTCCACGGTGTCGTGCAGCAGGGCCGCCGCCAGCGTGGGCCCGGTCATTCCCATGTCCGCCAGGATCTGGGTGACCGCGACCGGATGGGTGATGTAAGGCTCGCCGGAGCGCCGCTTCTGCTCCCGGTGCATGTCCGCGGCGGTGTGGTAGGCCTGCACGACCACTCGGGTGTCGGCCCGGGGATGGAAGTGACGCAGCGAGCGCAGCACCGGATCGAGATCCGCCGGGCTCCCGGAGACACCCCGGTTGGCCAACCGGGACAGCCGGGAGCGCAGCCCTGGGGCTGACTCCACCGCCGCGTCGACCGGCAGCGTCTCCGGATCGGCCACGCGCACCTCCTGGGTCACTAGGGGGAGTGTACGGCGCGCAGTGGGCGGGTGCCGGTCCGCTCCAGTGCCGGAGGACTCAGGGCCGCAGGGCTCAGGGAGCCGGGCGCTCAGTGCCGGTCGGCGCGACTGCTCCGCTTGGGCTGGTTGCGTGGCCCGCTGGCCGCCCGACGGGCGCGAGCGCGGTCCATGGCCTCGGAGTTCTCCTCGGCGACCTCCGCCGCCGCGTCGGTGCCCTCGGCCACTGCCACCCCGCCGCCGGATCCCTGCGGGCTGGCCCCAGTGGGCGAGGACTTCGCCGGCGTGCCCCCGGTGCCGCGCGGACCCGAGCCACGCGCCTGGACCCGGCGAGCCAGGGCCTGCATCTGCGGGTCGCGCTCCATGAGTTGGCACAGGACCGGCGTGGCGATGAAGATCGACGAGTACGTGCCGGCGGCCATGCCCACGAACAGGGCCAGGGCGAGGTCCTTGAGCGTGCCTGCCCCGAGGACTCCCGCGCCTACGAACAGGATCGCGGCGACGGGCAGCAGCGCCACCACGGAGGTGTTGATGCTGCGCACCAGGGTCTGGTTGACCGCCAGGTTGGCCGACTGCGAGTAGGTCCGACGGCTCTGGCCCAGCACCCCGCGGGTGTTCTCCTTGACCTTGTCGAACACGACCACGGTGTCATAGAGCGAGTAGCCCAGGATGGTCAGCACGCCGATGACGGTGCTCGGGGTCACCTCGAACTGCAACAGCGAGTAGACCCCGATCGTGATGACCACGTCGTGCACGAGGGCCACCAACGAGGCCAGGGCCATCCGCCAGTCGAAGTAGACGGCCAGGAAGATGCTCAGCAGGGCCAGGAACACCACCAGGGCGGTCAGTGCCTTCTGGGTGATCTCACCGCCCCACGTCGGCCCGACGATCTGCACCGACACGTCCTGCGCGGTGACCCCGCACGCGTCGGCCAGCGCCGAGCGGATCCCCGTGCTCTGCCCGCTCTCGACCGCCTCGGTGGTGATCCGGATGGTGGCCGAGCCCAACTCGGTGACGGTGCTGGGGGTGACCCCGGCGCCTTGCACCGCGGCGCGGGCCTGATCGATGGTGCAGGAGTTCGAGGGCACCTGGAACTCCGCCCCACCGGTGAACTCGATGCCGTAGTTCAGCCCGCGCACGAACAACGAGAGCAGGGCGATGAGGACCACGACGCCCGAGATGGCGTACCAGCGCCGACGCTGGCCGACGATGTTGTAGGAGATCTCACCCGAGTAGAGCTTGTGGCCGAACGATCCGATGCGCGACATGATCAGCGCCTCCCTGCCGTGGTCGAGGGGCGTGCTGCCGGGTGGTCGGGGATACCGAGGCGCTTGGGGTCCACCCCCGACAGCGGATGCCCGGACTGGAAGAACTTGGTGGCGGCCAGCAGACCGACGACCGGGCGGGTGAACGTGAACGCCACCAGGACGTCGACCAGGGTGGTCAGTCCGAGCGCGAAGGCGAATCCGCGCACGCTGCCGATGCTGAGCACGTAGAGCACCACCGCACCCAGGAACGACACGAAGTCGGCGGCCAGCAGGGTACGCCTGGCCCGGATCCAGCCGGTGTCGACCGCGACCCGCAGGCTGCGCCCCTCGCGCACCTCGTCGCGCAGTCGTTCGAAGTAGACGATGAAGGAGTCGGCGGTGATGCCGATCGCCACGATCGCCCCGGCAATACCGGCCAGGGTCAGGGTGAAGCCCACAGTGCGTCCGAAGATCACGAACAGGGCGTAGGTGATGATCCCGGCCACGAGCAGGCTGGCCACCGCCACCAGGCCCAGCGCCCGGTAGTAGGCCAGCAGGTACAGGGCCACCAGGATCAGGCCGATCGCACCGGCGAGCAGGCCGGCGCGCAGGTAGTCCGCACCGGCGGTCGGGGTCAGCGAGGTGATCTGGCCCACCTCGAGGCTGATCGGCAGCGAGCCGAACTTCAGCACGTTGGCCAGGTCGTTGGCCTCGTCAGCGGTGAAATCACCGGTGATCTGGGCCTGCCCGCCGCCGATCGGCTCGTTGAACTGCGGGGCGCTGTAGACCACGCCGTCGAGCACGATCCCGAACTGGTTCTGGGGCGGCTCCTTCTGCCAGATCTCGGTGGAGATCTCGGCCAGTGCCCGCGCGCCCTCGGCGTCGAACTCCAGGGAGACCGACCACCCGCTGGTCTGCGGATCCAGCTGGGCCGTGGCACTGGTGACCGAGGTGCCCTTGATGAACACCGGCTGGAGGAGGTACTTGACCGTTCCGTCGCGATCACAGGTGGCCAGCCACTGCGCCGGATCGTCGGGGTTGCCCGAAGTGTTCTCTGGCAGGGTGCAGTCCAGGCGCAGCGCGCGCTCCTGGAAGTCGGCGTCGTTGGCCGCGGCCTGCACGGGCACCTCGGGCTGCTCCACCGCCGGCTTCGGTGAGGGGCTGGCCGACGCGCTGGGCTCCTCGGAGGCGGCCGGCGCCTCCGGG
>JBAVKQ010000004.1:0-6252 GCA_049688395.1 Candidatus Nanopelagicales bacterium
CCCTTGTCGTGGGAGCGAGAACGGCTATGGGGTGGGCGATCCCGGGAGTGGGCTCACGGCTGTGGCCCACTCTGTAGCCCCAAAGAGAGCGGGTGGTCGGGCTCCCGAAGTTGGCCCGCTCCTGTGACTTGCCCGATGCGGCCTTGGTCCACTCGTCCGGGCCGGCGGGGTGACTACTGGTTCAAGCGCCTCGTGGAAGGAAGAACCCAGGGACCCCCGAGAGTGGCCTCCGCTTTCTACTTGCACAAGTCGAAAGTGGTGGCTATGCTTTCCGGTATGGAAACCAATCGTGATGAGGCCTTCCGTGCACTGCTGGCCGCCGAGCGTGCCGCGGCGGCCCCGTACATCGACTACCCCGCCTCGCCGCCGTGGTTCGCCCCGGTCACGGCGCTGTGGGTCGCCGCTATCGTGGGGATCTTCACGTTGTTGCCGGAGCGCACCGCCCTGTTCGCGATCTCGCTTGGGGTGCTCATGGCCCTGGAGGCCGGCTGCATCGCCTGGATGCAGCGACGTCACGGCGCGCTGCCCATCCCCGGGACGGGGACCCCACCGGCGGAGATCGGGCGAGTCTGGGGCTGGTACTTCATCGGGTGCGCCGTCGTCCTGGCCGTGGTCACTGTCGTGTGGTGGCTGGTGGGCATCCCGGCCGCGGCGCTGATCGCGTTCGTGCTGGTGGCCGGGGGGCTCGCCTGGTACGAGAGGGCCTACACCGGGGCGGCCAGATCGGTGCGGGAGCGGTTGGCATGATCGCCGATCTCGACCCGATCATCCACGCGCCCAAGCGGTTGGCGGCGATGGCGATCGTGGCCAACGCCCCACACGTCTCGTTCACCTTCCTCCGGGAGCACCTCGGCCTCAGCGACTCCGACCTGTCCAAGCAGATGTCGGCCCTGGAGTCCGCGGGCTACGTGAAATCCACCAAGTACGGACGCGGGCGTGGGTCGAGCACCGCATTCTCGATCACGCGCACCGGTCGCACTGCCTACGAGGCCCACCGGGCCGCGTTGACGGCCCTGCTCGACATCGCCCCAATCTCCAACGACCAAGCGGTCTGAAGCACCGACCAGGCAAATCGACGCCCGACGTGCACGCGGTCGCGTCCCGACAACGGCCAGGATCGGCGGCGAGCAGCTGATGACACGCGGGCCGGCTGTCAGCCCAGAGTGGACGATGGAGCCCACCAGGCCCCCTGCGGCCGCCGGGCCCGGTATGGAGTTCACCGCCCTCGCCGAGGCGGGAACGTCGATGGGGTGGGCGATCCCGACATCCTGTCTGACCTCGTAGCCCATTTCGTAGCCCGGTTCAGGGTTCTCGCCGGGCGTGGTCGTTCGCGCGGTGCTGCTGCGTGTCCGCCAGTCGGTGTATTGGTCCAGCAGGGGGACTCCTCGTGGGCACGACTCGGTACCGCGGCCAGCCGCTCGGCGGCACCGAGCGGTGCGGTGACGTGCATGTCGTGGCCGCAGCGTGAGTCACCGCGCCGTCCTCTCCTCGAGGGTGCCCCGGGGTCCAGGCACCCCTGGTCTGCCCCATCCTGCGACGCAACCCGCGCTGCGGCCATACTGAAGGCCACGTCAGGACCGGGTGATGCCCGTTGACTGTCCACGCGCGGTCGTCCGGACAGACTCGAGGTCCCATGAGCACATTGCTGATGACAGGATTCCCAGGTTTCCTGGGTTCCGCGCTGCTGCCGAGGCTGCTGGCCAGGCGCGACGGTGTGCACGCCCTGTGCCTCGTCCAGGGCAAGCACATGGACACGGCCCGAGAGCGGCTGGCCGAGCTCGAGGCGGCCAACCCGGACATCCTCGGTCGGGTGGAGCTGGTTGAGGGCGACATCACCGAGGTGGGCCTGGGGCTCAGCGACGCCACGGCGCCGCGGGACGTGAGCGAGGTGTGGCATCTTGCCGCGATCTATGACCTCACCGTTCCTGAGGCGATCGCGCGCAAGGTCAACATCGGGGGCACCGCGAACGTCCTGGCGTTCTGCGCGGGCCAGCCGGATCTCCAGCGACTGCACTACGTGAGCACCTGCTACGTCAGCGGCAAGTTCACCGGCGAGTTCGGCGAGGACGTGCTCGAAGAGGGTCAGAGCTTCAACAACCACTACGAGACGACCAAGTACGAGGCCGAGGTGCTGGTCCGCGCGGCGATAGCCGGGGGTCTTCCCGCCACGATCTACCGGCCGGGTATCGTGGTCGGGGACTCGGCCACCGGGGAGACGCAGAAGTTCGACGGCCCGTACTTCGTGGCCGAGTACATCAAGCGGTTGCCGGGGGCGGTGTTCCTGCCCGACGTCGATCCGGAGGTCAAGGCCTCGTTGGTCCCTCGCGACTTCTTGATCTCGGCGATGGATGAACTGTCGGTACTGGACCGGTCGGTGGGCAGGACCTACCAGCTCACGGACCCGAACCCACCGAGTGCCCGTGAGGTTGCCGAGATCTTCGCCGGCCTGCTGAACCGCAAGCCGGTGTTCCTGCCGGTGAAGCCCTCGGTGCTCCGGGCGCTGCTGGTGACCCTGCCCGGGATGGAGCAGCTCACGGGGCTGCCCGCCGAGCTGCTGGACTACTTCGGCTTCGCCACGACGTACTCCACCGCGAACACCACCGCCGACCTGGCGGGTACGGGGCTGGCCTGCCCGGCCTTCAAGGACTACGCGGGCGTCTTGTTGGAGTTCATGCACGCCCACCCGGAGATCAGCTCCGAGGCGATGGTCTAGGTGAAGGGAACACAGATGGCGGACAACGCGCGCGCCACGGTCGTCAACGTCAGCCTGGCGGGACCGGGTCGGGACTATGACGAGAATGTGGAGCTCCTCGGCACGCCGATGCGGGTCGTGCGGATCGGGACCGAGGGCAGCATCGACCGGGCGATCGAGACCGTGCAGGCGTGGGCCGACAAGGCCGACGTGATCGGCATCAGCGGGCTCAGTGATGCCAGGACCGCCGGGACCCTCACGGGTGACGAGGGCAAGCTCACCGAGGCGGTCACTGCGATCACCGACGTGCGCTTCACCAACGGGCACCGCCTGCGTGACGTGCTGCAGGAGTGGATCGTGCGGCATGTCGGCAACGAGATGCCCGGCTACTTCACCAACGCCCGGGTGGTGGTGCTCGGCGGCGCCAACCACTACCGGACCACGCGGGTGCTGCACGAGACCAGCGACAACATGACCTTCGCGGACCCCGTGGAGGAGTACGGCCTGGACTCGCTGGCCAGCTCGTTCGCGGGCTTCGAGAAGGTGCTGTCCGCGTCGGGCTGGGTGGTCGACAAGATCCCCGCACCACTGGTCTCGGTCGCGACCGCGCCGGGGCGCAAGATCATGGACTCGAAGGTCCACCATGCGCTCGAGGAGTGCGACGTCATCGTGGCCACCTTCGAGGAGTTGGCGCAGTACGAGATCTCGGACCTGCATGGCAAGGCGCTGATCACCGCCGGCGCTGACGAGCAGCGCATCGCCGACCTGCGCGCGCGTCACGTCGACCTGATCATGGACACCGTCCCGCAGCCCTTCGACTTCACGGTCAACGAGGCGACCCTCGAGGCGATGATGCTGGCCGTCAGCGACACCGACGAGTCTCGTCTCACCGACGACGACCTGCTGGAGATCCTGCAGTCCGCGGAGTTCAGCCCACGACTGCTGTACCCCAGCGGGTTCAAGCGCAGGAGCCGGTTCGCGTTCGTCCTGCACCCGCTGTCCCAGGAGTACCTGCGCAACCTCGATGCGATCAACGCGGTGGCGAAGGTGACGCCCGGGATCGCCATGGACGGCATGGAGAGGATCGCCGCGCACGCCCCGCCGTTCCTCTACAGCAAGGTCAGCGGCATCACCTCACCCACGGGCGCCGAGGTCGAGGGCTGGCTGATCAGCATCGGCGGGACACCGAAGGAGATCATGTCCCGCGACCCCGAGTTCACCTACAAGCGCCTGCTGGCTGCGGCCGACATGGCCGAGAAGCTGGGTGCGCAGATCGTGGGCCTGGGTGCCTTCACCAAGGTGGTCGGCGACGCCGGGGTGACCGTGGCCAAACGGGCCCCACTGCCGATCACGACCGGCAACTCGTACAGCGCGTCAGGTGCCCTATGGGCGGCCAATGACGCCGTGCGCCGGCTCGGACTCGCCGAGGTCGACGAGGAGGGCCGGCTCAAGGGCAAGGCCATGGTCGTCGGGGGCACCGGGTCGATCGGCTCGGTCTGCGCGCGGCTGCTTGCCCTGGTCAGCGACGAGCTGTGGTTGGTCTCGCCCACGCCCGCGAAACTCCTCGCGCTCAAGGCGGACATCGAGCGCGAGAACCCACGGGCGAAGGTCTTCGTGGCCGCCAGCGCCGACGACCACATCGCCGACATGGATGTGATCGTGACGGCCACCTCCGGCGCCGGCAAGAAGGTCCTGGACATCATGCGGGTCAAGCCCGGTGCGGTCATCACCGACGTGGCCCGGCCGCTGGACCTGTCGGCCGAGGATGTGGCCAAGCGGCCCGATGTGCTCGTCATCGAGTCCGGTGAGATCCAGATACCCGGCGAGAACGTGCGCATGGGTGACGTCGGCCTGCCGCCGGGCATTGTCTACGCCTGCATGGCCGAGACCATCGTCCTGGCACTCGAGGGCCGTTTCGAGACCTTCACGATCGGACGCAACATCGAGTGGGAGAAGGTGAAGGAGATCTACCGGCTCGGCCTGAAGCACGGGATGAAGCTGGCGGCGATCAGCGGTGTGAACGGCGTCTTCTCCGACGAGGACCTCGCTCGCACCCGTGAACTGGCCCTCGCCGCACGTGCCGAGCAGGCGGCCGCCACAACCGGCTGACCGAGGCGCCGGAATTTGCTGGTGGGCAGTGTCCGGCCCGCTGGCGATCAGACCGCGCCCAGCCGAGCCCGGTCGGCCAGCCGTTCGGCCCCGGCCGGTGCTCGCGCTGGGTCGAACGTCTCTTCCACTGACCGTGCACCGGCTCCCGCCCGGCGCCCGAAGCCTGGCCGATCAGGCGCGCCATGCCCACGGCGCGGCAATGGGTTCGGGGCAGGGGTGGGGGCGGGAACCGCTACGGGAAGGGCGATCTCGGCCAACGCCCCTGACCGGCTCAGGTGTGGTGACCTGGATGGGTGGGAAGGCCACCGGGATCGCCAAGGAGGCCAGCGCGTGCTGCCCGCGTGCTGGGGGTCATGAGCCGGCCGCGGCGGCCACCCCGGCGGGCTCGCGGACGGGGCGCCGGTGTGTGGGATCGCGGGGGCGGGGTTCACGGCGTGTGCCGGGTCTACCGGGGTTGGTGTGGGCAGGTGTCGTCGTCGGGGGCCGGCGACCCAAGCGTCGATGCGTTCCCCCGCCGGATGTCCGTATGGTGACCTCGTCGGTGTCCACGGCAAGGCGAGGGGCGGGAGACAACTCATGAACGACCCAGACGATCACGCAACAGTCGACGCGAGCCTGCGACTGGGCAGCGGCCTCGCCGCCTCGGAGCGGGACGAGGTGCTGGAACGGTTCGCCGCCCTCGACGCACGACTGCGTTCCTACCCCGCCGGAGAAGTCGAGCTCGTGTTGAGTGTAAAGGAGCGGGACGGAGCGGATCAGAAGACCACCCTAGAGGTGTGGATCGCTGGCACCCAGCGGGTTGTGGCAACCTCGAGCAGGACTCCCCTCGACCAAGCGCTGACCGAAGTCCGCGACGACCTGATCCGCCAGCTCACCGACGCCAAGAACCGCACGGAACCCCGCCAGAGTCGACAGCGACGGGACACCAGCCCCTAACCGGTGATCCGCCCCTGCGCACTGGTGAGACGGGACCGGTGGGCTGGCAACCAGAGGAGTCGCGGAAGGCTTCGCCGATCCTTCATTGACTCATCGAGGGCGGACCTCGACCTGCCTCGGGGGCTCGATGGGACCCAAGGTCACGCTGACCCGCGCAGGACCATGCTCTACGACCGAGCCCGCACCACGATGGACCGCCACCCCAACTACATCCTCGCCGCCTACATGGCCTCCGGAACCTAGAGGCTCCCGTACGTCGCCTTCGCCCGTTCCATGGCGGTCACGTAGCTGCTGCGCTGCAGGGCGTTGCCCGCGGTCTCGGTCGGGACGGCGAGGAGGCCACGCAGGGCCTCGAGGCTGGCGAACTCCTTCCGTTCGAGGTAGGCCTGGAGCTCGTCCAGCATGGTCCGGGCGTACCCCGGCCCGCGTCGGATCAGCGCGGAGGTGGACATGACCACGTCCGCGCCGACGAGCAGGTTCTTCACCACGTCGGAGCCGTCGGCGACCCCGGTGGT
>JBAVKQ010000005.1:0-27242 GCA_049688395.1 Candidatus Nanopelagicales bacterium
CTGGTGGCCCGGGCTGCGCGCCCGCCACCCACTGCTGGCGCCGGCCGGCGGTGCGCGGACCCCCGCCGACCAGGCGCTGGTCGAGCACCTCCACCAGCCGCCGGGGTCCGAGCCGGGCCTGGTCGGACAGTTCCCGGCGCACCTGCACATCGACCTGCTGCCCGAGGCACAGGGCCGTGGTCTGGGCCGGGCGCTCATCGAGGCCTTCGTGACCACGTTGCGCGACGCCGAGGTAACCGGAGTGCACCTGGGCGTCGATCGACGCAACCACGGGGCCCTGTCGTTCTACCAGCGGCTGGGATTCACCCGGTGGCCCGGATCGGGCGACGCAGGGGTCCTCGTCCGGGATCTGGCCCGGGAATCCCGGGCGAACTGAGGCGACGAGTCGCGGTGCCTGCCCATTCGGCGCACAATCACTGACGTGAACTGGGGTTCCTACTCCTTCCTCTACGGGCCGATGCTGGCGCTGGCTGCGTTGGTCGGCCTGGCCCTGGTCGCGCGCTGGGCCAGCACGAGTTCGTCGCTGATCGAGTCGTTGCCCACCCCGGGCTCCTCGGAGGAGTACGGCCTGATGATCCCGGTGGCCAGCCCGGCCAACGCCCGGGCGTCGCGTGAGGCGGCGTCCCGGTTGGTCGATGCGGGCGTGCGCTGCCGCGAGGTGGACACCACCGAGGGTCGGCGGATCATGGTCTGGGCCGAGGATGTGGCGCGCGCCCGTTCGGTGCTGGACAGCCCCAGCCGCTGACTCAAGGTCCGACCCGGCCGGTGCCGACATGAAGGGCAAGCACCGGACGAACGGGATGACCTGATGATGCTGCGAATGGCCGCGGGAGTGGTGCTGGCCGGGCTCGTCGTGGGCGCGGGAGGCTGTGCACCGGACCCGGCGTTCGACGTGGCCTCCGGATGCAGTCGGGCACCGGCCGGGGCCTTCCCCGACGTCCTCCCGGTGACGGTTCCCGTCGTCGTGATGCAGGCACCCGTGGCCGCCACTCAGGTCACCGTCGTCATGGCCGCGTCCTGGGTCGGGGATCACTGGAGCGAGCGGACCACCTTCCTCGTGGGACCGGGAAATCCGCCGGCGCGGATCCGGGCGCGGGACCTGCCGGGGCTGCCACAGGCCACGCAGGTCGCCTACCGGGCGGTCTTCGACTGCACCCAGGTGGCAGTCACTGCCGAGACCCCCTCGATCTAGCGCCGCATCTGGCGGCACCCTGCGACGGCGGGTGGGGTCGCCACGAGTGGATTCGATGCGGGTTCAACGCAGGTCGCGCGCGTGCGCCCAGCGGGCGAGCTCCCGACGGTTGGACAGCTGCAGCTTGCGCAGCACGGCGCTGACGTGGCTCTCGATGGTGCGCACGGACACGTAGAGCTCGCCGGCGGCCTCGCGGTAGGTGTACCCGCGAGCGATCAGGCTCAGGACCTCGACCTCGCGGGTGGTCAGGACGTCGAGGTCGGCCTCGGCGGGCACTTGGCCGCGGCCCTCTGCCGGGTCCCCGGTGGGGCCGGTTCGGAACGAGTCGAGGACGAATCCCGCCAACCGCGGGGAGAACACGGCATCGCCGGCGGCCACGCGGTGCACGGCGTCGATCAGGTCGGCGGCGCTGACGGACTTGGTCAGGTAGCCGTGCGCCCCGGCCCGGATGACGCTGACGACATCCTCGGGGGAATCGGAGATGGACAGCGCCAACCAGCGCGTGCCGGGGGCACGGTCGCCGACCGCGCGGATCACCTCGGCGCCCGTGCCGCCGGGCAGGTGCACATCGAGCAGGACCACGTCGGGGTGGGTGGCCAGGACCGCGACCACGGCCGGGCCGACGTCCGCGGCCTCGCCGACGATCTGGACCTGGCCGGTCAGCTGCGCACGCACGCCGCTGCGCACCAGCGCGTGATCGTCGACGATGAGCACGCGCGTGCCCAGGTTCTGGTTCGGGGCAGGCTGGTTCGGGGCAGGCTGGTTCGGGGCTGCGCCCGCGGCCGGGCTTCTCACAGGGGCATCCGGATCTGGACCTCGGTGCCCGCGCCCGGCGCGGACCGGATCGTGGTCGTGCCACCGGTCCGGGCGATCCGAGCGACGATGGAGTCGCGCACCCCGCCACGGTCCCCGGCCAACGAGTCGGGGTCGAAGCCCACGCCGCGATCGCGGATGAACACGGCGACCTCGTCGGGATTGACCCGGGCGAACACCCGGACGGGCTCGGGGTCTGCGGCGTGCCGGGCGGCGTTGAGCATCGCCTCCCGGCTGGCGGCCACGACGGCGTCGGTGGCCGGCGTGCGCGCGCGGAGGTCCCCGACGGTGACGACCTCGACCACGGTGGCCTCGGACTGCTCGACCTCGGCCGCTGCCTGCTGGAGCCGTTCGGCCAGCCCAGGGGTGTGACCGGCGGCCGCGTCGCCATACAGCCAGGTCCGCAGGCCGCGCTCCTCGGCGCGGGCCAGGCGCAGGACCGCGTCCGGATCGGCGTGTTCGCGCTGGATGAGGGCCAGGGTCTGCAGCACCGAGTCGTGCAGGTGGGCGGCGATCTCCGCCCGCTGCCGGACGGCGATCCGCTCGGCGCGCTCACGGTCGCGGTCGCGGACGAGGCCGAACACGAAGGGGCTGGCCACCAGGGCCGCGCCGCCGAGCAGCACGGCCGCGGTACCCACCGCTGCGGTCAACGACGACAACCCGACGCGACCGGCGATGAACGTCACCGCCCCCAGCACCAGGAGCCCGAGACCCAGACCCAGGCGCAGCACGCCGCGCGCGGTCCGGTCGGTCGATCGGTCGGGATGCCACCACACCAGGGCCGCGCCGCCGACTGCGCTGAGCAGAGCAACGGCCGCCGAGGGACCCAGGACGGCGAGGACGAGCCCCACCCCCAGCGCGCCGAGCGCGAACAGCGGCCAGACGGGCCGGTCGGGCGCGGTCGGGTCCGGGTCCGCCGCCGGGGTCAGGAGCCACAGCAGCACGTAGGCGACCGCCCCGATCCCGCCGGCCAGCGCCCCGAGCACGAACGCCACCCGGATCACCCACACGTCGGCATCGAGATGGTCGGCCAATCCCGCGCAGACGCCGCCGAGGATGCCCCCGTCAGGCAGGCGCTGGAGTCTCACCCGAGCATTGTCGTGGGCGGTGCACCCGGGTGGAACCCCACCCCGGCGGATCTCCGGGTTTTCTCCGGGTACGTCCCGGATACCCGTGGAACCGTACGGCGGCTTGGATGGTCGCCATGGACACCATGCACGCCCCCACCCCGGCCCCCGCGCGCTGGTTCAGCGGCCTGCGCCGCTCGCACTCCCGGGTGCTGGGGGGTGTCGCCAGCGGCTTCGCCGACTTCTGGCTGGTGGACCCGGTGCTGCTGCGGGTGCTGCTGGTCTCGCCGTTCGCCGCCGCCCTGACCTCGCTGGTCCTCGTGCTCGTGCTGGGCAGCTCCGTCGCGGTCCTGCTGATGCAGCTCCTGGGGCTGGGCTGCGCCGGGGTGCTCCTTGCCTACCTGCTGGCCTGGCTCCTGATCCCGCAGACGGGAGCCGACAGCCTGGCCCGACGCTTCCTGGATCTGGGCGGGCCGGTGGCCAGCGTGGTCAAGGGCCTCGTGCTGATCGTGGGCCTGTGCGCGATCGGTTGGCTGGCACTGGTGATCCTCGTCGTGCTCTCGGACCAACTGGCGTTCGCGGTGGGCGCACTCGTGGTCGTGGCCGGCGCCTTCCTGGGGCTCCTGGCCCTGGCCCTGTTCGCCGCGTGGTCGGCCCCGGGCGGGGACCCCCGCGGCACCATCCGCCGGTTCGGGTCCCGTGGATTCGGTCGAGTCCCGTCCAGCGATGCGGGTTCCTGGGATGATCCCGGGGCACCACACGATGACCCGACCCTCGTGCTCGGCGATCCGTTGACCGCCACCCCGGATGACCCGACCCTCGTGCTGGGCAACGATTCGGCTCCCACCCTGGAGCCGCCAGCCGCAGGCCACGCTGCGGGCCAGGATGATCCGCGGACTGGCCCCCCGCACGCGCCCATGCCGCCGCAGCATTCGGTGGATCGAGCGCGGGCCGCTGCCACCGCGCAGTCCGACGCCCGGGCAGCCGAGGCCGAGGCCGAACGCCGGATGCGGACCGAGCAGCGGCGGGCCCGACGGTCCGCCGCCCGGGCCGTTCGCCGGGACCGCAACCGGTGGGGCACGCTGGTGGCTGCCCTGACCCTGATCGCCGCCGGCGGGCTGTTCCTCACCGACCGGATGGGGCTCACGTCGCTCGGCGTGCTCGGCGTCGGCGTGGTCTGCCTCGGGGTGCTCAGCGCCGGGGTCGTGGTCGGGGCCTGGTTCGGGTCGGCCAGGTGGCTGATCGCTCCCGCGCTCCTGCTCAGCGCGGCGCTCGGCGGCTCTTCCTACCTGTCGACCAGCCTCGATGACGCGGCCACCGCCGCGCCGGTGCGCTTCGCCCCTGAGAGGCTGCCCCCCGACCAGCAGACCACGATGCACTGGGACAACGCCACGGTCACCGTGGACCTGACCGGCACCCGCACCCTCGACGATCGGATGCTCGGGCTCAGCCTCGATCGCGGCACGTTGACGGTGATCGTCCCGGCCGACCAATGGGTCATCGCCGACGGACAGGTGCTCTGGGGTCGCAACCTGCTCGATCCCGGCCGCGAGGCGGCAACGGCCACCCTGTTCAGTACGCACGAGCAG
The DNA here is from genome assembly GCA_049688395.1 of Candidatus Nanopelagicales bacterium. Taxonomy (GTDB): domain Bacteria; phylum Actinomycetota; class Actinomycetes; order S36-B12; family CAIYMF01; genus Prado023. The sequence continues at coordinate 4,662 of JBAVKQ010000005.1, forward strand.
GTCCTCAACCAGCCCGCCGACGCTGAACAGCCAACCACGCGGCCGTTGTTCCTGGACCTGAGCGTCACCCTCGGCGAGCTGACCCTGATTGCGCGGGAGGCATGATGCGCACGCACACCCTCGACCGCACCTCGCTGGCCTGGGGGACCATCCTCATCGCGATCACCGGGCTGCTGGCCGTGTCGATCTGGACGGACATCACCATCGGCCCCGGCGTCGTGATCCCGGTCGCGCTGATCTGTGCCGGGGCGCTGGCCCTGATCCCAGCCCTCGCCCGGAGCCCCACCCCACCCGACCCGATCGCTCACGACGGGTGACCCCCCGCAGCGTGTGGCGTGGTCGGGTCGGGTCGGGTCGGGTTCCGGTCCGGCTTCAGGTGACGAGCCGGTAGCCGATCCCCGGGTCGGTGATGAGGTGACGTGGTCGGCTCGGATCGGGTTCGAGTTTGCGTCGTAGCTGGGCGAGATAGACGCGCAGGTAGTGGCTCTCCCGGTCCAGGTCGGGGCCGCGCAGTTCGTGCAGGAGGTCCCGCTGGGTCACGATGCGTCCCGCGTTGCGGGCCAGGATCTCCAGGAGCCGCCATTCGGTGGGGGTGAGTCGCACGGGGTGCCCGTCGCGGGTGACGACGTGGGCGGCCAGGTCGATGGTGAACGAGGCTGTGACCACCATCGGGTCGGCTTCGGCGCCGGGGGTGCGTCGGGTGGCTGCGCGGATGCGGGCGAGCAACTCGTCCATCGCGAATGGTTTGGAGACGTAGTCGTCGGCACCGGCGTCCAGGGCGGCGACCTTGTCGTGGCTGGTCTGCCGGGCCGAGAGGACCACGACGGGGGTCTGGCTCCAGCCGCGCACGGCGGCCAGGATCGCCATGCCATCGAGGTCGGGCAGTCCGAGGTCGAGCAGGATCAGGTCGGGGTGGCTGCTGGCGACCAGGTCCAGCCCTGCTGCCCCGGTCACGGCAACCTCGGTCTCGTAGCCGCGGGCGTGCAGGGTGATGGCAAGCGCACGAGCGAGGGCGGGTTCGTCCTCGATGATGAGGATCCGCGTCATGGCAGCTCTCCGAGGTCCCCATCAGGGGCCGAGTTCCCGGCGCGGTTCAGGGTCAGCACCATGGTCAGGCCGCCGCCGGGCGTCTCTTCGGCTTCGAGAGTCCCACCGTTGGCCTGGGCGAATCCGCGGGACACGGCCAGGCCGAGTCCGACGCCCTGGCCCGCGGGGACGTCACCGAGGCGTTGGAAGGCACTGAAGATGGACTCGAGGTTGTGTACGGGGACACCGCGGCCCTTGTCGACCACGCGCAGCACGACCGTGCCCTTGATGGTGCCGGCGGTGATCCGCACGGGCTGGTCGGGGGGTGCGTACCGCATTGCGTTCTCGACGAGGTTCGCGATGATCCGTTCGATGAGTCCTGCGTCGCCCGCGACCATCGGAAGCGTCACGCGCACATCCACATCGACACGCTCGGCAGGGATACCGGCGAGGGCCCGTGGCACGACTTCGTCGAGGGCGACGGGCTCGGTGCGCAGCACCAGCGCGCCGGCGTCCAGGCGGCTCATGTCCAGCAGGTTGTCGATGAGGCTCTGCAACCGGTCTGCCGAGCTCTCGATGCCTGCGAGCAGCTCGGCCCGGTCGGCTTCGGGTAGTTCGAGGTCGGTCGCCCGCAGCGTCCCGACGCAGGCCTTGATCCCGGCCAGGGGGCTGCGCAGGTCGTGGCTGACAGCGGCGAGCAGGGAGGACCGGATGTCGCTGCGGGCACGGTCGAGGCGGGCGGTGGACGCCTGGCCGCGCAGTTGCTCGCGTTCCAGGAGGGTGCCGATCTGGGCCGCGACGGCCGACAGGACCCGGGTGTCCTCCGCGGAGAGGTCGCGGCCCGCGAGCATGAGGACCACGTCGTCGGACACCGGGACGCGCACGCCCTCGGCGTCCGAGGTGGCCGCGGTGTCGCCGTCTGATGCGATCACGCGCCAGTTCGCGGCGGCGTGGTCGCGCTGGAGCAGGGAGGCCCTGGCCACGGCGAAGGTCTCGCGGATCCGCTGCAGCATGGCGGGCAGAGCGTCCTCCCCGCGCAGGACGGAGCTGGCGAGCAGCGTCAGGGTGTCGGCCTCGGCGCGTGCGCGAGCGGCCTCCTTGGTCCGCCGCGCCGCGTTGTCGACCACGATCGCCACGGCGACCGCAACGGCGACCATCACGAGCAGGGCGGCGGCGTTGCTCGGTTGGTTGATGGTCCACGTGTAGGTGGGCTCGAGGAACAGGTAGTTCAACGCCAGGCCGGCGATCAGCGCCGCCAGTACGGCGGGCGCCAAACCCCCGAGCAGGGCGACCGCCACGGCCAGGCCCAGCATGGCCAGGGAGACCAGGCTCTGGTTGTCGGTGTCGATCAGGGCCAGGGCCAGCAGGGGCGGACCGAGGACCGCCAGCAGCCAGCCGGCGATCCGGCGGCCGCGAGGAAGTGCGGATTCGCGGCGGGGGATGCCGGTGCCCGTGGTCTGGTGGTGGGTGACGACCACGACGTCCATGTCGCCGCTGCCGCGGATCACCCCGGAGCTGGGACCTGGCAGGAGCGCGGAGCGCAGCCGCCCGCGGCTGGTCTCCCCGATCACGATGTGGCTGGCGTTCACCCCGCGCGAGTACTCCAGGATCGCCTCGGCTGGGTCGTCGCCCAGGACGTTGTGGAAGGTGCCGCCCAGGGACTCGACCAGGGTGCGCTGGCGCAGCAGGGCGTCGGGGGTGCCATGGGCCAGGCCGTCTCCGAGGCTGATGTGCAGGGCCAGCAGCTCACCGCCGGACCGGGAGTCCGCGATCCGGGCTCCGCGCCGGATCAGGGCCTCGCCCTCGAGTCCCCCCGTGAGGGCGACCACGACGCGTTCTCGTGCGGGCCACGTGTCGGTGATCTGGTTGTCGGCCCGGTAGCGCTCCAGTGCGGCGTCGACCCGGTCCGCGACCCAGAGCAACGCCAGTTCGCGCAGGGCGGTGAGGTTGCCCACGCGGAAGAAGTTGGTCAGGGCCGCGTCGATCTTCTCCGCGCTGTAGACGTTGCCGTGGGCCAGCCGGCGACGCAGGGCCTGCGGACTCATGTCCACCAGTTCGATCTGGTCGGCGGAGCGCACGACGTCGTCGGGCACCGTTTCCTGCTGACGGATGCCGGTGATCGACTCGACCACGTCGTTGAGGGATTCCAGGTGCTGGATGTTCACGGTGGTGATCACATCGATGCCTGCACCCAGCATGGCGTCCACGTCCTGCCAGCGCTTGGCGTTCCCCGCGCCGGGTACGTTGGTGTGGGCCAGTTCGTCGACCAGGGCAACCCCCGGCCGACGGACCAGGACGGCGGCGAGGTCCATCTCGGTGAACGACGCACCGCGGTGCTCGATCAGTCGGCGGGGCATCACCTCCAGCCCTTCGACCAATGCGGCGGTGTGCTCCCGGCCGTGGGTCTCCACGAACCCGATCACCACGTCCGCGCCCCGGGCCAGGCGCCGATGACCCTCGGCGAGCATGTCGTAGGTCTTGCCCACGCCCGGGGCCGCGCCCATGTACACGCGCAGGATCCCCCGCCGCCGGGCCGACCGCCCGGGGGCGGACGGCACCTCGCCGCCGCCCGGCTCCTCGGGCGGCCTCGACGGGAGTGCGTCCACGGCGCTCAGTCTGTCCGACACATCACGTCCTGCCCAGCGCATCGAGGGCCGCGTTGACCTCGAGGACGTTGACCCCGGGCTCGCCGAGGAACCCCAGCACCCGTCCCTGAGTGTGCTCGCTGACCAGTGCCGAGACCACGTCCGGAGCCAGTCCCCGGGCCTGGGCCACGCGGGCCACCTGGAGGGCGGCGTACTCCGGGGAGATCTGCGGGTCCAGGCCGGAGGCTGACGCGGTGACCGCATCCGCCGGGACCAGGTCGGCAGTCACGCCGTTCGCCGTGGCCACCGCAGCCCGGCGCTCCTCGATGACCTGCGTCAGGTCGGCGTTGTTCGGACCCAGGTTCGACCCGCCGGTGGCCAGCGGGTCGTACCCGCCGACGGATGGCCGTGGCCAGAAGTACTCGGGGGTGTCGAACCCCTGGGCCAGCAGCGATGACCCCACCACCGTGCCGTCCACCGAGAGCAGTGCGCCGTCGGTCCGGGCAGGCATCAGCCGGCCCAGGGCGAAGACCAGGGCGGGGTAGAGCAGTCCGAGCAGGACGGTCATGACGATCAGGATCCGCAGGGCGGGGGCGAGCTGGCGCAGGGTCGGCATGATGATCACGCGATTCCGGGGATGAGGGAGATGAGCAGGTCGATGGTCTTGATGCCCAGGAAGGGCACGATCAGCCCACCGAGGCCGTAGATGCCCATGTTGCGGGCCAGCAGCGCGGAGGCGCTGGAGGGGGTGTAGCGGACTCCGCGCAGGGCGAGGGGGATCAGCGCCACGATGATCAGGGCGTTGAAGATGACCGCGGACAGGATCGCGGACTCCGGCGAGGACAGGCCCATGATGTTCAGCGCGTCCAGCTGCGGATACACGACGACGAACATCGCGGGGATGATCGCGAAGTACTTGGCGACGTCGTTGGCGATGGAGAAGGTGGTCAGCGCACCGCGGGTGATGAGCAGCTGCTTGCCGATGCCCACGATCTCGATCAATTTGGTCGGGTTGGAGTCCAAGTCGACCATGTTGCCGGCCTCCTTGGCCGCCGAGGTGCCGGTGTTCATCGCCACGCCGACGTCGGCCTGGGCCAGGGCCGGGGCGTCGTTGGTGCCGTCCCCGGTCATGGCGACCAGGTGCCCGCCCTCCTGCTCGGCGCGGATCAGGGCCATCTTGTCCTCGGGCTTGGCCTCGGCCAGGAAGTCGTCGACCCCGGCCTCGGCGGCGATCGCCTTCGCGGTCAGCGGATTGTCGCCGGTGATCATCACGGTGCGGATGCCCATGGCCCGCAACTCGGCGAACCGGTCGCGCATCCCCTCCTTGACCACGTCCTTGAGGTGCACCACCCCCAGGGCGACTGCCGGGTCGGCACCCAGCCTGTCGGCCACGACCAGCGGGGTGCCGCCGGCCATGGAGATGGCGTCGACGGCCTCGCCCACGTCCTGCGTGGGGTGCCCGCCGTTGTCGCGCACCCACTTCATCACCGCGGCCGCGGCACCCTTGCGGATCTCGCGCTGCTCCTGCGGCAGGTCGATGCCCGACATGCGGGTGGCGGCGCTGAATGGCACGAACGCCGCATCGCGCAGCGAATCCGGGGCCCGCAGGCCGTAGTGCTCCTTGGCCAGCACGACGATGGACCGGCCCTCCGGGGTCTCGTCGGCCAGGCTCGACAGCTGGGCAGCGCGCGCGAGGCGGTCCGGGTCCACCCCGGCGACGGGCACGAACTCGAAGGCCTGCCGGTTGCCCAGCGTGATGGTCCCGGTCTTGTCCAGCAGCAGGACGTCGACGTCCCCGGCGGCCTCCACCGCCCGCCCGGACATGGCCAGCACGTTGCGTTGCACCAGCCGGTCCATCCCGGCGATCCCGATCGCCGAGAGCAGGGCCCCGATGGTGGTGGGGATTAGGCACACCAGCAGCGCGATCAGCACGATCATCGGTTGTGGCTGCCCGGAGTACACCGCGAAGGGCTGCAGGGTGACCACGACGAGCAGGAAGATCAGCGTGAGCGCCGCCAGGACTTGGTTCAGGGCGATCTCGTTGGGGGTCTTCTGCCGGGCTGAGCCCTCCACCAGGGCGATCATCCTATCGAGGAAGCTCTGGCCGAACGCCGCGGTGATCCGCACGACGATCCGGTCGGAGAGCACCTTCGTGCCGCCGGTCACCGCGGACCGGTCGCCGCCGGACTCGCGGATGACGGGCGCGGACTCGCCGGTGATCGCCGACTCGTCCACGCTGGCCACGCCCTCGACCACATCACCGTCGCCCGGGATGATCTGGCCGGCCTCGACGACCACCAGGTCCCCGACGCGCAGGTCCGGCCCGGGCACTGCCTCCTCGCTGCCGTCGGGCAGGAGGCGGCGGGCCATCGTGTCGGTGCGCGCCGCTTTCAGGGCCGAGGCCTGGGCCCGGCCGCGGCTCTCGGCGACCGCTTCGGCGAGGTTGGCGAACACGACCGTGAGCCACAGCCACACCGCGATCCCGATGCTGAACACGCTGGGGTCCTGGACCGCCAGCAGGGTCGTGGCCAGGGATCCGATCCAGACCACGAACATCACCGGGGAGCGCCATTGGTGCGCGGGGTGCAGCTTGCGCAGGGCGTCGGGCACGCCGGCGGCCAGCTGTTTGGGACGGAACGGACTGCTTGCACGCGCCTGGGCCCGCGGGGGCTCCTGGTGAGACGTGGTCGAGCTCATTGCAGGGCCTCCGCAATCGGGGATAGGGCAAGGGCGGGCATGAAGGTCAGGGCGACGATGATGACCACCACCGCGAGCAGCAGCCCGATGAACACCGGGCCCGTGGTGGGCAGGGTCCCGGCGCTGGGGGGAACCCTGCGCTGCTGGGCCAACGATCCGGCCAGGCCCAGGACCAGCACGATGGGCACGAACCGGCCGAACAGCATCGCCACACCCAGCGCCGTGTTCTGGTAGTCGGTGTTCGCGCCGAACCCGGCGAACGCGCTGCCGTTGTTGTTGCTCGCCGAGGCGTAGGCGTACAAGATCTCGGACAGTCCGTGGGGGCCGGGGTTGAGCACCGAGGTATCAGTCAGGGCGCTGATCCCGGCGGTCAGTGCAGCCCCGACCAGCACGAGGGTGGGCATCGCCAGGATGTACAGGGCGACGAACGTGACCTCGCGCCGGCCGATCTTCTTGCCCAGGTACTCCGGGGTCCGCCCGACCATCAGGCCGGCGAGGAACACGGTGAGGATCGCCAGCACGAGCATCCCGTACAGGCCCACGCCCACGCCGCCGGGGGAGATCTCGCCAAGCATCATGTTGGCCAGGGCCACACCTCCGCCCAGGGGGGTCATCGAGTCGTGCATCGAGTTCACCGAACCGGTCGAGGTCCCCGTCGTGGACACGGCGAACAGCGCCGAGGCCGCCTCACCGAACCGGACCTCCTTGCCCTCCATCGCAGCCCCGGCTGCGGCGGTGGCCGTGCCGCCGCCGGCCAGTTCTGCAGACGTGGCGGTCACGACGGCGCCGAGCCAGAGCACAGCCATCACCGAGACGACGGCCACCCCCTGCCGGGTGCTGCCGACCATCCGGCCGAACATCCGGGGCAGGCTGAACGGGATGACCAGAAGCAGGAAGATCTCGAACAGGTTGATCCACGCGTTCGGGTTCTCGAACGGGTGCGAGGAGTTCGCGTTGTAGAAGCCGCCACCGTTCGTGCCCAGATTCTTGATGACCTCCTGGCTGGCCACCGGGCCCCCCGTGATCGTCTGAGTGCCCCCGGCAAGGGTGGCGATCTCGTTCGGGCCGGTGAAGTTCTGCACCACCCCGCCGATCATCAGGACCACCGCCCCGACGATCGACAGGGGCAGCAGGATGCGGACCACCGCCCGGGTCAGGTCCACCCAGAAGTTGCCCAACCGGTCGGTGTGCTCGCGGGTGAATCCGCGGACCAGCGCGACCGCGACGGCCAGGCCGACAGCCGCGGACAGGAAGTTCTGGACCGCCAACCCGGCCATCTGCGCCACATAGCCCACGGTCGACTCGCCGGAGTACCACTGCCAGTTCGTATTCGTCACGAACGACACCGCTGTGTTCCACGCCCCGACCGCGGGAACACCCGCCAAGCCCAACGACCACGGCAGCACCGCCTGGACGCGCAGCAGCCCGAAGAGCAGGAACAGCGACGCGGCCGAGAACACCAACAGGGAGCGCGCATACACCCCCCAGCGCTGGTCGGCCCGCGGATCGATCCCGACAAGGCGGTAGATGACCCGCTCGGCTCGCCAATCGGAACCCGCGGTGAACGTGCGGTACATCAAGTCGCCAACCGGCCGATACGCCCCAACGAGTGCTCCGATCAACAGGGCGATCTGCGCCACACCCGCGGCCCCGTCGCTCATCAGAACCTCTCCGGACGCAACAGGGCGTAGACCAAGTACCCGGCCAGCGCCAGGACCACGACCAACGCGGCGATATCGAGCACGCTCATAGCCGCTCCACCGCCCTCAGCAGCCCGAGCAGAGCAGCGAAACCCAAGAGCGTTCCGACCAGGACGAGAACATCAGACATGTGCCGACTGACCCTTCGATAGGTGAACTAGCCACACCCATCACACGCACTCCGGAGCGTGATCACCAGGATCCTGACGAAACCCAGACGCCCGTCGTTGGGATCCTGACGAACTCCAGACGCTCAGTGCCACGGCGCGAAGGACCTGCTCCGCCCGAACCCGGACGTCGCGCCTACATCGCGTCGCCCGGTGCGCCGCCACCGACGGCACGCCGGAACGCCTGCTCTGCGGCGGCCCACGCCCCACGCCGGTGCGGCAGTTCTTGGAGCAGCGCGGTCAGGTCGGCGGAGAAGTCGACGCTCGACTCGCGGGGCAGCAGGCTGGGCAGGTTGTCGATGGCGATGACGCTGACCGGCCGGCCGCCGTCGTGGACGACGCGCACGGGCTGCGCCCAGGTCGTCACCGCGGTGTTGATCGGCAGGAGGTTGTGCGCGCTGGTCACGTCGCAGGTGACGTCGGCGACCGTGCGCAGCCTCCGGTCGGCGAGCTCGAGGTCCGCTGCCCGCAGGAACGGTTCCATCGGCACGGTCGAGGCAACGCAGTTGACGAGCAGGTCGTGGTCGAGGATCGCGGCGCGGTCCAGGTCGACCGTGTGCTCGAGGTCCCAGCCGGTGACCTGCGCCCCTGCCACAGCCAGGGCATCGATGGCACCACGACCGCTGCGGCCCAGCGCCCCGATGACCAGGGCGCGCAGGGGTGCGACGTCCGGGTCGCTCAGCGCGGCGTCGAAATCCTCGCGGGTGCCCGGCTGCACCGCATCGTCCAGCCCGTCACGGGTCACGAGCGCCCCCAGCCCGGCCCCGACGTAACCGGCCCAGTAGCCGAAGGCGACGACCCGCCGCCCACCCTCGGTGAGGTACTCGATGTCCAGCAGCTCACCACCGCCGTCGGCGAACCGGGCCAGCAGGTCGGTCGAACCGGCCTGCCCCTTGAACGCGTGGGCGAAGTAGACGTGGGTGTGCCGCAGCGCCCACGGTTCCCCAGGGAGCTCCTTGATCCCCACGATCACGGCGTCCTCAGGCGCATCCGGCCAGGACCCTGCCGGGACGATCGTGCAGCCGGCGGCGAGGTAGTCCTGGACGGGGAAGGCGCGGGTCGGGGAGTCCTCGACCGTGATCGGGATGCCGCGGGCCACGAGGGCGGCAGCATCTGCAGGCACGAGCGGCGCCCGTTGCTCGGTCGGACGTGCCTCGGCCCGCAGCCACAGGTGCAGTCCAGTCATGTCCGCGACCCTAGACGGTGAGTTTCGGCCGGAGTCTGGTGCGCAGGCCACCGGCGGCGTACTGTGACCTCGGTCACACAGGAGGCGCCCATGAATCCATCGAGTCAGTCACAGTCGTTCGGGGGGTTCGGGGGCCGCCTTCGCCTGGCGCTGGTCGCGCTGGCGGTAGCCGTACTCGGGCTGGTCTCGGTCGCACCGCCGGCCGGCGCAGCGATCGACCGCTCGGACCTGCCGACGAGGTCGACGGTGAAGACCGTGCTCGACGGGGTCGGGCCCTGGCGGGGCTACACCTACGGCGACACGCGGGCGCTGGGAGCACGCCCGGGGAGTTGCCGGTCCGACCTGCAGATGGGTGCCTTCCGCGCGGATCGCGGCCGGGGCTACTACGGGTCCGCGGCGGGCTCGCCCGCCGACGTGGGCACCCTGGCCAAGGTGGACGTGTACCGCTACGCCTCGGTCCGGGCCGCGAAGCGCGCGCTGACCCGCAACGCCAGCTATCCCGACCGGTGCCCAAGGGTCGTGGAATGGGTGTGCACGCAATGCGACGGGGTCTGGACGACGTGGCGCACCCGGGTGCCTGCGGCACGGGTGGGCGCGCAGAGCGTCGCGTGGCGTTTCCGTGAGATCTCGAATGCGAAGGCCAACGGCTACACCATCCTCGCGCGGAGGGGCGCAACCGTGGTGCGGGTGACCGTCGGGCGCGAGCGCTACCCCGACGACGGCCCGTTCACCTACCCGGAGCGGATCTCCAAGAAGAAGGCCATCTCGCTCGCCCGGATCGCGCTGCGCACCGCCACCTGACGCACCGCACCGCACCGCCCGAGACGCGGGCCTCCTCCTCGAACCCTGCCAATGGGATTCCACACACGCCAATGGCCCCACAAGGGGGCCATTGGCGTCTGTGTGCCCCCGGCAGGATTCGAACCTGCGGCCTGTGGTTTAGGAAACCATCGCTCTATCCCCTGAGCTACGGGGGCCCGGCGCCGGACTCGGCGTCCGCCAAGGATTCTCGCAGATCCATCGACTGGCTCCGAACTCGAACCGCTTCGCCCGGCGCACACCGGGCAGGCTTGCACGTCACATACCCCCTGGGGTATTCTTGCAGGCAGTCCACCACAACCATTCGAGGAGTCCTCATGTGCAGTCCCGCGATCTGCCGTGCGTGCGGCAAAGTGACCTACTCCGGCTGCGGCCAGCACGTCGACCAGGTGATGGCCGGCGTCCCCGCCGAGCGTCAGTGCGCCTGCCGCTGACCTGAACCGACCGCGTGAAGGGCGCTCCCTCGCCGGGGCGCCCTTCACGCGGTCCCGCCCCGGTCAGCCCGTAGGCGCCGTTCCGGCCTCCGGGGCCGGGCACGCCTTAGGGTCGGGCCATGTTCCCGGGTGCCGCGCCGACGCAGGGATCCACCGTCAGCGCTCGCGTGGGCACAGCGAGCCGGCGGGCCGCCCGCCCTCTGCGCGCGAACGTCCGGACCGCCGTCCGATCCTGGCGAATCATCCTGCAGGCGTCCGTCGCCTGCGCCCTGGCATACGCGATCGCCCTGGGCCTGGGCCACGAACAGCCGTTCTTCGCCCCGATCGCAGCATTCGCCACCGTGGCCCTGTCCCTGGCCCAACGCCTGCGGCGATCCGCCGAGCTCGTCGTGGGCAACGCGGTCGGCATCCTGCTCGCCGACCTGCTGATCGCCCGGATCGGCACCGGGGCCTGGCAGGTGGGCCTGGTCGTGGCGATCGCCCTGACCGGGGCGCTGCTGGTCGGCGGTGGCCCCACCCTGATCATGCAGGCCGCCTCCGCGGGCATCCTGATCGCCACCCTGGCCCCACCGACCGCCACCGAGCCGTGGAACATCGACCGATTCGTCGACGCCCTGATCGGCGGCGTGGTCGGCCTGGTCGTCTCCGCGCTCCTGATGCCGGGCGACCCCGCCCGGCACACCCGCAGCGCGCTGCGCCCCGTGCTGGTCGCGCTGGCCACGGGCTATCTGCGCGTGGCCGACGCCCTGGCCCAGCGCGAGGCCCCGGCAGCCCAGCGCGCCCTGGCCGACCTGCGCGCCACCGGCCCGGCGCTCGCACGCTTCCAACTGGGGCTGGACGCGACTCGCGAGTCGGTGCGGCTCTCGCCCTGGTACTGGCGCCAGCGGGAGTTGATCAGCACCTACACCGACTCCGGCGGACACCTGGACAACGCCCTGCGCAACCTGCGCGTGCTGGCCCGGCAGGCCAGCATCGCCCTGGAACGCGACGATGTGGTCCCCGACGAGGTCCCCCGCGCACTGTCCGAGCTGGCGCATGCGGCACAGGGCCTGGACGCGGTGCTCGCTGGCGACGCACCCGCCGAGCCGATTCGAGCGGCGATCATGTCCGCGGTCCGGATCAGCGCAACCGCCCCCATCGCGGGGATGTTCACCGCCCCGATGCTCGGCCAGGTCCGACTCTCGGCCTCGGACCTGCTGCAGGCCACCGATCTGAGCGCCGACGAGGCCACCGAGGCCCTGCGCGCCATCGGCGATGTCCCGCGGGGATGAACCGGGACTCCCGCCCTGCGGACCGGGACCAAGGTCCATGTTAGGCAAGCCTAACCATGGGGTATTCTTCCGGGCATGACGCTGGACCAAGCCCCCACGGGAGTCCCCCTGACCGTGGTCGCAGCCGCCCCGACCAGTGCAGCGGTCACCCGTCGCCTGGCTGAGCTGGGCATCCGGATCGGCGTCGTCCTGACGGTCGCGTCCCGAACGAGCGGGGGCGGGGCCATCGTGGCCATCGTCGACGACCGGCTGGCCGTCTCGCGCTCCATCCTGACCGGCATTCACGTGGACCGGGCACCTGCCAATGTCTGACACCATCACCAACTGCCATGGCGAGGCAGCAGGCCCACCCGCGCGCGCAGGCGCCCCGCGGGTGGCGCTGGTCGGCAGCCCCAACTCCGGCAAGTCCACCCTGTTCAACGCCCTGACCGGCGCCGGACGGGCCGTGGGCAACTACCCGGGCACCAGCGTCGAGGTGGGGTCCGGGCGCTGGCTCGACCCGACCCTGGGCGAGGTGGCCCTGACCGACCTGCCCGGGGCGTACTCGCTGGACCCGATGTCCCCCGACGAGGCGCTGACCGCCGACCTGCTCCGGGGCGGGGACCAGGTCGATGCGGTCGTCGTGGTCTGCGACGCCGCCCACCTGGGCCGCTCCCTGGTCCTGGCCACGCACGTGCGCCAACTGCCCGTGCGCGTGGTCGTGGCGCTGACCATGTCCGACCTGGCCGCGCGGCGCGGAGTCTGCGTCGACCAGGACGCGCTGGCCCGGGAGCTGGGCGTCCCGGTCGTGCGGATCGACCCGCGTCGGCGCGACGTGCACCGGCTGGCCCTGACGGTGCACGACGTGCTGGCCTCCCCGGAACGCCGACCGCTGGTCCTGACCCCGGCCATCGGCGGCTGCGGCGCGGACTGCCCCGCCGACTGCACCAACTGCCCGCCCACCCAGGTCCGAGACGTGGCCGCGGCCATCGAGGGCGACGACGATGACCTGGCGCGCGCCGAGGCGCTGTTCACGTGGGTCACCGACGCCACCGCGCGGGTGAGCACCCACGAGGACCAGACCCGCCGGAACTGGACTGACCGCATCGACCGCTGGGTCACCGCGCCGCTCGTCGGGCCGCTGCTGTTCCTGGCGGTCATGTGGGCGGTGTTCAGCGCCACGACCACCGTCGCGGCACCCCTGCAGGATGCCCTGGACACCCTGTTCGGCGGCCCGGTCACCGGCGCCGCCACCGCGCTGCTGGGTGCGATCGGCCTGGGCGGCACGCTGGTGGAGGGTTTCATCGTCAACGGCCTGATCGCCGGCGTCGGGATGTTGCTGACGTTCCTGCCGCTGATGGCGATCATGTTCATGCTGCTGGCCCTGCTCGAGGACTCCGGCTACATGGCGCGCGCCGCGGTGGTCACCGATCGGCTGATGGGCCGGCTCGGCCTGCCGGGGCGGGCATTCCTGCCGCTGATCGTCGGGTTCGGGTGCAACGTGCCGGCGATCTCCGCGGTGCGGGTGCTGCCCGATGCCCGCCACCGACTGCTGACCGCCCTGCTGGTGCCGTTCACGTCCTGCTCGGCGCGGCTGACCGTGTACGTCATGGTGGCAGCGACGTTCTTCCCGAACAACGCCGGGACCGTCGTGTTCGTCATGTACCTGACCAGCATCCTGCTGGTCGTCCTCGGTGGGCTGCTGCTGCGCTCGACGCTGATCCGGTCGATGGGCTCGGACCCGCTGATGCTCGACCTGCCGCCCTACCAGCGCCCGGCCCCGCGCCTACTGGTCGATGCGACCTGGATGCGGCTGCGCGGGTTCCTGCAGACCGCCTCGGGGATCATCGTGGCAACCGTCGCGGTGGTCTGGGTGCTGGGCGTCATCCCGGCCCCCGGCGTCGTCGCGACGATGGGCGACGTGCCGGTCGCCGACAGCCTGTACGCATGGATCTCCGAGCAGGTCGCTGTGTTGTTCGGCCCCACCGGATTCGCCGAGTGGCACGCCGTGGGCGCGCTGATCGTGGGGTTCGTGGCCAAGGAGGCGGTCATCTCCTCGTGGGCCCAGACCTACCCCGCCGGTGCGGACCTGTCGACCTCGGTCTACGCCGACTTCGTGGCCAGTTCCGGTGGGCACCCGCAGGCCGCGGCCGCGGCGTTCCTGGTGTTCCTGCTGGCCTACACGCCGTGCGTGGCGACACTTGCGGTGCAGAAGCGCCAGATCGGTACCCGCTGGACCCTGGTGGGCATCGGGATGCAGTTCACGTTGGCCTGGCTGCTGGCTGTGGCCGTGTTCCAGGTGGGAGTGCTGATCACATGAGCCGCGGCTCGCAGGCCCGCGCCGTGGTCCCGTCGCTGACCCACGTCCTGGACGCGGTGGCGGGCGGGGCGGGGTCGACCGCCGAGGTCGCCCGGCGCACGGGCGCCACGACCGAGGTGGCCGAGACCGCGCTGGCCGCGTTGTCGGCAGCCGGGCGGATCCGCCGATCGCTGGTGTTCGCCGCCGCCTGCGCCGACGACGGGTGCGGCACATGTGCCTCGAAATTGGGGTGCGCCTCGGCCGGTGTCGGCTCCCTGGTCGGGTCCGGGCTCACCGCCTGGCGGGTCGTCGAGCGCTGACCGGAACGCAGACAGCGAGGCTACGCAATCACGCGGTTCGCCGAGTTGTGGGCGAACCGGGGCCCGTCGATCGGGCTGGGCCGGGGGTTCGCGGATCGCGTGGTCGAAAGGGTCGGGTCGCCCGCGGCTCTTTCGACCACACGGAGCGCGAACCACGCCTTCGCGGATCGCCAGAACTCGCCTATCAACCACAACTCGGCGAGATTCATGCCGGCGTGAGGGCCGACGGGTACCCACCAACTGCGCAACTCGGTCATGGCGGACCCCGAGGTCCGACATGACCCGATCCCGGGCCCTCAGATCCGTGCGGACTCCGACCAACTGAACAGGACGCGCCGCTCGTGCTCGAGCAGCCACGCCTTGGTGTCCATCCCGCCCGCGAACCCCGTCAGCGCCCCCGAGGAGGCAACCACCCGGTGGCACGGCACGATGATCGAGATCGGGTTGCGCCCGTTGGCGGCCCCGACCGCGCGAGCCTTCGCCGGGTCGCCGAGGGCGGCGGCCTGCGCGCGGTAGCTGATCGTCTGCCCGAACGGGATCCTGCTCAGCACATCCCAGGCCCGCCGTTGGAACTGCGTCCCGGCGGGGTCGAGCGCAACGTCGAACGTCGTCCGGGCGCCGTCGAAATACTCGGCCAGTTGTGCGGCGGCCCGGTCGAGGTGGGCCTGGGCCAGATCCGGGGCGGGGTCGAGGTCGGGGGCGTCTGCGGCGCCAGCCCGGGGGCGGGCGGCGAACGAGCCGACCGGTTCGGCCACCGAGCGAGGGACCCGTGAGCCGTCCTCCCCGGGCCAGAGCACAGCGCGCAGCCCGACCGGGCTGGCCACAAGTTCCAGCACTCCGATCGGGGTCTCGATCGTGCGACGGGCCAGAGTGATGGCGGTCGTGCTCATCAGGATGCTCCTGTCGTGGGCGCCGTGTTCAGTCCGCGAGGCGCGCCATCGGCGAGGCTGGCCCACAGGTGGGCCACGGCGTACGAGCGCCAGGGTCGCCACGCATGGGCGGCTCGCTCGATCGCCCGCGGTGCGTCGTCCCCGCCGAGCGCGGCGACCGCACGGCGCACCCCGAGATCACTGGCGAGCATGACATCGGGGTCCCCGAGGCCACGCATCGCGACGTAGGCCGTCGTCCACGGCCCGATCCCGGCGAACCGCTGCAGCTGCTCGGCCACCTCGACCCGGTCCACCCCGGGATCCAGGACGAGGCTGCCCTCAGCCAGCGCCCGGCAGACCCCCACCAGGGCGGCGCCCCGCGCGCGCGGCATCGACAACGCGCCCGGATCAGCCTCGGCCAGCCGTGCCGCGGTCGGGAACACGTGCGTCAGGTGCGGATCATCCAGCGCGAGGCGCTCACCGTGTGCGGTGACGAACCGACCGACCACGGTGCGGGCGCCGGCCACGCTGACCTGCTGGCCGACGATCGCCCGGACCACGATCTCGTGCGGATCGACGCTGCCGGAGATGCGCAGCCCCGGACGCACGTCGACCAGCGGCCCGAGCAGCGGATCAGCGCCGAGCGCCTCGGCCACAGCGACCGGGTCCGCGTCGAGGTCCAACAGCCGACGGACCCGGGCCACCCCGCTCGCCAGGTCACGCAGGTCTCTCAGGGCGAAGTCCGCATACAGCCCCCCGGCGCTCGTATGCACTCCCACGGTGGCGTGCCCGTGCGGCAGCGCCAGGGTACGCCGGTAGGTCAGGCCGTCCCAGACCTCGAGACCGGGGAGGGCGCGTTGACCGAGGAAGGCCAGCAGCGCGTCGGGGTCGAACGGTTCCCGGGCGGCCAGGCGTACCCGGATCGTGGCCGCGGAGGGCGCCGCACCCCCGGCGTGGGCACCAACCCCGGCGGGGACGCCATCCAAAGCACCGCCGGCGCTCTCCCCCGAAGAGCGGAGGACGCCGCGGCCGGCCCCCTGAACGCGGCGGCGCAGCGCTGTCGGCGACTCCCCGTAGACGCTGGCCATCGTGTCGTTGAACGACCGGATGCTGGCGAACCCCGCCGCCCAGGAGACCTCCGCCGCGGGCAGGGCAGTGGTCTCGAGGAGGATCCGTGCGATGTGCGCCCGCTGGGTGCGCGCGACGGCCAGCAGCCCGGCGCCCAGCTCCTCGGTGACCACACGGTTGAGGTGCCGTTCGCTGTAGCCCAGGGTGGCCGCGACCCCGGCCACCCCGACGCGCTCGACCGCTCCGTCGGCGACCAGGCGCATGGCACGGGCGACCAGGTCACCGCGCGCGTTCCACTCCGCGGAGCCGGGCACAGCATCGGGCCGGCAGCGCCGGCAGGCCCGGAACCCGTCGAGCTGGGCAGCAGCCGGGGTCCGGAAGAACGTGACGTTGGCGCGCTTCGCGGTGTTCGCCGGACAGCTCGGCCGACAGTAGATCCCGGTGGTCCGCACCGCTGTGTAGAAGGACCCGTCGAAGCGCGCATCTCGGCTGACGACCGCTCGGTAGCAGCGCTCGTGGTCGAGGTCCATGCCGGCATCCTCGCATCTGCCCCGACCTGCCGCTGGCAGGAATCGGACGTGGCAGTGGCTGGGCGCGGCGTCGACATGTTCGTCGACCATGGATCGCGACGGACTCCGGCAGCGCCGCCGAGTGCGCGCACCAGTAGTTCGCCGACACCAGGAGTTCGTTCACACCAGAAGTTGGTGTTCGGCCAGCTCGCGATACAAGGCGCTGCTCTGAAGCAGTTCCTCGTGGGTGCCGACCGCCGACACGGCCCCGGCATCGAGTAGCACAATCCGGTCGGCGTCGGCCACGGTGGCCAATCGGTGGGCCACGATCAACACGGTCCGGCCCACGGCAGCGGTCCGGATGGCGTGTCGCATCGCCTGCTCGTTGCGACCGTCGAGGTTGGCGGTGGGCTCATCGAGCAGCAGCATCGGCGCGTCGCCGATCAACGCCCGCGCGATGGCCAGTCGCTGGCGCTCCCCGCCCGAGAGCCCAGCGCCGCTGTCTCCGACCGTGGCGTCGAGTCCGGCGGGGTGCTCGTCGATGCGCTGCAGCAGGTTGACCGAGGCCAACGCGTGCCGGCAGGTGGCCTCGTCGGCCTCGGGGGCAGCCAGCACCAAGTTGGCCCGGATCGAGCCGGCAAGTACGGGCGAGTCCTGCTCCACGTACGCGACCTGTCGGCGCAGCGCAGAGCGTGGGAGCGCGCGAACGTCGCGTCCGCCCACGCTGATCGTGCCGGCATCGGGCTCGTAGAATCGCTCGATCAGGCTCAGCAGTGTCGACTTGCCGGACCCGGACAGGCCCACGATCGCAGTGGTCTGGCCACTGGCCACCTCGAAGGACACGTCGCGCAGGACCGGCTGGGCCTGGGCGTACCCGATGGTGACACCGTCGAAGGCCAGCATCGCCTCGGCGCGCACCCCGGTGTCGTAGAGGTCGATCGCGGTGTCGCTCTCGGCGGGCAGGGCGAGGATCTCCTGCACCCGGGCCAGCGCTCCCAGGGCGCTGCGCACGGTGATCACCGCGCTGAACGCCTGCCCCAGCGGCATCAGCATCATGAACAGGAAGAGGATGAAGGTGACCAGGTCGGCGACCGACAGCGCGCCCTCGGCGACTCGGTAGCCACCGACCCCCAGCACCGCGAGGAACGCCGCCTGGATCGCCAAACCGCTGATGGGCCAGAGCACCGCCCCGATCCGGGCGATCCGCACCCCGAAGTCGTAGGCTGCCTCCGCCTCACCCACCAGTGCCTGGATCTCGCGGTCGGTCGCCCCGGCGGCGCGGATCGTCCGGATGGCCGAGATCGCGCGCTCCACCCCGGCACCGACGCGCCCGACCGCTTCCTGGGACTGCCTGGTCAGGTGCTGGATCCGAGCGCTGGCGATCACCACGCTGACTACCGAGGCCGAGATCACTGCGACCGTGATGCCGAGCAGCACCACGTCGATGACGGCCATCGCGATGACGGCACCGACGAAGATGATCGACCCGGCCAGGGCATCGACCAGCCCGCCGGTCAGCGCCGCGCGGATCAACGTCGTGTCGGACCCCACCCGCGACACCAGGTCGCCGGAGCGGCGCACGTCGTACTCGCGGATCGGCAGCCGGAAGAGGCCGTTGATGAGCTTGCGTCGAGCGCTGAGCACGACGCCTTCGGCGGTGCGCTCCAGCAGGTACTGCTGCACGGCACCGAGCATCCCGCTGACCACGACCAACGCCACCAGCACGAGGACCAGGGTGCCCACGGCCTGCCCGTCGCCGACGGCGGAGATGACCTGGTTGACCACCAGTGGCTGGGCCAAGGTCAGCGCGGCAGCCACGATCGAGACGACCACGACGACCGCCAGGACCGCCCTGTGCTCGCGCAGGTAGCGCAACAGATCCCCGAGCGCGGCCCGGGACTCGCCCTGGCCCGACGTCGGATCGCTCACGGACTCACTCCGGCCCGATCGCGGGGCCGGGGACACCCCCGAATCGGTAGGGCGCCACCGCTCGCCCGTACTGCACGAGCCACGCCTGACCGGCGTCCGGCGAGGCGAGCACCGTCCACACCGCGGCTACCACCTCGTCGACCGACAACAGCGGCATCCCACCGGCCGCCAGGAAGCCCCGAACCCGATCCACGATCGCGGTATCCGCGAACCCCGGGCACACGGCGTTGACCACGATCCCCTGCCCCAGCAGCCCGGGCCCGACCGACCGGACGAAATTGATGACCGCGGCCTTGTTCGCCGCGTACACCGGGTCCATCGGCACCGGCGCGAGCCCGGCCAGGCTCGCGAGCACCACGACCCGGCCCCCACCGGAGGCGCGCAGCGCCGGCAGCGCCGCGGCCAGGCCGAAGACGACCCCGTCGAGGTTGACCCCCATCGCCCGCCGGTAGGCCGCCTCGTCGAAGTCCTCGAGGGTGAACCCGCTGTCGATGCCGGCGTTGAGCACCACGATGTCCAGCCGATCGCCCCAGTCGACCGCGGCCGCCACCGCCGCCCGGAGCTCGGCCAGTGAGCTCACGTCGCAGGCCACGGCCCGCCCACCGATCTCGTCGGCCACGAGCATCGCCCCGGCATGGTCCAGGTCGGCCACCATGACCCGCGCCCCCGTTGCTGCGAGCATCCGGCACACCCCGGCGCCGATCCCCGCGGCGCCGCCGGTGACCAGTGCGACGCTCCCGGCCGGATCCAGACTCATGGGCGCTCCTGTGCGATCCGCTGGCGGATAGTGGGACGATACCAACGTACCAACCGCCCCGGCCCGCGGGACGCCCACAGCGCTCCGCCGGCCCGATGCCGATGGAGCAGCCATGGACTTCCAGCCCAGCCCGCGCGCCGTGCACTACCTAGCGACCCTGCAGCAGTTCATGGATGAGCAGGTGTTCCCGGCCGAACAGGTCTACGCCGAGCAGCGCCGCGCGCTGTCCGAAACCGGTCGTCCGCACGAGCTGCCGCAGGTCGTCGAGGAGCTCAAGGCCCGCGCGCGGGGCGCCGGACTGTGGAACCTTTTCCTGCCCGACAGCACGGATCCGGCCCATGGCCTGTCCGTTCTGGACTACGCCCCGCTGGCCGAGTTGTCGGGCTGGTCCCCCGAGCTGGCCCCCGAGGCGATCAACTGCGCCGCGCCGGACACCGGCAACATGGAGATCCTGCACATGTTCGGCACGCCTGAGCAGAAGGAGCAGTGGCTCGAACCACTGCTGGCCGGTCGGATCCGCTCCGCGTTCTCGATGACCGAGCCCGACGTGGCCAGCAGCGACGCCCGCAACATCACGACCTCGATCCGCCGCGAGGGCGACGAGTACGTCATCGACGGACGCAAGTGGTGGAGCACGGGGGCCAGCGACCCGCGCTGCCAGGTGATGATCGTGATGGGCAAGACGAACCCGGACGCCGACATGCACAATCAGCAGTCGATGGTCCTGGTCCCGATGGACGCCCCGGGTGTGCAGGTCGTGCGCAGCGTCCCGGTGTTCGGCTACCACGACCAGCACGGCCACGCCGAGATCACCTACACCGACGTGCGGGTGCCGGTCACGAACCTGCTCGGCGACGAGGGCTCCGGGTTCGCGATCGCACAGGCGCGCCTGGGTCCGGGCCGGATCCACCACTGCATGCGCGCGATCGGGATGGCCGAGCGCGCCCTGGATCTCATGTGCCGCCGCTCCATCGAGCGGGTCGCGTTCGGCAAGCCACTGGCACGACAGGGCGTGGTGCAGGAGTGGATCGCCGAGTCCCGCATCGCGATCGAACAGGCCCGGCTGCTCACGCTCAAGGCCGCGTGGATGATCGACAACGTCGGGGCCAAGGGCGCGCGCAAGGAGATCGCGGCGATCAAGGTGGTGGCTCCACGGATGGCCCTGGAGGTGGTCGATCGCGCGATCCAGACCCATGGCGGCGCCGGGGTCAGCGACGACACCCCCCTGGCGATGATGTGGGCGGGGCTGCGCTCGTTGCAGATCGCCGACGGACCCGACGAGGTGCACCTGCGTGATGTCGCCCGACTCGAGTTGCGCCCGCTGGTGGGTCGGCGATGACCGGCGATCCGAGCGCCGGGCCGAGCACCGGGCCGAGCACCGGGCCGAGCACCGGGCCTGCGACCGCCGGGACTCCCGGGGCCGAGCCGGTTCGCGATGAGATTCCGGGAGCCGGTCCGGTCCGAGGGGAGGACGCCTTCGACATCGCCGCCCTCGATGCCTGGTTGCGAAACCACGTGCCCGACCTCGCACTCGGGCTGCCCGCGGTCATGCAGTTCGGCGGCGGCGCCTCGAACCTGACCTTCGTGCTGCGCTATCCGGACCGTGACCTGGTGCTGCGCCGCCCCCCGGCCGGGCAGAAGGCGGCCAGCGCGCACGACATGCACCGGGAGTTCGAGATCCAGCGGATGCTCGCACCCGCCTACCCGGCCGTGCCGCGCGTGATCGCGCACTGCGCCGACGACACGGTGCTCGGCTCGCAGTTCTACGTGATGTCCCACGTTCCCGGACTGATCCTGCGCGGCGACCTGCCCGACGGGATCACGCTGGGCCCGGCCGCCGCCCGTGCTCTCGCCCTGGGCATGTATGACGCGCTGGCCGACCTGCACTCGGTCGACGTGACCGCGACCGGCCTGGACGCGTTCTTCCGCGGACCGGGGTACGTGCGCCGCCAGGTCGAGGGCTGGTCGGGCCGCTATCGGGCTGCCCGCACCGACGACGTCCCAGACGCCGAGGAGGTGATGGTGTGGTTGGCCGCTCACCAGCCCGAGGACCTCGGCGCCCGGCTGATCCACGGCGACTGGCGCTTCGACAACCTCGTGCTCGACCCCGAGGACCTATCCAGCGTTCGCGCGGTGCTCGACTGGGAGATGGCCACGGTCGGCGATCCGCTGATGGACCTCGGCGCCTCGCTGGCGTACTGGGTGCAGGGCGATGACGACCCGGTGTTCCAGGCTTTCCGCCGCCAGCCGTCCCACCTGCCCGGCATGCCCACCCGCGACGAGGTGGTCGCCCACTACCTGGACCGGACCGGACTGGCACTGCCCGCCGCCGGCTGGACGTTCTACGAGGTGTTCGGCCTGTTCCGCCTCGCCGTGATCGCCCAGCAGATCTGGTACCGCTACCGTGCCGGTCAGACCCGCAACCCCGCGTTCGCCCAGTTCGGGGCGGCTGTGACCTACTTGGTGACTCGGGCCCAGCGGCTGATCGCCCAGTCCGGGTCCGGGTCCGGGTCCGGGTCCGAGTCCGGGTCCGGGTAGCGGGCACTGGCACTCCGGCGGGCCCGGGTCGACGCCTTCCGAGCGCGCGTCAGTCACCGTCTGGCGCAATGCGGGAGCCACCCGGGGCGACCGGACCGATCGCGGCACCCGAGCCGTCGGCGCTGGCCGGCGTATGGCCGAGGTCTGGTCGGGTCTGGTCGAAGTCTGGCCGGGTCTGCCCTGGACCCGGGGTCTGGGTCCAGGCCGGCTGGCCCAGATGGTCGGCGACTGTGGTGGCTGGACTGCGGGCTGCTTGTCCACAGGGCGGTGCTGGTCCCCTTTCCGTTGTCGGTGGCCCGGCGTAGTGTTCGAACATCAGTACGAAGTTTGGTGATGTTCGCGGGATGGGGGAGCACCGATGACGACCACGACGGGTGACCCGCCGGGGGTGATCGACCCGCGCGTGTGGGGGGCCCTGCCCGAGGCGT
>JBAVKQ010000006.1:0-15309 GCA_049688395.1 Candidatus Nanopelagicales bacterium
GGCCACGATCGTGGCCGGCACGCCGCGGGCCAGCGCCCCGCTGGGCACCTCGGTGCCTGGTGCGACCAGGGCCCCCGCAGCCACGAACCCACCGGAGCGCACGATGGCCCGATGCAGCACGACCGCGCCGGAGCCGACGAGGCTGTCGTCCTCGACGGTGCACGCCTCGAGGTGGACCCTGTGACCAATGACACAGCGATCGCCGATCACGGTGTCGCGCTCGGAGGTGCAGTGGATGACGCTGCCGTCCTGGACGGACGTGCGGGCGCCCACGATCACGCGTCCGGAGTCCCCGCGCAGCACGGCCGTGGGCCAGACCGAGGACTCCGCCCCCACAGTGACGTCTCCGATGAGCACCGCGTCCGGGTGCACGAAAGCCGTCGGATCGATGGTCGGGGTGCGATTACCGATCGCGTACAGGGCCATCAGTTCCTCCTTGTTCGGCCCGTGGGCCGTGTCGGGCTGCTCCGGGACTCATCATGGTGCACACTTCGCGGGCAACGCGGGCATACAGCCCGGCTCTGCGATGTTGTACCGTTCCGACGCGATCCCAACCCGACGCGACCCCGACCCGACGCTGATCCCAACCCCTGGGGGGAGAAACCGCAATGGCCACCGACTACGACGCCCCGCGCAAGACTGAGGACGACAGTCTCGCTGAGGACAGCATCGAGGAGCTGAAGGCCCGCCGGGTCGACAAGGCGGCCTCGACCGTCGATGTCGACGAGACCGAGCTGGCCGAGAACCTCGAGCTGCCCGGTGCGGACCTCTCCGACGAGAGCCTGAGCGTGCGCGTCCTGCCCCGCCAGGCCGACGAGTTCACCTGTGGGAAGTGCTTCCTGGTGCATCACCGCAGCCAGTTGGCCGGGGAGCGCGACGGGATGCCCATCTGCCGGGAGTGCGCGGCCTGAGCGGGCCCGCGCACACCGGGCCCGCGCACACCGGGCCCGCGCACACCGGGTAGGGCCGGGTCCCGGTCAGTCGTCGGGGTCCAGCAGGTGCCAGATGAGGATCTCGACGAGGGCCACCGTGGCCGCCATGGCACTTGCCCAGAGGATGCGTCTCATGATCGATGCGTCACGACGCGCAATGATCGGGGCTGGGTTGCCGGTCCGGGCCTCGTAGGCCTTGGACATGCCCTTGCGCGCAGCCCACGCCACCCCGAGGCTGATCGCGGGGGCTGCGTTGGCGGCCAGGCTTCGCGTGTCGTGTGTGGATGCGGAACTCATGGCGACAGACTGCCACGGGTGGCGTGGATCGCGCGCGCCAGTCGATCCGGGTGCCGCGAGGCCAGCAGCCAGGTTCGGTGCGGGTCCTGGTGGTCGGTGATCTCCACCACCACCGCGCCGGGGCCGACACCGGGACGAAGCAGCAGGAACGCGCTCGGATCTCCCTGCGGGCCGCGGGCCAACCGCGCCTGATCGCCGTCAACGGCCAGCACCCGGCCCATCGCATCCCAATCGAGGTGCGCCCGGCCGGCACGCAGGCCCTGGTCGTCGACCTCCAGGCGCACCGCGGCCCGCGCCATCAGGACCACTGCCAGCCCGCCGCCGATCGCCACGACGAGCCACCCCGCCACCGGCCCCAACGATGCCCCATAGGCGATCGCCAACGCACCCACAGCACTCAGCGAGATGATCCAGGCGCCCGCGCCCGGCCAGAGCCGCTCGGAGTAGTGGGCTGCCTGGTGGGCTGATCGCGGCTCGGTCACGCGACCACCCTGCCATCCCCAGAACGACTGCGTGCACGAAGGTCCACCGCACGGCCCGAACCCATCGGTCGGGACCCCGATCGCTACTGTCGCCACATGAGCCAATCCCCATCCATGCACCCGGATCGGCCAGCGCCGATCGGCCCCGCGACGACTCCCGGACCCGAGGCGATCCTGCCCGAACGCCACCCCCATGCTGCCGCGCCGGGCACTGAGATCGGTTCGCACTACCGCCAGTGCTTCGGCTGCGGCGTGGACCACCCGGGTGGCCTGCACATGCGCGTGCTGGCCGGCGAGGGGCTGACCCTGTCGGCCTCGTTCGAGGTCGGGCCCACCCACCAGGGCGCTCCCGGCCTGGCGCACGGGGGCCTGCTCACCGCGGCGGTCGACGAGGTGCTCGGTGCGATGAACTGGCTGCTGATGGTCCCCGCGGTGACCGCTCGGCTCGAGACCAACTTCGTCCGCCCCGTCCCCGTCGGCTCCGTGCTGGTGCTGACGGCCCGGATCACCGGCGTGGACGGGCGCAAGGTGTACACCGCCGCGGTCGGGCGCCTGGGAGCCGACGGCCCGATCGCGGTGACCGCCTCGGCGCTGTTCATCCAGGTGGAGATCGGGCACTTCCGCGCCCACGGCCGGGCCGCTGAGGTCTCGGCGGCAATCGCCGGGGGCGACGCCGGCCCGCCCGCGGAGATGAACCCGTGACCGACGTGCTGATCACCCGGCTGGATCCCGGGGTGCCGATCCCCGCCTACGCCCATCCCGGGGACGCCGGGGCGGACCTGGTGAGCACTGTGGAGGTGACCTTGGCGCCGGGGGAGCGGGCACTGCTGCCCACCGGGATCGCCATCGCCCTGCCCGATGGGTACGCGGCCTTCGTCCATCCGCGCAGCGGGCTGGCCGTCCGCTACGGCGTCGCCCTGGTCAACGCCCCGGGCACGGTCGACGCCGGCTATCGGGGCGAGATCCAGGTCAGTGTCATCAACCTGGATCCGGTCACCCCGGTGGTGTTCCGCCGCGGCGACCGGATCGCCCAACTGGTGATCCAGGAGGTGGTCCGGGCCCGCTTCCACGAGGTCGAGACGCTGCCCGGCTCGGCCCGGGGGGGCGCCGGCTTCGGGTCCACCGGTGGGCATGGCGCGGGGTAGCCTGTAGGCCGCTGACATCTTGCTGGGAGGCTCCTGATGGCCCTGTTCCGCCGCCGTTCCACCACTGGTGGGCCGCCGTCCGCGGACGCGTCCCCCGCCGAGCTGGTCGAGGACCCGGCCGAAGCCGATGCGCAGGCGGAGTCGTCCGCCGACCCCGACGAGGGCGGCGAACCCGTGGCCGCCGAGGAGGCCCTGCCCCGCTATGACCGCTCGCGCGGGCCGTACGACGACAGTGAGAGCGACCGTGCCGAGCACGACGTGGTCCGGCTGGACCTCGGGGCGCTGCTGATCCCCGGACTCGCGGGGGTCAGCATTCAGGTCGAGGCCGATCCGAGCACGCAGCAGGTGCGGGCGATCACCGGCGTGCTCGACGACGCGGCCGTGCAGCTGCAGGTGTTCGCCGCACCTCGCTCCGAGGGTCTCTGGGACGAGATCCGCGCAGGCATGCTCACCGAGATCATGGGCACCGAGAAGGCTCAGGTGCTCGAAGCCAGCGGCGCGTTCGGCCCGGAGATCCGCGCGGTGCTGCCGGCCCGGTCCCCGGAGGGCAAGCAGGTGATGCAGCCGGTGCGATTCGTCGGCATCGACGGCCCGCGCTGGTTCCTGCGCGCGGTATTCCTCGGCAAGGCGGCGGCCGAGCCCGATCCCGAGGATGTGCTGCACACCCTGGTCCGCCAGACGATCGTGGTCCGCGGCACGCAGGCCATGGCTCCCCAGGACCCGTTGCCGCTGCGGCTGCCCGAGCAGCCCGCCGAGGCCGAGGCGGTCGAGGACGACGATGCCACCGCCACCGGCGACGAGGATGGACCGGACTCCGGCGCGGACCGTCGCTACGCCGACCTCGACCCCTTCGAGCGCGGCCCGGAGATCACCGAGACCCGCTGACCCTGGGCCCTGCGATCCCGGTCTCGCTCAGTGGATGGCTGGCACCGGGTTGCGGCAGTACCCTGTAGGCCATGTCCAGCACTCGGCCGAACGTGATGCGCAGGATCAGCGCAAGCCTGGCCAAGAGCAAGTCCGAGCAGCACGCCGAGGACCTGCGCGGAACGGTCGACGCGGTGGGGGCCACCCCGATCGCGTCGTGCACCCAGGGTCAGGCGGTCACGGTGTCCGGGGTGCTGCGCTCGGTGACCCTGCGGCCCCGGGAGAACGTGCCCGCCGTGGAGGCTGAGCTCTACGACGGCTCCGGCCGGGTGCGCGTGGTCTGGCTGGGTCGGCGCCGGATCCCGGGGATCACCCCGGGTCGACAGATCGTGGTCAGCGGCCGCATCACGTGCAACGAGACCGATCCCACCATCTTCAACCCGCGCTACGAGCTGCGGCCCACGATGAGCGCGTGATGGGCCCGGAGCCCACGGCGAGCCCCGCCGATCCGGGTGCCGGACCGGGCGCCGAGCAGCTGGCCAGTGCCGAGGCACTGGGCCTGGACCGGGCGATGCTCGACAAGGCCATCGGTGGCTGGCGGGGGATGATCGACTCCGGTGTCCCGGCCACGGTGTTCGTGCTGGCCTACCTGATCACCGGTCAGGACCTCCAGCCGGCGCTGGTCGCCGCCCTGGCCTCCGGCGGGCTCATCGCACTGCTGCGGATCATGCGTCGCGAACCCCTCCAGCAGGTGTTGGCCGGCTTCCTGGGGGTGGCGATCTCGGCAGTGGTGGCCACCCGGACCGGACGGGCCGAGGACTACTTCCTGATCGGGCTGCTGACCAACGTGGCCTACCTCGCGGCCTACACCGCGTCCATCCTCGCCCGCTGGCCCGCGATGGGAGTGGTGGTGGAGAGCCTGCGCGGCGAGTCGTTGTCCGCATGGCGCGCGAACCCGCAGCTGTACCGCGCGTACGCCACCGCCTCGTGGGTCTGGGTCGTGATGTTCGCCCTGCGCCTGGTGATCCAGCTGCCCATGTACTTCGCCGGCGCAGTGGGCATGCTCGGGGTGGCCAAGCTGGCCCTGGGCTGGCCGCTGTTCCTGCTCACCGCGTTCCTGAGCTACCGGATCATCGGGCCGGTGCTCGCCGCCCAGAAGGCGCGTGCCGAAGCCCAGGGGGACGGTGCCGGCCTGGTCGTCGCGCCGGTCATCGAGGCTGATCCGGCCTGAGTCCCCGCGTCCGAGCTCAGCGCGAGAGCAGGCTCTGGATCGCTTCCTCCTGGTCGGGGGCGGAGACGAACAGCAACTCGTCGCCACTCTCCATGGGGTCGTCCGGGCTGGGCGCGATCACCTGCCCGCCGCGCAGGATCGCCACCAGCGAGGTGTCCGGGGGCCAGGAGACATCGCCGACGCGCGAGCCCACCACGGGGGAGTCCGCGCGCAGCGTGAGCTCCACGAGGTTGGCGTTGCTCTGGCGGAAGGTGAACAGGCGCACCAGGTCCCCGACCGTGACTGCCTCCTCGACCAGCGCGGAGAGCATCTTCGGGGTGGAGACCGCCACGTCCACGCCCCAGGCCTCGTCGAAGAGCCACTCGTTCTTGGGGTGGTTGACCCGGGCGACCACGCGGGGCACGCCGAACTCGGTCTTGGCCAGCAGGCTCACGACCAGGTTGACCTTGTCGTCACCGGTGGCCGCGACCACCACCTGGCAGGTCTGCAGCTGGGCCTCCTCCAGGGCCGAGACCTCGCAGGCATCGGCGCACAGCACGTGTGCCCCCTGGACCACCCCGACCTTGGCGATCGCCGCCTCCTTGTCGATGAGCAGGATCTCGTGACCGCTGTGCAGGAGCTCCCGGGCGATGGCGCGCCCGACCTTGCCGGCCCCCGCGATTGCGACCCTCATGACTGCGACTCCGGGGTGGCCATGAAGACCTCGGCGATGTGCTCCTCATCGGAGCGCATGAGCAGGACGTGGACTATGTCGCCGTCCTGGAGCACTGTGTCCCGGGTGGGCAGCAGGGCCTGTCCGAACCGGGTCAGGAACGCGATCCGGGCACCGGTGCTGTCCTGCAGCTGCCGCACGAGGCGACCCAGCCAATCGGGGTGCACCGGCATCTCGGCCAGCGCCAAGGTGCCGCTCGCGTCGGTCCACTCCTCCTGCGCGCCGCGCGGCATCAGCCGGCGCAGCATCTGGTCCGTGGCCCAGGCCACGCTGGCCACCGTCGGGATGCCCAGGCGCTGGTAGACCTCCGCCCGGCGCGGATCGTAGATGCGGGCCACCACGTTCTCCACACCGAAGGTCTCGCGAGCCACCCGCGCGGAGATGATGTTGGTGTTGTCGCCGCTGCTGCACGCGGCGAAGGCCTGCGCGTGGGCGATCCCGGCGTCAATCAGGGTATCGCGGTCGAAACCGATCCCGACGACCGTGTTGCCCCCGAAATCGGGCGGCAGCTTCCGGAACGACTCGGCATCCATGTCCACGACGGCCACGGAGTGACCTTCGCGGTCCATGGTCTGGGCCAGCGCCGAACCCACCCGGCCGCAGCCGAGGATCACGATGTGCACGGGAGGAAACGCTACACGGGCCACCTGTCCGTGTCCGGCAGTGCGTAGCATTCGCCAACGTGGGAACCATCTCCGATGCCGCCAAGCGAGTGCTGTTCGGACGGGCGCTGCATACCAACCAGCTCGGGGAGACGCTGCTGCCCAAGCGGATCGCGCTGCCGGTGTTCGCCTCCGACGCGCTGTCCTCGAACGGGTACGCGACCCAGGAGATCCTGCTCGTGCTGTCCCTGGGCGGCTACGTGCTCTACCAGTACGCACCCTGGATCGGCCTGGCGGTCATCGCGGTGTTCATCGTGGTGGTCGCCTCCTACCGGCAGAACGTGCACGCCTACCCCTCCGGGGGCGGGGACTACGAGGTGGTCTCGACCAACCTCGGGCCCAGGTGGGGCGTGTTCGTGGCCAGCGCCCTGATGGTCGACTACGTGCTCACGGTGGCTGTGTCCATCTCCTCGGCGGTGGCCAACGCGTCCTCGGCCCTGCCCTTCATCAGCGCGCACACGGTGCCGGTGGCCCTCGGCGCGGTGACGCTGCTGGCGCTGATGAACCTGCGCGGGGTTCGCGAGTCCGGCACGGCGTTCGCGATCCCGACCTACGCGTTCATCCTGGCGATCTTCGCCATGCTGCTGTGGGCGGCGGTGCGCCTGTTCCGCGGCGACGAGATGCTCGCCGAGTCCGCGGGCTGGCAGATCGAGCCCGTGGCCAACTTCTCCGGTGCGGCGCTGATCTTCCTGCTGGCCCGGGCGTTCTCCTCGGGCACCACCGCCCTGACCGGCGTGGAGGCGATCAGCAACGGGGTCCCGGCATTCCAGAAGCCCAAGAGCAAGAACGCCGCTACCACGCTGGCCCTGCTCGGGGCGATCGCCATGACCATGTTCGGCGGCATCACCTGGTTGGCCATCAAGACCCAGGTCAAGGTCGCAGAGACCTCCGCGGAGCTCATCGGGATGCCCGCCGGCGCCCAGCAGAAGACCGTCATCGCCCAGGTCGCCCAGGCCGTGTTCTCGAACTTCCCGGTCATGTTCGTGGTGGTGTCGGTGACCACCGCCCTGATCCTGGTGCTGGCCGCGAACACGGCCTTCAACGGATTCCCCGTGCTCGGCTCGATCCTGGCCCGCGACGGCTACCTGCCCCGCCAGCTGCACACCCGCGGCGACCGACTCGCCTTCAGCAACGGGATCATCACGCTGGCCGGGCTGGCCATGGTCCTGATCTACATCTACCAGGCCAACGTCACCGCCCTGATCCAGCTCTACATCATCGGGGTGTTCGTCTCCTTCACCCTGAGCCAGCTGAGCATGATCAAGCACTGGAACCGGCACCTGGCCAGCGAGACCGACCGGGCCGAGCGGGCCCGCATGATGCGCAGCCGGGCGGTCAACCTCGTGGGCTTCCTGATGACCGGCAGCGTGCTGATCACCGTGCTGGTCACCAAGTTCACCCGTGGGGCGTGGATCGTCTGCGTAGCCATGCCCGTGCTCTACCTGATCATGATGGCCATCCATCGGCACTACGACCGGATCTCGGTGGAGCTCATCGCCGGGGACGACGAGCAGGTCACGCTGCCCAGCCGGGTGCACGCGCTCGTGCTCGTCTCGAAGATCCACAAGCCCACGCTGCGCGCCCTGGCCTATGCCCGGGCCACCCGGCCCACCGTCCTGGAGGCGCTGACCGTCGACGTGGATTCCGACGGCACGTCGGGGCTGATCGCCGAGTGGGAGCGCCGGGGGATCCCGGTGCCGCTGAAGGTGCTGGACTCGCCGTATCGGGAGATCACCCGACCGGTCGTGGAGTACGTGCGCGGCCTGGGCCGCAGCTCCCCGCGCGACCTGGTCTGCGTCTACGTGCCCGAGTACGTCGTCGGGCACTGGTGGGAGCAGCTGCTGCACAACCAGAGCGCGCTGCGCCTCAAGAGCCGACTGCTGTTCTCGCCGGGGGTGATGGTGGTCAGCGTGCCGTGGCAGCTGCTGTCCAGCGAGCGGATCCTCGACGAGCCCGAGGCGCCCGCCCCCGGGGCGCTGCGGCGCGCCGAGCCCGACGCCGAGACGGCCGAGGCCTACGTGGCCGGTGAGATGGGGGCCGGGCCATCGGCGAGGTGAGCGCCGAGCCGGCGGTCGGCGCCGAGCTCGTCGTCACCGTGGGGCCGGTCGCCCACGGCGGGCACTGCGTGGCCCGGCACGCCGGTCGGGTGCTGTTCGTGCGCCATGGGCTGCCCGGCGAGCAGGTGCGAGTGCGGATCACCGGGGTCGGGCGCAAGGGCCGGTTCCTGCGCGCGGACGTCGTCGAGGTCCTGGCAGCCAGCGCCGATCGTCGCAGCGAACCCTGCCCGGTGGCGGGCGACTGCGGCGGCTGCGACTGGCAGCACGCCACCCCCGCGGCCAGCCGGGAGTTGAAGGCCGCCGTCGTGGCCGAGGCCCTCGACAGGTTTGCCGGCATCACCCTGGACCCGGCCGTGGTGGTGGCGGCGGTGCCGCTCGATCCTGCGGGCGAGGGCGCCGACCCGGAGCCGGGCGGTGCTCCGTCCGACGGGTTGGGCTGGCGCACCCGCGGCACCCTGTCGGTCGACACGCACGGACGAGCCGGCTTCCTGGCCCACCGATCCCATCGGGTGGTCGCCACCGACCGGTGCCCACAGCTGCACCCGCGCCTGTCGGAGCTCGACCTGTTCACCCGGACCTGGTCGATGCCGCGGGTGGGTTTCGTGGCTCCCGCGACCGGTGCTCCGCAGGCGTTCGATGCGACGGCGGCACCGGAATCGCCGATCACCGAGCGCGCAGCAGGCCGTTCCTGGGCTGTGGCCGCCGACGGCTTCTGGCAGGTGCACCCGGGCGCGGCCGATGCACTGGTCGGCCACGTCGGGCGGATGATCGCGGCCCGGGCGGGGGAGCACCTGGTGGACCTGTACGGCGGGGTCGGGCTGTTCGGGGTGAGTCTGGCCGCCGCCGTGGACGGCCTGCGGGTCACGGTGGTCGAGGGGGACCGGCGGGCCTGCGCGCTGGCCGAGTTGAACGCCGAAGACCTGCCCGTGACCGTGGTGCGAGCAGGGGTGGCGCGCTGGGTCGCGCGACCCGAGGCGCTGGCCGGCGCGGACCTCGTGGTGCTGGACCCACCCCGCACCGGGGCGGGCGCCGAGGTCGTGGCCGCCATCGCGGCCGCCCGGCCCCGGGCCGTGGCCTACGTCGCATGCGACCCGGTGGCCCTGGCTCGCGACCTGGCGACGTTCCGCGCCGCGGGGATGGTCGTGGCCGAGTTGGTGGCCCTGGACCTGTTCCCCACCACCCACCATGTCGAGTGTGTGGCACATCTCATTCCCGCCTGATATCTTGACATCAAGATAAATTCAGAGCGCGAGTACGCCCCGGGCAGGCACTCTCGCGATAGCCTTCTGCCCGGTCGAGGAGAGGATCTGCCATGGCGGCCAGCAAGGACAGCTTCGGTGCACGCGGGACCTTCGAGGTCGGCGGCACCACCCACGAGATCTTCCGGATCTCGGCAGTGCCCGGCGCGGCGACGCTGCCGTTCACGCACAAGGTGCTGCTGGAGAACCTGCTGCGCACCGAGGACGGCAAGAACGTCACGGCCGAGCAGATCCGCACCCTGGGCGACTGGGACCCGGCCGCTGAGCCCACCGAGGAGATCCAGTTCACCCCCGCGCGGGTGATCATGCAGGACTTCACCGGGGTGCCCTGCGTCGTGGACCTGGCCACCATGCGCGAGGCCATGAAGGACCTGGGCGGTGACCCCGCGAAGATCAATCCGCTGGCCCCGGCCGAGCTGGTCATCGACCACTCGGTGATCGCGGACTACTTCGCCCGACCGGACGCAGCCGAGCGCAACGTGGCGCTGGAGTACGAGCGCAACTACGAGCGCTACCAGTTCCTGCGCTGGGGCCAGAGCGCGTTCGACGAGTTCAAGGTCGTCCCGCCCAGCACCGGCATCGTGCACCAGGTCAACATCGAGGCCCTGGCACGCGTGGTCATGGTCCGCAACGGTCAGGCCTACCCCGACACCTGCGTGGGCACCGACTCGCACACCACCATGGTCAACGGCCTGGGCGTGCTGGGCTGGGGCGTGGGCGGCATCGAGGCCGAGGCCGCGATGCTCGGCCAGCCGGTGAGCATGCTCATCCCGCAGGTCGTGGGCTTCAAGCTGACCGGCGAGCTGCCCGAGGGCGCCACCGCGACGGACATGGTCCTGACGATCACCGAGATCCTGCGCAAGCACGGCGTGGTCGGCAAGTTCGTGGAGTTCTTCGGCGCGGCAGTCCCGGGCGTGCCGCTGGCCAACCGGGCCACCATCGGCAACATGAGCCCCGAGTACGGATCGACGGCGGCGATCTTCCCGATCGACGACGAGACCCTGCGCTACCTGCGCCTGACCGGGCGCAGCGACGAGCAGGTCGCACTCGTCGAGGCCTACGCCCGTGAGCAGGGCCTGTGGCACGACCCGGCCGTGGAGGCCATTTACACCAGCGTCATCGAGCTGGACCTGTCCACGATCGTCCCGTCGCTGGCCGGGCCCAAACGCCCGCAGGACCGGGTGGCGCTCACAGACGCGCGCGCCTCGTTCCACACCGCGCTGCGCGACTACGTGCGCCACGAGGATTCCGCCCCGACCTCCCCGGTCGACGAGTCCGTGCTCGAGAGCTTCCCGGCCTCCGACGCGCCCTCGCCGACCCACGCCGACGCGGCGGGGATGCCGGCCGGGGCCCCTTCCGAGCCGGTGGCGGCGCGGGCGAGCGCACCCACCTCGGTGACGCTGGCCGACGGCACCGTCACCGAGATCGACCACGGGTCGGTGGTCATCGCGGCGATCACCTCGTGCACGAACACCTCCAACCCCTCGGTGATGATCGGCGCGGCGCTGCTGGCCAAGAAGGCGGTCGAGCGTGGCCTGAACCGTAAGCCGTGGGTCAAGACCACCCTGGCCCCGGGCTCCAAGGTGGTCACCGACTACTACGACAAGGCCGGCCTGACCCCCTACCTGGAGAAGCTCGGGTTCGACCTCGTCGGCTACGGCTGCACCACCTGCATCGGCAACTCCGGTCCGCTGCCCGAGGCGGTCAGCGCCGCGGTCAACGAATCCGACCTGGCCGTCGTGTCCGTTCTGTCGGGCAACCGGAACTTCGAGGGCCGGATCAACCCGGACGTGAAGATGAACTACCTGGCCTCCCCGCCGCTGGTGGTCGCCTACGCGTTGGCCGGCACGATGGACCTCGACCTGACCACGCAGCCGCTGGGCACCGACCCCGACGGCGTGCCGGTGTACCTGCGCGACATCTGGCCGACCCCGACCGAGATCCAGGCCACCGTGGACTCCTGCATCGACCCGGAGATGTTCACCTCCCGCTACGCCGACGTGTTCGCCGGCGACGAGGCCTGGCAGTCGCTGCCCACGCCGACCGGGGACACGTTCGCCTGGGCCTCGGACTCGACCTACGTGCGCAAGCCACCGTACTTCGAGGGCATGGGCGCCCACCCCGACCCGGTCACCGACGTGGTCGGGGCTCGGGTGCTGGCCAAGCTCGGCGACTCGGTCACCACCGACCACATCAGCCCAGCCGGCTCGATCAAGGCCGACAGCCCGGCAGGTCGCTACCTGGCCGAGAACGGCGTGGCCCGCAAGGACTTCAACTCCTACGGCTCCCGGCGCGGCAACCACGAGGTGATGATCCGCGGCACGTTCGCCAACATCCGCCTGCGCAACCAGCTGCTCGACGGGGTCGAGGGTGGCTTCACCCGGGACTTCACCCGCGAGGGCGCCCCGCAGACCTCGATCTACGACGCCGCGCAGTCCTACGCCGGGGCCGGCATCCCGCTGGTGATCCTGGCCGGCTCCGAGTACGGCTCGGGGTCCTCCCGGGACTGGGCGGCCAAGGGCACCTCTCTGCTGGGCGTCAAGGCGGTCATCGCGACCTCCTACGAGCGCATCCATCGCTCGAACCTGATCGGGATGGGCGTCCTGCCGCTGCAGTTCCCCGAGGGGCAGAGTGCTGCGTCCCTGGGCCTGGAGGGCTCCGAGACGCTGGACATCAGCGGGGTCACTGCGCTCAACGAGGGGGCGAGCCCGCGCACGGTGGCGGTGCGCGCCACCCGGACCGATGGCTCGGTGGTGTCCTTCGACGCGCGCCTGCGCATCGACACCCCCGGCGAGGCCGACTACTACCGCAACGGCGGCATTCTGCAGTACGTGCTGCGCTCGCTGGTGTAGCCCGGCGGTGCGCCTTTCGCCCGGCCCGCGGCGCTGACGCGGAGCTACAGCCGGGGGCGCCAGCGTCGACCGGCCAAGGCCTCCTCGACCAGGTTCACCTCGCGCAGCTGTGCGGCGAGCAGCGCCCCGCTGCGGCTCAGCGCGGCCAACGCCTCGTCGACCGCTTCGGGGGGCACCCGACCGGCCAGGTCCCGGCGGGCCCCGGCGTAGCCGTCGCGGGCGGCCGAGAGGGAGGCTTCGGCATGCCGATGGGCCAACCGGGCCAGGATCACCGGATGCCGGCGCAGCACCTCATGGCTGCGGTAGTCCGGCGGGCACAGGTCCAGCAGCCAGGCCACGGCGCGTTCGGCGAACTCCGGTGCGGCTGGGTCGGGCACCGCGCGGGGCCAGCCGGGGGGAGTGGTCACCGGCCCAGCGTAGGGCCGTGCGAGGTCGCGCCCCTGTGTGCCCGGCTTCGATCGCTCCTACACTGTGGGCACGGACCTGGAACGAGGAGGACACGTGGGCGTGCTGGATGGCATCGACACACCCGCGGACCTGCGCGCCCTGGACGCCGATCAGCTCGACTCCCTGGCCGCGGAGATCCGCACCTTCCTGGTGGAGAAGGTCAGCCGCACAGGCGGGCACCTGGGCCCGAACCTCGGTGTGGTGGAGCTGACCCTGGCCCTGCACCGGGTGTTCGACTCACCGAACGACGTGCTCCTGTGGGACACCGGGCACCAGTCCTACGTGCACAAGATCGTGACCGGGCGCCGAGCGGCATTCGACCACCTGCGCCAGGAGGGCGGGTTGTCGGGCTACCCGTCCCGGGCCGAGAGCCCACATGACGTCATCGAGAACTCGCACGCCTCCACGGCCCTGAGCTACGCCGACGGGGTGGCCAAGGCCTTCGAGCAGGCGGGCACGCTCGCACGGCGGCACGTGGTGGCGGTGGTCGGCGATGGGTCGCTGACCGGCGGGATGGCCTGGGAGGCGCTGAACAACATCGCCGACTCCCCGCGGCAGGTCATCATCGTGGTCAACGACAACGAGCGCTCCTACGCCCCGACGATCGGGGGGCTGGCCCGGCACCTGGACACGCTGCGCGCGACCAGCGGGTACGAGCGGTTCATGGACTGGGGCCGGGACATGCTGGGCCGCACCCCGGTGCTCGGTCCCCCGCTGTTCGAAGCCCTGCACGGGGTCAAGAAGGGCGTCAAGGACATGGTCGCCCCCCAGGGGATGTTCGAGGACCTGGGGCTGAAGTACCTCGGCCCGGTGGACGGCCATGATCGCGAGGCGGTCGAGACCGTGCTGCGCGCCGCCCGCGGCTACCCGGGTCCGGTCATCGTGCACGCGATCACCCAGAAGGGCCGCGGGTACGCGCCGGCGGAGAACCATGTGGCCGACCAGTTCCACGCCGTGGGTGTGATGGATCCCGAGACCGGCATCCCGGTCAGCCCCGGTGGGCCGACCTGGACGGCCGCCTTCGCCGATGAGCTGGTGGCCATCGGCCAGGAGCGCCGCGACATCGTGGCGATCACGGCAGCGATGCTGTGCCCGACCGGCCTGGACCGGTTCGCCGCGCAGTTCCCCCAGCGCACCTACGACGTGGGGATCGCCGAGCAGCACGCGGTGGCCTCGGCCGCGGGGATGGCCTTCGCCGGGCTGCATCCCGTGGTCGCGGTGTATGCGACTTTCCTCAACCGGGCCTTCGACCAGGTGCTGATGGACGTGGCGCTGCACCGCGCCGGGGTCACCTTCGTCCTGGATCGGGCCGGGGTCACCGGCGACGACGGCGCCTCCCACAACGGGATGTGGGACATGTCCCTGCTGGGCCTGGTGCCCGGGGTCCGGGTCGCCGCTCCCCGCGACGAGGCCACCCTGCGCCGCGCGCTGCGGGAGGCGGTGGCCGTGGCCGACGGACCCACCGTGGTGCGCTTCCCGAAGGGGCGGATGGTGGAGCCGCTGCCGGCGGTCGGCGAGTTCCACGGCGTGGACCTGCTGCACGCCGACGAGGACCCGCAGGTGCTCATCGTGGGCATCGGCGCTCTGGCCGGAGCTGCGCGCGAGGCCGCGGCCAAGCTCGCTGCGGACGGAATCCCGACAGTGGCCGCAGCACCGCTGTGGGTCACACCGCTGCCCGAGGCCGTGGTCGACCTGGCCGCTGGGACCGGTCGGGTGGTCACCATCGAGGACAACGGGCTCATGGGCGGCATCGGCGCCAGCCTCGCCGGTGCGCTGGCCGATCGAGGGGCCACCGTGCGCCAGGTTCGCCTGGGCGTCCCGCAGGAGTTCCTCGACCATGCCAGCCGGCCCGCGATCCTCGAACGCCTGGGGCTGACCGCTCACGGGTGCGTTCAGGCGGCGCTGGGCCTGCTCGACGACCCGAGCTGACGGGCCGCTCGGCGCACCACCGTCCGGCTGCACGCGTGCGCCGGAGGGTGGGGCGCACGTGCCGACCCTCACCCCGGGCCCGATCACGCAGCGCCGGTGATCGCCTGCTCGAGGAGTTCGGCGCTCAGGTGCACCTGCCAGGGTCGGGCCCCAGCCGCTGCCAGCGTCTCGGCGACGTCCGTCGTGGGCGCGGGGGGCGCCCACATGAGGCGACGGACCAGGTCGGGCGTGAGGAGGTTCTCCACGGGCAGCTCGAGCTCCTCGGCGCGGGCAGCCAACGCTGTTCGGGCTCGGTCCAGGCGTGCTGCAGCAGCAGGATCGCGCTGCGCCCAGGTGCGCGGGGGTGGTGGGCCGTCACCCCGGACTGCCACCGGGGGCAGGTCGGCGTCGGGGACCGTCCAGGCCGCGCGCACCGCGCCGGCCCACGCGCGCTGGTAGCG
>JBAVKQ010000007.1:0-10137 GCA_049688395.1 Candidatus Nanopelagicales bacterium
AGCCCGCCTGGCCGAACTCGGCGCGCACCTCGGCGGCCAGGCCCGCGGCAGGCGTGTCCTCGCCGGCCCAGTCCTCGCCGGCCCAGTCCTCGCCGGTCCAGTCCTCAGCGGCCACGGCGACCAGCAGCGCGATCGGGCCGTGCCCCCGGATCGAGGCCAGCGTGTGCGCAGTGCGCGCCTCCAGGTGACCGGCGATGAGGACCAACGGACCCGCGCCCGTGGTGTGCGTCGAGTAGGACAGCGTCGGGCTGGGTGCCGCCGAGCGGCTCAGCGGCACCCGGGCCAGAGCCAGGAGCAGCTCGCGGCGTTCCTCGGGGACGCCCGCCAGGGCGGACCCGGCGAAGACCACGGTGTCGTCGGTCGTGCGCACGTTCAGGTCCCACCCCGCACCCAGTGCGAGCCACCCGATGCTGGCTGCCATGCTCAGGGCGGCGTCGACCGACGAACGCGGCTCGACCCCCCGGTGCTCCCCGATGCGCAGGTCCAGCACGAGGGTCACGCTGGCGCGCCATGGATTCTCCTCGCTGCGCACCATGAGCCCGCCGGTCCGCGCCGAGGCCTTCCAATCGATGCGCCGTACTTCGTCGCCGGGCCGGTACTCCCGCGGGATCACATCGTCGGTGGTCGCGCCACGTGCCCCGATGTGCGCGCTGCCGCTGCCCACCGAGACCCCGCCGAGCAGGACCGGGTCCAGCTCCACCACGGTCGGATGCACGATCACCTCGTCACGGGGCCCGGTGCTGATCACGCGGTGGACCATCCCGAACGGGTCGACGACGTGGATGCGCATGGGGCCCAGCAGATGCATCCCGCGCGCCCCGACGCGCACCTGGTAGTACGCCTGCTTCGTCCCGCGGCCGCCCGCCCCGTCCAGGGCGAACCGGTGCGGTCCACCGAGCGCGGCAGGGGCCACATCCTCGAGCAGCAGGGTCCGCCCGCGGGCCAGGCGCCCGTGCACTCCCACGCTGACCACCAGGACCTCGTCAGTGGGCAGCTCCCGAGCACTGAGCTGTCGCTCCAGGACCAGGTCCGAGGCCGGGTTGCGGGTCAGCAGCCCAGCGGCCACCGGGAGCAGCGCGACCAGGGCACCGAACTGCACCGCTGGCGTCCAGCCGGCGATGATCCCGCCCAGCACCGAGGCCGCTCCGGCAACCAGGAACGCCCGACCCCGACCGGTCAGGCCGACCCGCGTGCGCGTCCCGGTCCGCTCCCGGTCAGCGGACATGTCAGCTCCAGTTCGAGCGCGGGATCCGCGCGACGATGCCGCGGATGACTTCGGCGCCCGGCCGGCCGGTGGCCGCAGCCTGGGCCGAGAGCAGCACGCGGTGCCCCAGCACGGTCGGGGCCAGCATCAGCACGTCGTCGGGCAGCACGAAGGTCCGCCCATCCAGGGCCGCCCATGCGCGGGCGGCGCGGACCAGGTGCAACGTGGCCCGGGGGGAGGCCCCGAGCCGCAGCAACTCGTGGTTGCGGGTGGCCCCGGTCACCGCGACCGCGAGCTTGCGGACCGGGTCCGAGACCGCCACCGTGCTGACGGCTGCCATCAGGGCCCTGAGCTCGCCATGGGTGGCCGCGGGGGCCAGGGTCGTCAGGGGGTCGTCCGCGGAGTGCTCGGAGAGCATGCGCAGCTCGTCGGCCGGACTGGGGTAGCCCAGGGAGATCCGGGCCATGAACCGGTCGCGCTGCGCCTCGGGCAGCGCGTAGGTGCCCTCCATGTCCACGGGGTTCTGGGTGGCGATCACCAGGAACGGCGAGGCCAGCGGGTGCGTCGTGCCGTCGACGGTGACCTGGTGCTCCTCCATCGCCTCGAGCAGCGCGGACTGGGTCTTGGGCGAGGCCCGGTTGATCTCGTCGGCGAGCACGATGTTGGCAAACACCGCTCCGGGACGGAACTCGAACTCCCGGGACTCCGGGTTGAACACCGAGACCCCCGTCACGTCGCTGGGCAGGAGGTCGGGAGTGAACTGCAGGCGGCGCACGCTCACGTCCAGCGTGCGGGCCAGGCTCTTGGCCAGCAGCGTCTTGCCGACGCCGGGCACGTCCTCGATGAGCAGGTGGCCCCCGGCGAGCAGCACGGTCAGGGCCATCCGGGTCGATTCCGGCTTGCCGGCCAGCACCGAGTCCACACCGGCGCGGATGCGCAGCGCGGTGTCGAGCACCGTGCGATCGAGCGTATCGGTCATCCGATCGGCCTCCTCGTGCCCGGCGCAGCGTGGTACAAGCATCACTCATGCCCCGCAGTCCTGCCACTTCCCGATGCCGCACTCGAACTACGCGCCGGTGGGGATGGGTGGGACTGGGCCCCAACAGCGCGCGCCACCCCGGTCGCGGGACGCGCTGCTGCCGCGGCCAGAATGAGGTGTCACCCGTCGCGACAGGAGGATCCCCATGACCACCCATCCCGCAGTGCTCGGCCGCTTCTTCGAGGAGTTCGAGGTCGGCGATGTCTACCAGCACCCATTCGGTCGGACCATCACCGAGACCGACAACGCGTGGTTCACGCTGCTGACCTGCAACACCAACCAGATGCACTTCAACGCCCACCTGTCCCAGCAGAACCCGATCAC
The DNA here is from genome assembly GCA_049688395.1 of Candidatus Nanopelagicales bacterium. Lineage (GTDB taxonomy): Bacteria > Actinomycetota > Actinomycetes > S36-B12 > CAIYMF01 > Prado023. The sequence continues at coordinate 2,568 of JBAVKQ010000007.1, forward strand.
CGAGGGCAAGATCATCGTGGTGTCCGGGTTCACCGTCGGCCTGGTGCTGGGTCTCAGTGTCATCGACATGAGCCAGAACGCGGTGGCCAACCTGGGCTGGAACAACATCAAGCTCACCCACCCGGTCTACGTCGGGGACACGATCTACGCCGAGAGCATCTGCACCGACAAGCGCACCTCCAAGTCGCGCCCGGACTTCGGGATCGTCTCGATGACCACCCGCGCGGTGAACCAGGACGGCCACGTGGTGATGACCTACGACCGCTCCGTGATGATCCCGACCAAGGCCTCCGGGATCGGTCAGAACTACTTCCCGCAGGCCAAGGCCGGCCCGCTCGCGCTGCCGGAGGTCGCCGAGTAGCGCACTGCGCCGTGCGCCGTGTGGCCTGCGGCCCGCCGCGACTGCGGTGGCATCCGCAGTGCGCTGCTCCCGGCGGGATTGCTGCCACCAGGGCGTCTCAGCGCAGGGCGGTATCGACGGTGACGAAGGAGTAGCCGAGATCGGTGAGTCGGGTCAGGACGGTGGGAAGCGCGGCAGCGTCCAGGGTCGAGCCGTCGGTCGGGTTCGCACCGACGTGCATGAGGACGATCTGGCCGGGTCGGGCGCTGGTCACCACCCGCGCGACGACCGAGCCGACACTGCGCCCTCCGCTCGTGCCCTGCCATCCGAGCGAGTCCACGGTCCAACCGATGGCTGTGCAGCCCTCAGCGGTGACGGTGGACAGGGCCGTGGCGTTGCTGGCTCCGAACGGGAACCGGAACCATGGGTGCGTGCTCCTGCCGGTCAGCGGCCGGATCGCAGCCTCTCCGCGCCGGAGTTGGGCGGCCTGGGCGGCGATGCTCAGGGTGGTCATGTCGGGGTGGGTCGCGGAGTGGTTGCCGATACGGTGGCCGGCGTCTGCTATCGCGGTGACGCTGGCCGGGTAGGCCGCGGCGAACTGGGCTGTCGGGAAGAATGTCGCGCGGACGCCCCGGCTGGCCAATGTGCCAAGGATGGAGGCTACGCCGGCGTTGCTGGCCCCACAGTCGAAGGTGAGGGCGACCACCTTCGCCGTCGTGGGCAGGATCGTCACGACGCTGTTCTGGATCGGGGCGGGCAGCGCCGGCCAGGTGGTGGCGCCGCTCCCGTCGAGTGTCGCCCACCGGTCGAAGTCCTCGGGGGAGTCCTGCATGTCTGTTGTTCCCTGGCTCAGGGCGAGGGCGGCACCGACGTTCGGTCCGGAGGCCGAGCCCGGCAGCGCCACGATGCTCCCGGACGCGGTGGTCGCCCCGATCCCCTCGCCCGGGGAGCCGACCACGAGCCAGTCCGCGTTCGCGGGGCTCAGGTGCCCGACGGCCAGAGATGACCCGAAGGCGTCGCCCAACTCGGCCTTCCCGGGCACAGTGCCCGCGTTCTGCGAGAGTTCCACTGCCCCACCACTCGGTCCGCCCCCGGACCCCGTGATCAAGTACACGGCGCCGGCGTCGGGAGCCGTCCCCACGGTCCGCCACGGCGCACCGACGGCCACGTCGGCCACCCGGTCGCCGGTGAGGTCGCCGACGGCCAGGGCCGAGCCGAACCGGTCGGTCGACTGGCCCGTCCCAGGCAGGTCGGGCCGGTCGAGGCTGAACACCCGGGCAGCGTCGAACGTCCTCGAGGTGCTGGCCAGCAGTACCGCGACTGTGCCGATGGGCACCCCGCCCTGGGTCAGCGCCCCCATCGGGGTGCCGATGACCAGATCGCCGCGCCCGTTGCCGTCGAGGTCCGCGATGGCCACGCTGACGCCGAAGCCGGCCTGGTCCCCGGGTGGCACCCCGGCGGCCGTCGAGGCCGCGCTGAGCAACTGGCTGCCCGTGGACGTCAGTCCGCTCGATGACCCCAGCAGGACGTGCACTGCCCCGTTCCCGGTTCCGATCGCCTCACCGGGCACGCCGATCGCCAGGTCCGCGCGGCCGTCGCGGTTGACGTCCCCGAGAGCCAGCGCCGCGCCGAACTCCTCGAACCACGCCGGCTCCTCGGCGATGTCGGCCACCCCGGCGGAATCCTGATTCCAGGCCTGGGCTCCGGTCGTGGTGAGGCCGTTCGCCGAGCCGAGCAGGACCGTCACCGCCCCGGCGTGAGCTCGCACGCCGATCGCCTCTCCGGGAATCCCGACGACGAGGTCGTCGTAGCCCTCGCCAGTCAGGTCACCGGCGGCCAGCACATCGCCGAACCGGTCCCCCGACTCGGACCTGCCCGGGATCCCGTCGGTGTCCTGATGCCAGCCGGCGCTGCGGGCCGCGGTGAGCCCACTGGCTGATCCGTAGAGCACGTGGATCATCCCCGCGTCCGCGATCCGGCCGATGTCCTCGCCCGGCACCCCGATCGCCAGGTCCGCGTAGCCGTCGGAGTCGAAGTCCCCTGAGGCGACCGCGTCGCCGAACTGGTCGCGCACCTCCGCACCCCCGGCGATACCGGTCGAGTTCTGGCTCCAGAACTGGTTGCCTGCTGCGGTCGGTCCACTCGCGGACCCCCGGAGCACCTGGACGGCACCCGCACCGGTGATCGAGCCGATCGCCTCACCCGGGGCACCGACGACGATGTCGGAGTACCCGTCGCCGTTGACATCGAAATCCCGGGCGTGCGCTGCGACGGTGTTCGCAGCGACGAACCGGTCGGGCGCCGTGGGCAGAGCCACACCTGCCACTGCCATCAGCGCTGCGATCACGGTCGTGGTCACCGTGGCGCATCGCGAACGCGTTCCCACGTCTCCAGCCTCCCGCTGCCGGGGCACGATGGTCAGAGTCCAAGGACCCGAACTCGTCGCACGAGTGCGGACTCGGCGCCCAGGCAGGCTCGTGGCTCGGATGTGGCCCACGCTGCGTTGTTGGGCGCCATCGACGAGGCCGCTCGCGCTGCCGGAGGTCGCCCAGTAGCCTCCTTCACCACCCGTGATGGCGTCCGCGCGAGTACCTTGCGACCACAAGGGACGCGCAGGGGGTGCAGATGGGCCGCCAGGCACCGTTGAACGGGGGGAGTGGGCAAGTCGCGCGCGCGTCGGTCGCCAGCACCCATCCGCCCCGCGCCCACCAGCCGCGCGTCGGCGCTTTCGAGAGGGACTGACCATGGTCGAACGTCGCGTGCCCAAGGCCCGGGACCTTGCCCCGCTGATGAAGTTCAAGAAGGTCAAGGCCAGCCCTCGTGCGCGCCGTCTCGAGTCAGCGCTGACGATCGAGGACCTGCGTGCCATCGCCAAGCGCCGCACCCCGAGGGCCGCCTTCGACTACACGGAGGGTGCTGCCGAGGCCGAGCTCTCCCTGGCCCGTGCCCGACAGGCCTTCAGCGACATCGAGTTCCATCCGGCGATCCTCCGCGACGTGTCCGAGGTGAGCACCGGGTGGGACGTCCTCGGGGCACCGGTGGCGTGGCCGGTCGGTATCGCCCCGACCGGGTTCACCCGGATGATGAACACCGAGGGAGAGGTCGCCGGCGCGCACGCTGCGGCCCGGTTCGGCATCCCGTTCGCCCTGTCCACCATGGGTACCAGCTCGATCGAGGACGTGAAGGCCGCCAACCCCGCAGGGCGCAACTGGTTCCAGCTCTACATGTGGAAGGACCGCGACCGCTCGATGGCGCTGGTGGCCCGGGCTGCGAAGGCCGGCTTCGACACCCTGGTGGTGACAGTCGACGTGCCGGTTGCCGGGGCCCGCCTGCGCGACCAGCGCAACGGGATGACGATCCCGCCGTCGATCACTCCCAGCACAGTCCTGGACGTGATCCCGCGGCCCGCGTGGTGGATCAACTTCCTGACCACCGAGCCGCTGGCCTTCGCCAGCCTCGACCGGTGGAGCGGGACAGTCGCCGAACTGCTGGACACCATGTTCGACCCCACGGTCACCTACGAGGACCTCGCGTGGATCCGAACCCAGTGGCCGGGGAAGGTGGTGGTCAAGGGCGTGCAGACCATGGCAGACGCGCGCCGGTTGGCCGACGCCGGAGTGGACGCCATCACGCTGTCCAACCACGGCGGACGCCAGCTCGACCGGGCTCCGATCCCCTTCCACCTGCTGCCCCATGTGGTCCGGGAGGTCGGCAATGACCTCGAGGTCCACCTCGACACCGGGATCATGTCCGGCGCCGACATCGTCGCCTCCGTTGCCCTTGGTGCACGTTTCACCATGATCGGGCGCGCCTACCTGTACGGCCTCATGGCCGGCGGCGAGGCCGGTGTCGATCGGGCGCTGACGATCCTCACCGGGCAGATCGCACGCACCATGCGCCTGCTCGGCGTGGCTTCCCTCGAGGAACTCAACCCCGGCCACGTCACCCAACTCGCCCGGCTCGGGCCCGTGGCCCTCCAGCCGGGCACCACCCAGTGACCCCGCGCAGGCCGACCGGGCACGCTTGGCCGCAGCGCCCTGAGTGCTCCCCGTCCGCGGTCACGCGAGGACCCCGGTCAGTCGGCGCGTGGCGCTGGCCGGGGCGAGCCGTGCGAAACTTGTGCTCCCTGAACGAGGAGTGACCTGTGAGTGGAAACACCGTCTACCGGTTCGACAATGCAGCGATCCTGTCGGTTGTTGCCGTGGATGCGCCCGAGGTCGTCACCTCGGACTACTTCGACGAGCTGCTGGCGCCCACCCTGGAGCGCCTCGGGGTGCGTGCGGGGATGCTGCAGCAGCTGGCCGGGATCGACGAGCGCCGGTGGTGGCCCGAGGAGGTTTCGTTCACCGACGCCGCTGCGCAGGCCGGCGCGCAGGCGCTGACGCAGGCGGGCATCGCAGCGGAGCAGATCGGCCTGCTGGTCGACACCTCCGTGTGCCGTGCGCGCCTCGAGCCGTCCGCAGCAGTCGCGGTCCACCACGAGTTGGGCCTGCCCTCGTCCTGCCTGAACTTCGACCTGTCGAACGCATGCCTCGGCTTCGTCAACGGCATGCAGCTGGCCGGCATGATGATCGACTCGGGGCAGATCGACTACGCGCTGATCGTGGACGGCGAGGGAAGCCGCATGGTGCAGGAGCGCACCCTGGCGCGGCTGCAGTCGGACTCCACGACAGTCGCCGAGCTGTTCTCCGACTTCGCCACGCTCACGTTGGGCTCCGGTGCCGCGGGGATGGTCATGGGCCCGGCTGATCGGCACCCGGAGGGACACAGGTTCGTCGGCGGTGTGGGTCGGGCGGCCACCGAGCACAACGGGCTGTGCCAGGGCGACCTGGAGCGCATGGTCACCGACAGCAAGGGGTTGCTGCTGGCAGGTCTCGACGTGGCCGAGGCGGCGATGAAGGACGCGGAGGCCGACTTCGACTGGACCGACGTCCAGCACTACGTGATGCACCAGGTGTCCACGGTGCACTGCGGGGCGATGATCAAGCGGTTGGGTCTGGATCCCGACCTGGTGCCGCTGACCTTCCCCACCCGCGGCAACATCGGGCCGGCGGCGATCCCGATCACCCTGGCGATGCATCAGGACAAGATCGAGCGTGGTGACCGCGTGATCCTGCTGGGCATGGGCTCGGGGATCAACGCCGCGGCCGCCGAGATCCGCTGGTGAGCCTGCCGCCTCCCGGATGCAGTGGGCTCGACGCCCGCTGGTCGCGTGAGGTGACGGCGGCGGACTCGACAGGTGTGCTCCGCACGTGGCACGTGCTCGACTCGCACGCCGGGTTGCCCGCGAACACGCCCGAGCCCGTCGGGACGCTGCTGTGCGTGCATGGGAACCCCAGCTGGTCCTACCTGTGGCGGCGGATCGTTGGTCGGCCGCCCGAGGGATGGCGGGTCGTGGCCATCGACCACCTGGACATGGGGTTCTCGGAGCGCACCGGGACCGTCCGTCCGCTGGCGCAGCGCATCGATGACCTCGATTCGCTCACCGACGCGCTCGGCCTGACCGGGCCCGGGCACACCGCTCCGATCATCTCGGTCGCCCACGACTGGGGCGGGCCCATCTCGTTGGGCTGGGCGCTCGGGCACATCGATCAACTGGCCGGGGTGGTGCTGGCCAACACCGCCGTCCACCAGCCCGCCAGCGCGAGTGCCCCGACCGTCATCCGCGCCACCCGCCTGCCCGGGGTGCTGCCCGCGATGACCTCCCGGACCCGGGCGTTCATCCGGGCCGGGTTGTTCCTCTCCCGCCCTGTCCCGCCGCCCGAGGTCCGGGCCGGGTTCTACGCCCCCTACTCCCAGGCCGGTCGCCGGGAGGCGATCGAGCACTTCGTCGCCGACATCCCCCTGGACCCTGACGACGTGAGCGCGGCGACCCTGGACGCCATCGCCGCAGGCCTGGGTGCACTTGCCGACATCCCGGTGCTGCTGCTGTGGGGCCCCCGGGACCCGGTCTTCTCCGACCTCTACCTGCGCGACCTGATCGCGCGGCTGCCCCATGCCGATGTGCACCGCTACGAGGGCTCCAGCCACTTCGTCCCCGAGGACGCGCCGACCTTCGCCGCCGACCTCGCCACGTGGGTCCGCACCCGGAGCCTGCTGGCCGACCAGCCCGCTGGCCGCGCGGCCCGCCCGGAAGAGCGCCCGGTGCCCGACTCCGGCCGACCGCTGTGGGCCGGGATCAGCGAGCGGGCCGCAGACCCGGCGACCAGCCAGACCCCGGCGGTCACCGAGCTGGGTCCCACCGGGGTCACCGCCAGTCTCAGTTTCGCCGACCTGGACACGCGAGTCGCCCGCGTGGCGGCCGGGCTCATGGCGATCGGCGTGCAACGCGGCGACCGGATCGCGCTGCTCGTCCCCCCGGGCACCGACCTGACCGCCGTCCTGTACGGGATCTGGCGTGCCGGGGTCATCGCCGTGGTCGTGGATGCGGGGCTCGGGATCCGGGGCATGCGGGTGGCCCTGCGCAGCGCGGGTCCGGCGTACGTGATCGGCACCGCCAAGGGTCTAGCGGCCGCCCGGCTCATGGGCACCGGAGCGCAGCTGATCTGCGTCGGAGCGCTCCCCACGTCGGCCCGGCGCGGCCTCGGCGTGCGCTGGAGCCTGGCGCAGATCGAGGCCCGCGGCGCTGGGGTGGCGCCCCCGGAGGCGCCGTCGGCGGAGGATCCCGCGGCGATCGCGTTCACCTCCGGGGCCACCGGACCCGCGAAGGGCGTGCTGTACCTGCACGGTCAGCTCCAGGCCCAGCGCGAGCAGCTGGCCACCCTCTACTCCATCACTGCGGCCGACCGCCTCGTCGCGGCGTTCGGCCCGTTCGCTCTCTTCGGGGCCGCATTGGGAATCCCCTCAGCGGTGCCCGACATGAACCTCACCGCGCCCCGCACCCTGACGGCCAGGGCCATGGGCGACGCGGCGGCGGCCATCGACGCGACCATGGTGTTCGCCTCCCCGGCTGCCCTGGCGAACGTGGTGGCGACCGCCGACGCCGTCGATCCCACCGGGCGCGCAGCGCTGTCGCGCGTACGACTGCTGCTCTCCACGGGGGCCCCAGTGCCCGCCGAGACCCTGCATGCGATGCGGCGGTTGCTGCCCTCCGCCGAGGCGCACGCCCCCTACGGCATGACCGAGGTCCTGCCCGTGGCGGACATCGACCTCGCCGGCCTGGATGAGGCCGGACTGGGCAACGGCGTGTGCGTCGGGCGTCCGGTACCCGGCGTGGAGGTGGAGCTGGCC
>JBAVKQ010000008.1:0-28218 GCA_049688395.1 Candidatus Nanopelagicales bacterium
CGCCAACATCACGTCATGCTCACCATGACGTCGCACACGAACAAGAGCAAACCCGCCCCACCCACAACCGGCAGGATCAGCCCACCGTGACGCGACCCTGCTCACCCACGACGGCGGTCAACACCACCACCGCCAAGTCGACCTGCACATGTGGACCATCGAGCCCCGACACCCCGGCCAACCGCCACCCCCCGACCCGCACCCCGGCGCCCCACCCGGAACCCCCTGGCCCGCCAACAACAACGCCCCCTTCACCATCACCCGACAACCCCGCCCCCGCTGGCGACAATGAGCAGCGAGCGAGGCCGTCGGTTGCCGACACCGACCAACCGAAACGCACGGATGGGCGGGCCAACGCCGGGTCGCCGAGGTCGCTCGTGGCTGGGTTCGCAGATCCCATGGACCAAGGACCCTGCCCCGCGCGTCGCCCTTCAACTAGCCTGTTCGTGGAGGTGGGAATCATGAGCGATAAGTCACGTCCGCTGGTTGTTGTGGGAGTGGACGGCTCACCGCTGAGCATCGAGGCGATCCGCTGGGCCGCGGGCTATGCGCGCACGATTGGTGGGTCGTTGCTGGCCGTCACCGGCTACGAGGTCCCGTGGACGATCTTCTTCGCGCCGACTGCGACCGAGGAGGACTACGAGAAGGCCGCCCGGGTGGTGATCGACGAGGCCGTGGCCCAGGCGCTCGGCGACGAGCCCGACATCCCGGTGGCCACTCGGCTGGTGGGCAACCGACCGGCCCACGCGCTGACCGACTCCGCCGCGGGTGCCGACCTGCTGGTCGTGGGCAGCCACGGCCGTGGCGCGATGCCCGGCATGCACCTCGGGTCGGTGGCCAACTACTGCGTGCATCACGCGCCCTGCCCGGTGCTCGTCTACCGCACGGCGCAGAGCGGTCGATAGCTGCGCCGGAGCGCCCCCAGGCCGGTGATCACTGGCTGGGGCCGGACGTGCTCGGCAGACGCCTGCGCGAGCCAGCCTGCGCGGGTAGGCCTCAGTCGGCCTCGGTTGACCTCGCTGGGGCTGCGCCCGCGGCCGCAGCCACCGCGGCCAGCCGGGCGTCTCCAGTCACGCCCTCGTGCAGGGCCAGACCCATGGCGCCCAGCATCCGGCGCATCCCGTCACCGACGTGATCGACGACGACGGCCTGCACCGCGTGCTCGCGCAGAAGCGTGACCACCCGAGCGTGATGACCGCCGTGGCTCCCGGCGTCGTGGGACACGTCCCAACCGACGGCGAACTCCTGCCAACCGGTCACGGCACCGGACTCGACCGTGGCCACGGCCACGGTCTCGGCCTTGCCCCAGGAGTGGCCCACCATCCCCGTGGGCTCCACCGCGACAGCAACGATCATGGTTTCCTCCTCAGAGACGGTGTCCAGAGCTCACGCTAGCCCTCGGCGGCCCAGACGGGGGTCAGCGCCGCCGATGGGAGCCGATGGGAATGGTCACAACCAGGCAGGCCCCCCGCGTCACATGCCCGCGGCTGGCCAACTAGCGTCAGGGGCGAAGCCTGCGATGCGGGCGCGGATCGGAGTGGACATGAAGTTGATCGTGGTGGGTGGCGTGGCCGGCGGGGCATCGGTGGCAGCGCGGGCGCGGCGCCTGGACGAGTTCGCCGAGATCATCGTGTTCGAGAAGTCCGGCAACGTGTCGTTCGCGAACTGCGGCCTGCCCTACCACATCGGCGAGGTCATCAAGGACCGCGACCGGCTGCTGCTGCAGACCCCGCAGAGCCTGCGCGAGTCGCTGGACATCGACGTGCGGGTCGGCACCGAGGTGCTTGCGATCGACCCTGATGCCCACACGGTGACCGCGCGCGACCTGGCCACCGGAACCGAGTACAGGGAGTCCTGGGACAAGCTCGCACTCTGCCCGGGCTCCTCGCCGTTCCGCCCGAACCTGCCCGGGCTGGACCACCCCGACGTCATGGTGCTGCGCAACGTCGAGGACATGGACGAGATCAAGGCCAAGGTGGACTCAGTCGTCGCTTCGCCCGATGCCCTCAAGCACGCGGTGGTCATCGGTGCGGGGTACATCGGCCTGGAGATGGCTGAGAACCTGCACGAGCGCGGCCTGGCGGTCGAGATCGTCGAGATGACCAACCAGATCATGCCGCCGCTGGACAAGGAACTGTCCACCCCGATGGAGAACTACCTGCGCGCGCAGGGGATCTCGCTGCACCTGGGCACCGCAGCGGCGGCGTTCAGCAGGTCGGCCAGCGGCCAGCTGACCGTGGAGCTCACCAACGGGCGCTTCCTCAAGACGTCGATGGTGATCCTGTCCGCGGGGGTGCGCCCGAACACCGAGCTGGCCGTCGCCGCCGGCATCGAGCTCGGACCTGCCGGCGGAGTCGCGGTCGACACCCACATGCGCACTTCGCACCCCGACATCTACGCGGCCGGCGACGTGGTCGAGGTGCCGCACACGGTGCTGGGCGGCTCGTGGATCATCCCGCTGGCCGGTCCGGCCAACCGCCAGGCTCGCGTGGCGGCCGAGAACATGCTGGGCCGAGACACCGAGTACGAGTCCACGCAGGGCACCTCGATCGTCAAGGTGTTCGACATGGTCGCCGGGGGCACGGGCGCCACCGAGAAGCAGCTCGAGGTGGCCGGCATCCCCTACCTGCGCGCGCATGTGCATCCCAGCGGGCACGCCGGCTACTACCCCGGCACCGCCCAGATGGACGTCAAGTGCCTCTACTCCCCCACCGATGGCCGCATCCTCGGCGCCCAGATCGCCGGCTTCGACGGCGTCGACAAGCGCCTGGACGTCTTCGCCACCGTGATCCGCCTGAACGGGACCGTGTACGACCTGGAGAAGCTCGAGCTGGCCTACGCGCCGCCGTTCGGCTCGGCCAAGGACGCGGCCAACATGATCGGGTTCATGGGTGCCAACACCCTGCGCGGGGACCTCACGGGCTGGTTCTCCACCGACTACCCGGACAACTGCCAGGGCGCTCGGATCATCGACGTGCGCAGCGCCAGCGAGTACGACGTCTGGCACATCCCCGGAGCCGAGCTGGTGCCGCTGAACACGCTGCGCGCGGCCCAGGCCGACTGGGACCGCGACACCCCGATCCGCTTGTACTGCGCCACCGGGTTCCGCAGCTACCTGGCCCACCGGATCCTGGTCCAGCGCGGATTCACCGACGTGGCCACGCTCATCGGTGGGGTCAAGACCTTCCGGGCCTATCACCACGTCGCCCCCGACGACGTTCCCGACCCGCTGTTCCCGCTGGTGTCCTACGCCGAGGAGGAGTCACTGCGCAGCCACGGCGCGCTGCCGGCCGCCCCGAGCGTCGGGACCGGGGTGGCGGTCGACCTGGACTGCACCGGACTGGCCTGCCCGGGCCCGATCATGGCCCTGCAGAAGCGGATGAACGAGTTGAACCCCGGCGACGAGGTCATCGCGCACGTCTCGGACATCGGCTTCCGCCTCGACGCCCCGGCGTGGGCGGCGAAGAACGGCCACGAGGTCCTCGACATCACGCCCGAGGGTCCCGGCGTGGTCGCTCGGATCCGTAAGGGCGGCGCCTCGGTAGCCGCAGGCTCGGCGACAGTCAATCCGGTGGCGGCCCGCTTGAAGGAGAAGAAGTCGTTCGTGGTCTTCTCCGGGGACTTCGACAAGGTCCTGGCCGCCTTCATCATCGCCAACGGTGCGGTGGCCATGGGCGACGAGGTCTCGATGTTCTTCACCTTCTGGGGCCTGAACGCGCTGCGCCGCCCGGACGCCCCGGTGCTCGACAAGCCACTGATGGACAAGGCGTTCGCCAAGATGATGCCCGCCGGGCCCGACGAGATGAAGCTGTCGCAGATGCACATGCTCGGCGGCGGCACCAAGATGATCAAGAAGATCATGCGCGACAACAAGGTGCCCAGCCTGCCGGAGCTGATCGACTCGGCCGCGAAGGCAGGAGTCCGACTGGTCGCCTGCACGATGACCATGGACCTGCTCGGCCTGCGCGAGGACGAGCTGCTCGACGGCGTGGAGTTCGGCGGCGTGGCGATGTTCCTCGGCGAGGCCAGCGAGTCCAACGCCACGTTCTTCATCTGACTCGGGAGCGCGCGCTCCCGGGTCAGATGATCGGGTTGCTGGGGCCGACCGGGGCCCCGATCACCTCGGCGAAGCCCGCGCCGATGCACTCGACGAACAGGTCCTGGTCGGGGATGGCCGCGTCGTCCATCGCGATCCCGATCCCCGCGACACCGTTGTAGGACAGCAGAGTGATGTTGGTCGCGGCTCCGATCGTGGCCGTGAGCGGGTACATCGCCAGGACCGGCGCGCCCGCCACCCAGACGGGCATCGGCACCCCCGGCACGTTGCTGGCGGTGAAGTCACTGGTCCGTGCTGTGGCCGGGAACACATCCGAGGGCAGCAGACGATAGCCGACCTCGGCCAACGGATCGACCAGGTGCAGGGCCGGCTCCTTGCGCCAGCTACTGACGATCTCGTGGATCGCGGCCATCCGCTCGGCGGGATCCGTGATGTGGACGGGCACCTCGAAGCGAGCGATCGTGACTGCGTTCTGCGCCGGCCGCTGCGGATCCCGCAGGCTGATCGGCATGTTGCAGCGCAGCACGCGCACCGGCTCGTCGCGGCGCTCGTGGTAGATCCGCAGGCCACCCACGACGGAGGCCATGTAGGCGTCGTTGAGGTTGAACCGATGCGCCTTGGCCGCGGTCTTGAGTCCGTCGAGCGGCACGTCGAAGGTCACGAAGTGGTAGTTGATCGACCGTCCGGTCATCACCGGGGACATCGGTGAGGTCGGCAGGGACATGAACTTCGCCGCCGAGCGCAGCACGCCCAGCACGTCGTCGACGACCCCCAGGGGGTCGCGCAGCGCCCGACCCGCGATCGGCAGCGCGGAATCGGTGATCTCCTTGACCGACTTCATCAGGAACGAGGAGGCATCGACCACGGCGGTGCCCAGGAATCCCGCGGTGTCCAGGTCCGCGGCCATCGGCGCCGGCGGCATCGGGCCGAGGTCCGCGCCGGCGGGAGTCAGGTCGATGACGGTGGCGCCCAGCATCATCGCGCCCTGGCCGTCGGCGATGGCGTGGTGCAGCTTGACCAGCATGGCCGCCCGGCCATCAGCCAGCCCCTCGATCAGAGTCACCTGCCACAGCGGCCGCGCGAGGTCGAACTCGGTCATGGACTGCCGGCGCGCCTCGTCGAGCACCTGGTCCCAGGTGCCGGGCTCGGAGACCCGGAAGCGGCGCATGTGGAAGCCCAGGTCGAAGTCCGCGTCGATGGTCAGCCGGGGGCTCAGGAACTCGCTGGGACCTTCGACCACCTTCTGCCGGAGCACAGGCGCGACCCGGCTGGCCCGATCGAAGCGGTCGACCAGGGTGGCCCAGTCCGGGCTGGAGGCCATGGCGATCAGGCCGATGATCGGCGAGCGCATGGTGGGGTCATCGGAGGCCGAGCGCCAGGTGGCGAAGTCGAAGCCGGACAGTCGTCGGGGTGCCACCGCATTCGGGTCGCCCTCGACCCGGCCGGCCGACCGCGCGGAGTCCACCGCTGCTCCGGCCCGGCCAGCGGCCGAGCGGGCGGTCCGCTTCGCAGCGGCGCGCTTGCGCCCCGAGGTGGGCGCCGACGCCGGCTCCCGCTCAGGCGGCACCTGCTCGGCAACAGCCTTCTTGGCGGGGGCCTTCTTGGCGGGGGCCTTCTTGGCGGAGGCCTTCTTGGCGGGGGCCCTCTTGGCGGGCGCCTTCTTGGCGGGGGCTTTCTTTGCCGGAGCCTTCTTGGCGGCGCCTCTCTCTACCGGAGCCTTCTTCGCCGGAGCCTGGTTCGCCGAGGTCGCGCCGCCGTCCCCAGCACCCTGCGCGGATGCCACGTCCGTGTCTGCCGGGACTGCTGTGTCTGCCATGTCTTCGGGGGTCTCCACGTATCCGCTCCCTGTGCGCCGTTGTACGCGGAACCGTACTAGCGGCGCCGCGCCCATGCCCTCCCGGGACGCTCACTCCAGCTCGGCGAGCACCTCTGCGGGGATGTCTGCGTTGGTGAACACGTTCTGCACGTCGTCGCTGTCCTCGAGCGCGTCCACCAGGCGCATGATCTTCGTCGCCCCCGTGGCGTCCAGGGGCACCTCCACCGAGGCCACGAACTCCGTGTCCGCGGACTCGTAGTCCAGTCCCGCGGCCTGCAGTGCCTTGCGCACCTGCACGAGGTCGGTCGCCTCGGTCATCACCTCGAAGGCCTCGTCGAGGTCGTTGACCTCTTCGGCGCCGGCCTCGAGGACCGCCATCAGCACGTCGTCCTCGGTCAGGTCCTCGGCCTTGGGCACGATGATGATCCCCTTGCGGCTGAACAGGTAGGACACGCTGTTCGGGTCGGCCATGCTGCCGCCGTTGCGGGTCATCGCCACGCGCACCTCGGTGGCCGCGCGGTTGCGGTTGTCGGTCAGGCACTCCACGAGCACAGCCACCCCGTTGGGCCCGTACCCCTCGTACATGATCGTCTGCCAGTCGGCGCCGTCGGCGTCCGCACCGGAACCGCGCTTGAGGGCCCGATCGATGTTGTCGGCCGGCACCGAGTTCTTGCGCGCCTTCTGGATGGCGTCGTACAGGGTCGGGTTGCCGTCCGGGTCACCACCGCCGGTGCGCGCAGCCACCTCGATGTTCTTGATCAGCTTCGCGAACAGCTTGCCGCGCTTGGCGTCGACCACGGCCTTCTTGTGCTTGGTGGTCGCCCACTTGGAATGGCCGGACATGATGCTCCTTCGATTGGATCAGGCGGCGCGGCGCACCATGTCGGCGAACAGCGCGTGCACCCGATGGTCTCCGGTGAGTTCGGGATGGAACGAGGTGGCCAGCAGCGACCCGCTGCGAACGGCGACGATCCTATCGTCCACGGCCCCGGGCACGATCGCCAAGATCTCGACGCCCGCACCCACCGACTCCACCCAGGGCGCGCGGATGAACACCGCACGCATCGGCTCGGACCCGATTGCCGGGAAGTCGACATCGGCCTCGAACGAGTCCACCTGCCGGCCGAACGCGTTGCGCCGCACGACCATGTCGATGCCCCCGATCGGCACCTGGTCGGCCCGGCCGTCGAGGATCGTGTCGGCCAGCAGGATCATTCCCGCGCACGAGCCGTACACCGGCATGCCGGCGGCGACCACGCCGCGCAGGGGAGCCATCAGGCCCCAGCGCATGGCCAGCATCGAGATGGTGGTCGACTCACCGCCGGGCAGGACCAGTCCGTCCAGACCGCGCAGTGCGGCGGCAGCCCGGACCTCGACCGGCCGGGCACCGACCGCGATGAGCGCTGCGCTGTGCTCGCGTACGTCCCCCTGCAGGGCCAGGACCCCGATGGTGGGTCGGGTCACCAGCCGCGCTCGGCCAGGCGGTGGGCGGCCGGGAGCTCCTCGACGTTGATGCCGACCATGGCCTCACCGAGGCCGCGCGAGACCTTGGCCACGATGCCCGGGTCGCTGTGGTGCAGCGTCGCCTGCACTATCGCGTTGGCGCGCTGGGCGGGGTTGCCGGATTTGAAGATGCCCGAGCCCACGAACACGCCGTCGGCGCCGAGCTGCATCATCATCGCCGCGTCGGCCGGGGTGGCGATCCCGCCGGCGGTGAACATCACGACCGGCAGGGCGCCGCGCTCGGCGACCTCCCGGACCAACTCGTAGGGGGCCTGGAGCTCCTTGGCTGCGACGTACAGCTCGTCGGAGCTCATCGACGACAGCCGCCTGATCGCCCCGAGGATGCTGCGCATGTGGGTGGTGGCGTTGGAGACGTCGCCGGTGCCGGCCTCGCCCTTGGAGCGGATCATCGCCGCCCCCTCGGTGATCCGCCGCAGCGCCTCACCCAGGTTCGTCGCCCCGCACACGAACGGGACGGTGAACGCCCACTTGTCGATGTGGTTGGCATAGTCGGCCGGGGTGAGCACCTCGGACTCGTCGATGTAGTCCACGCCGAGGGACTCGAGCACCTGCGCCTCGACGAAGTGACCGATCCGGGCCTTGGCCATGACCGGGATGGACACCGCGTCGAGGATGCCGTCGATCATGTCCGGGTTGCTCATCCGCGACACGCCGCCCTGGGCGCGGATGTCGGCGGGCACCCGCTCGAGGGCCATGACGGCCACCGCTCCGGCGTCCTCGGCGATGCGCGCCTGCTCGGCGGTGACCACGTCCATGATCACCCCGCCCTTGAGCATCTCGGCCATCCCGCGCTTGACGCGCTCGGTGCCGAGGCTGGTTCCAGTGGTGTCGGGGGTGCTGGTCACGGTGTCTCCTGCGCCGATGGGACTCGAGGCCCCGAGTTTACGTCCCGCCAACAGGTTGGCGAAACGCGCGCGGCACGGGCACCGCCCGCCGGGGTGGTCCAAGCCGGCGCAGACCCCGGGCTCAGTCCAGGCTGACCTCGCGCGTGCGGTCCATCAGCAGGATCCAGAGCTGGCCACGGTCGAGCACGACCGGCTCGCCGTCGGAGTCGACGTAGCTGGTGGGCACCTGCTCGTCGGCGCGCTGCCAGGTGATCCGGTGGGCCCGACCGTCTCGGAGCAGCAGCCCCCTACCCTTTCCGGTCGTGATGGTCAGCGGCGTGCGCCCGCCGAACTTGTCGCCGAACCCGGAGTCCTTCTGCTTCACGTACTGCACGATCACCGAGTGGGCGCGCTGCACCTGCGGGGGGTCGGTGTCCCGGGCAGTCCGGCCGTTGAGCGACACGTCGTAACTGCCCCGCGAGGCGTCCCACACGAACTGCACGGTCGACGACGGCCAGCGCGCGGTGACGTTCCTGGCCGTGCGGCCCCCCGCGAGCGGTTCCGGGTCGAAGAGCAGCCCCATGTCCGCCGAGACTGCCGTGGCCCCGGCGGTGGCCAGGATCCTCTCGGGCTGGGCCATCAGGTTGTAGGGCGCGACCCGACCGCCGGACTCCCGGAAGAATCCGGGACTGTCGAGATCGGGGGTCACCTGGGTCCAGTCGGCCCGGCCCAGAATGGGGCGCAGCTTGGTCTGGGCCCCGGAGTAGACGAACGCGATGTCGCCGTACTGCGCGAACAGCTCGACGTCGCTGATCCTGGCGCTGCGCACCGGCCCGACGGTGGTGGGCATCCGGGCGGAGAACAGCGCCGCGATCCGGGTGAGCCCGAACTCGACCGGCTCGACGTAGACGATGTCGGCCCGAGTCAGCCCCCGGTGCGGCTGGGCGCTGGGGGTGTTGTCCATCTTGACCACCATCACCGGGGTGCCCAGACCCCCCTTGCGACCGGTGTACGGTGAGCGTTCGGGTTCCGCGGGCGGCTCCGGCGTCGGGCTGACACTCGGGGCCGGAGTCGACGCGCTGCCGACCGGCGGGGCGGGATCCGTGCGGCCCAACGAACAGGCGCCCAGCAGGCTGACCAGCACCAGGACCGCGGTCCGCTCGGCAGCGCTGCGCGCCCGGCCGCTGCTCCGCCGCGCTTCGGGCCGCCGGGCGGGTGGGGTCGTCATGGGCCAACCGTAACCGGACGAATCACCTGCTCGGCGTGCACCCGGCAGGTGAACGTGCCGTGCCCGGTTCGGGGCTGCCCGGATCGGCGCGGCTCAGAGCAGCCCGGCCAGCGCCGGTGCGATCTCGTCGTCCATCTCGAAGGTCAGAGGTTGCGGGGCATGCCCGGCCAGCCGGAACCAGCGGACCAACGGCCCACCACGCAACAGCCGCGCGGCCTGCACGCCGTCGTTGAGGAAGCGGCGCGCCAGCTCCACCTGCAGGCAGGCCGCCGAGAGGTCCTCGACCAGGTCGTTGCCCTCCGGGTTCCTGCGCAGCTCGGCGACCTCGTGGGCGTCGGCGAACACCTCGCGCAGGTCGCGCGACATCTCCGACTCGATCGCCCCCCGCTCGACCAGGTCGGTCGGGTCGACGTATCGGGAGTTGCTGGCCGCGTGGGCCAGCACGATCCCCGAGGACGGGTCGATCAGCCCGGAGATGGCGACCGCCTCAGCCGCGGCCGCCCGGCGCAGCAGCTGCGCATCCAGCGACGCCCGGGCCAGGTCGATCCGATGGTGCACGCGGTCGATCCGCCCGGCCAGCGCGCTCAGGCGCCAGACGGTCCAGGCCAGCAGGAGCGCCAGGACGATGATCCAGAAGAGGTCCACCTTCACGCGCCGGCCCCCCGAGCACGTGGCCGACTGCTGACCCGCCGGATGGGCAGGCGACCCCAGAAGTGCCCGGAGAGGTCGGCCTCGACCTTCTCGCCACCGGGCGTGATGCTGTTGTAGACGGCCACGACCTGCTTGGCGATGGTGGCCCAGTCGAACTCGGCGGCCCGGCGGCGGCCCTGCTCGGTCAGCTCCGCCCGGCGCTGCGGGTCGGCAAGCAGCGCGATCAGCGCGTCGGCCAGATCCGCGGAGTCCCCGTTGGTGAACGTGACCCCGGCCCGCCCTTCGTGCAGGACCCGTTGGAAGGCCTCGATGTCGCTGGCCACGACCGGGGTGCCGGCGGCCATCGCCTCCAGCAGGATGATCCCGAACGACTCCCCGCCGGTGTTGGGTGCCACGTAGATGTCGGCCGAACGCAGCGCTCGGGCCTTGTCCGCCTGGCTGACCAGGCCGAGGAACTCCACGCGGTCGCCGAGGTCCGGGGCCAAGCTGGCACGCACCGCCTCGACCTCACCGGGGCCGGCGACCAGCAGGTTGGCCCCCGGCACGGCGGCCAGCACCCGCGGCAGCGCATCGAGCAGGATGGGCAGGCCCTTGCGGGGCTCGTCGATCCGGCCCAGGAACATCAGGGTGTCCCTGCCCCGCGCGCGTCCGGGCAGCGGCTCGTCACCGGCGAACAGGCTGGCGTCCACCCCATTGGGGATCAGAACCGCGTCGCCCCCGGTGTACTCGACCAGCGAGCGACGGGCGTACTCGCTGACCGCGATCCGGGCCCGGATCTTCTCGGTGGCGCTGCGTACCAGGGCCGAGGTGGCGTTCAGCTCGCGGCGCGAGGACCGCAGGCTGGCGTGCCAGGTGGCCACGATCGGACCGTCGGCGACCCAGATCGACAGCAGCGACAGGGTTGGGCCGACCGGCTCGTGGACGTGCAGGATGTCCAGGTCGGACTCCTTGATCCAGGTCCGCGCCCGGGCCGCGGGTCCGGGACCGAAGTTGATCTTGGCCACCGACCCGTTCGAGCTGATCGAGACCGGCCGACCGCCGCTGGTGACGTAGTCGGGCAGCGCGTCCTCGTCCTCGGCGGGGGCCAGCACCACGGCCTCGTGACCCAGGCGGATGAGGGCCAGGCGCAGGTCCTCGATGTGCGCAGCGACGCCACCGGGGGTGTCCCAGGCATACGGGCAGACCAGGCCGACGCGCATCACAGGCCGCCGGGATCGGGCACGGCCGCGTCCTGCGGACCCAGGTCGCTGGGGCCCGCGTCGATCTCGGCGGCGTCGCGGGCGGCCAAACGGTCGGGGTCGAGGTCGGCCAGCCACAGGCGCTGGAGCATGTGCCAGTCCTGCGGGTGCGCACGGATCGCAGCACCCAGGGCGTCGGCGACGGCCTGGGTGGCCACCCGGATCCGCTCGCTGCGCTCCCCATGCGCGGGCGGGACCACCTCGGGCAGGACCTCCCCCGCGTTGCCCCCGTCCCAGAACAGGCTCACGGGCAGCAGCTTGGCGCCGGTGTCCACCGCGAGGGCGGCCGGTCCGGCCGGGAACCGGGTCGCCGCACCCAGGAACTGCACCTCGATGCCCGAGGCGGACAGGTCGCGGTCGGCGAGCAGCGGCACGAATCCACCGGTCTGCAGGGTGTGCACCAGCTCCGGGTACAGGCCCGGGTCCCCGAGGCCGAGGATCCGCATGCCCAGGGACTCGCGGTAGGCCACGAACGCATCGAACAGTGCGGCCGGCTCCAGCCGTTCGGCAACGGTGGTGACCTGGACGTGGTTCCTGGAGAAGAACGCCCCCGCATGGTCCCAGTTGCCCATGTGCGGCAGGGCGACGACGGCGCCACGGCCCTGCTCCAGCGCCTCGACGATGACCTCGGAGTTGGCCAGGCGGAAGGAGTCGATCCGGGCCGCGTCCCACCCGGGGAGCCGGAACGCATCACACCAGTAGCGCAGGTAGGAACGCATCCCCGCCCGGGACACCTCCCGCAGCCGGTCCGGTTCCACCGGGCCCGGTCCCAGGACTCGCACCAGGTTGGCCTCGAGCCGGCGCACCGCGCCGCTGCGCGAACGCCACTGCTGGTCGGCGATCTGGTCGAAGAGCCGGTAGGCCAGCGCCTCGGGCATCAGCCGGACCGCCCGCCAGCCACCCGCGTAGGCCAGATAGGTCGCCTTCTCGATCACGGGCAGCTCACCGCTCGGGGTCGGCCGGGGCCGCAGCGGGATCCTGACCGGCGCGTGGCCGCAGTTGACTGCGCACGTCCAGACCGCGCTGGAACACGGTGATGACCGTCAGCACCGACAGCACGCCCAGCGCGGCGGTCATCCCCCAGTCGACGAACTGCTGAAGGATCGCACCGACCGCCAGCAGGATCATCCGCTCGGCCCGCTCGGCGATGCCGCCGTTGGCCGTGGCGTTCACCGCCTCTGCGCGCGCCTTCGCGTAGCTGATCACCGCACCACCGACCAGGCAGACCCAGGCCAGCATCGTGGTCAGCGTGTCGCTGCTCCAGGCGGCCCAGATCAGCAGTCCACCGAAGATGGCGCCGTCGGCCACCCGGTCCAGGGTCGCGTCGAACCAGGCCCCCCACGGGCCCTGGGTGCCGGTCAGGCGCGCCATGGTGCCGTCGAGCACGTCGGCGGACACGAACAGCGCGAGCAGCACGAGCGCGGGCACGAACCGGCCCGCTGGGATCAGGATCAGCGCGGTCAGGACGGTCAGCACGGTGCCGGTCAGGGTCACCATGTCCGGGGTGATCCGCATGCGCAGCAGGGCGCGCGCGATCGGTTCCACGACAGGTGCGATCACGCCTCGGGCGTCTGCGTTGTTCAGCATCAGGATCGGATCGTAGCGAGAATCAGCCCACCCGGGTGCGCAGACGCGGATGGCAGTTGCAAGGCTTGGGCCCACCGCGGGCTCACATCACGACGAAAGGGCAGCTCAATGGCACAGGCCAACACGCCAGGGGGTGGGTCGGTCTCTGCACCGGCCAACTCCGCCGACATCCGCAACGTGGTCCTGGTGGGCCCCTCCGGGGCGGGCAAGACGACACTGCTGGAGGCCATGCTGGTCGCCGCCGGCACGATCACGCGGCCTGGTCGGACCACCGAGGGGACCACGGTCTCGGACTTCGACGAGGCGGAGGTCCGCCAGCAGCGCTCGGTCGGCCTGGCCCTGGCGCCGGTGGTGCTCGACGGGGTGAAGATCAACTTCCTGGACACCCCGGGCTACGCGGACTTCGTCGGCGACCTGCGCGCCGGCCTGCGCGCCGCGGACGCGGCCCTGTTCGTGGTCTCGGCCGTGGACGGCATCGACGGCGGCACCCAGCTGCTCTGGGAGGAGTGCGCGACCGTCGGGATGCCCCGGGCCGTGGTGGTGACCCGGGTGGACCATGCCCGCGCCGACTTCGACGAGCTGGTGGCCATCAGCCAGCGCGTCTTCGGTGAGGGCGTGATGCCGCTGATGCTGCCGATGCTCTCCGACGAGGGGACTCCCGCGGGCTTCATCGACCTGATCACCGAGCAGATCCACGACTACTCCACCGGCGCCCGGGTGGATCGCGCACCCGAGGACCAGCACCGGGAACTGATCGAGAACACCCGCGCGGCGCTGATCGAGGGGATCATCGCCGAGAGCGAGGACGAGTCCCTGATGGACCGGTACCTGGCCGGGGAGCACATCGACACCGACACGCTGGTGGCCGACCTCGAGCGGGCCGTGGCCCGCGGGTCGTTCTACCCGGTGATCGGCACCGCGGTCGAGCTCGCCGGGCTCGGCGCTGCCGAGGTGCTGGAGTTGGTGCGCCGCGGCTTCCCGTCCCCGCTGGAGCACCCGTTGCCGCCGGTCTCCACCCTCGACGGGCAGCCCGCCGAGCCGCTGACCTGCGACCCGGCCGGGCCCCTGTGCGCCGAGGTGGTCAAGACCACGACCGACCCGTACGTGGGCCGGCTGTCGCTGGTGCGGGTGTTCTCCGGCACCCTGGTGCCCGACACGGTCCTGCACGTCTCCGGGCATTTCGGGGCGGGTCAGGGCCATGAGGACCATGACGTCGACGAGCGGGTCGGGGCCCTGTCCAGCCCGTTGGGCAAGGTGCAGCGCGGCATCGACAAGGGCATCGCCGGGGACATCGTCGCGGTGGCCAAGCTCAGCCGGGCCGAGACGGGCGACACGCTCTCGGACAAGGACGCACCGCTGCTGATGGAACCCTGGATGATGCCCGACGCGCTGCTCCCGGTGGCGATCGTGGCGCAGTCCAAGGCCGACGACGACAAGCTCGGCCAGGCGCTGGGCAGGTTGGTCGCCGAGGACGCGACCATGCGCCTGGAGCGCAACGCCGAGACCGGTCAGCTGGTGCTCTGGTGCATGGGCGAGGCGCACGTGGACGTGCTGCTCGACCGGCTGCGCAACCGGTACGGGGTCGCGGTGGAGTCCGAGGAGCTGCGCGTCTCGCTGCGCGAGACGTTCGCCGCACCTGTCAAGGCCAAGGGCCGGCACGTCAAGCAGTCCGGCGGGCACGGTCAGTTCGCGGTGTGCGACATCGAGGTCAGCCCACTGCCGCCCGGTTCGGGGTTCGAGTTCGTGGACAAGGTCGTGGGCGGGTCCGTTCCGCGTCAGTTCATCCCCTCGGTGGAGAAGGGCGTGCGGGCGCAGATGGAGCGCGGCGTCGCTGCGGGCTACCCGATGGTCGACATCCAGGTGACGCTCTACGACGGCAAGGCGCACTCCGTGGACTCCTCGGACATGGCCTTCCAGATGGCCGGCTCGCTGGCACTCAAGGAGGCCGCCGCATCCGGCCAGGTCGCGATGCTCGAACCGGTGGCCGTGGTCAGCGTGCTGGTCGCCGACGAGTACGTGGGCGCGGTGATGGGCGACCTGTCCGGCCGACGGGGCCGGGTGTCCGGATCGGAGCCGGCCGGCAACGGCCGCACGCTGATCCGCGCCGAGGTCCCCGAACTCGAGCTGACCCGCTACGCGATCGAGCTGCGCTCGATGTCCCACGGCACCGGCACGTTCGCCCGGGAGTACATCGGCCACGAGCCGATGCCGACCCAGATCGCGCGCAAGGTGATCGACGCGGCGCCCAAGCACTGAGTTCGGGGCCGGGGTTCGGCCCGGTACCGCAGGTCAGCGGCGCACGGGCTTGAGCGTCCAGAGGAACGACGCCTCGCCGGTGAGCGTCCAGTCCTCGGTCGAGAGCGCGACCTCGATCCGGAACTCCGGGCGTTCCCCGGCCTCGAGGGTCGCCATGATCGCCTCCGGGTGCTCGCGCATGATGGCCTCGGCGTAGATCGGGCCCATGGCGATCTTCTTGTAGCCGATGGTGGCATCGACGGCCAGCGGCGTGGCACGGTCCAGGTGCATCCCGAAGTTGCCCAGGACGATGGCTCCCGTGGCCGTCTCGGCCAGCGTGAACATCGCACCGGCGTGGATGCCGCCGATGTGGTTGTGGTACGCGGGCTGATCAGGCATGCGCAGAAGCACCCGCTGCGGGTCGAGTTCGAGGAACTCGATGTTCAACGTCCCGACCATCGGCACGGCGGTGGGCATCTGCGACACGAGGGTGGTGAAATCCATGGCCGCGACGCTACCGGGGGCACTGCGGGGGCCTGCGCGCAGGTCGGCCACCTGAGCCCCGTGGACGGTACCGTCGTGCCCCATGACCGATGACCACGCCGCACAGGCGCCCAGCGGCACCTACCCGGCCGAGCCTGGCACGCCAATCGGATCGCACGCGGCCGGAGCGACGGGAGCCGACGAGTCCGACGCGCGGCGCAGCATCGCCGTCTTCGACATCGACGGTGTGCTGGCCGACGTGCGCCACCGCCTGCACCACGTCGCCGGGCGCCCCAAGGACTGGGACGCGTTCTTCGGTGCTGCCCCAGCGGACGCAGCCCTGTCCGCGGGCGTGGCCGCGGTGGCGTCGGCTGCCGCTGCGGGGCATGTGGTGATGTACCTGACGGGGCGGCCCGAGCGCTGCCGAGTGGCCACCGCGGACTGGCTGGCCGCCCAGGGCCTGCCTGCCGGCGAGTTGTTCATGCGCGCGGACACCGACCGGCGGCCGGCCCGCGTCACCAAGGTGGCCACGCTGCGCAGGCTGTCGCGCCGGTACGAGGTGGTCGCGTTCGTCGACGACGACGCGGCTGTCGTCGAGGCGGTGCGCGGCGCCGGCTTCCCCGTGCTGCACGCACTGTGGATGGAACCCTCAACCTCAGGTGCAGACTCAGCCCCGGACCTGCCGTCGGTCACCTCAGCCCAGGACGTGCTGTTCGAGATCCAGGAGAACGAAGGGCGCACCTGACGCGCGGGGCGCGACGCCCGAGGTGCGGGCGGGTCAGCTCAGATCGGGGTGGCCAGGTCCTCGAGCGGAGGGCACGAGCACATCAGGTGCCGGTCCCCGTAGGCCCCGTCGATCCGGCCCACCGGGGGCCAGTACTTGTCCGCCACGAGCCCGGGCACCGGGAACACCGCCTGCGCCCGGGAGTAGGGCCGGTCCCACTGCTCGACCAGGCTCGCAGCCGTGTGCGGGGCCCCGCGCAACACGCTGCTCGCCACGTCGACCTCGCCGGCGGCGATATCGTCGATCTCCGCGCGGATCGCGATCATCGCCGCGCAGAACCGGTCCAGCTCAGCCAGGGGCTCGCTCTCGGTCGGCTCCACCATCAGCGTGCCGGCCACCGGGAAGCTCATCGTGGGCGCATGGAACCCGTAGTCGATGAGGCGTTTGGCGACGTCGTCGACGGTCACGGCGGTGGTCCGGGTGATCTCGCGCAGGTCCAGGATCAACTCGTGGGCGACCAGCCCACCCGGGCCGGTGTAGAGCACCGGGTAGTGCTCGGCCAGCCGGGCGGCGATGTAGTTGGCCGACAGGACCGCGACCTGGGTGGCGCGGGTCAACCCGTCGGCGCCCATCATCGCGATGTAGGCCCACGGGATCGGCAGGATGCCGGCACTGCCCCACGGCGCACCGCTGACCGGCCCGACTCCCCCGTCGGGGAACCCACGCCCCGCCGGGCCCGAGTCAGGGCGCTGCCGATGATTGGGCAGGAACGGGGCCAGATGCGCCCGCACCCCCACCGGTCCGACGCCCGGCCCGCCCCCACCGTGCGGGATGCAGAAGGTCTTGTGCAGGTTGAGGTGCGACACGTCCGCACCGAACCGGCCGGGCTTGGCCAGGCCGACCAGGGCGTTGAGGTTGGCGCCGTCGACGTAGACCTGGCCGCCGGCGTCGTGGACCAGCGCGCACAACGTGGCGACCTCGGCCTCGTACACCCCGTGCGTCGAGGGATAGGTGATCATCAGGGCCGCGACCCGCTCGCCGTGCTCAGCCAGCGCCACACGCAGGGCGTCCACGCTGACGTTGCCGTGCTCGTCACAGGCCACCACGACCACGCGCAGTCCGGCCATCACCGCCGAAGCCGCATTGGTGCCGTGCGCAGATGAGGGGATCAGGCAGATGTCACGCTGGGCGTCGCCCCGCGAGGCGTGCCAGGCGCGGATCGCCAGCAGCCCGGCGAACTCCCCCTGCGAGCCGGCGTTGGGCTGCACGCTGACCGCGTCGTAGCCGGTCAGCTCGACCAGGCGCACCTCCAGGTCGCCGATCAGCTCGAGGTAGCCGGTGGTCTGATCTGCGGGCGCGAACGGGTGGATCCCGGCGAATCCGGGCCAGCTGATCGGCTCCATCTCGGTGGTCGCATTGAGCTTCATGGTGCAGGAGCCCAAAGGGATCATCGAACGGTCCAGGGCCACGTCGTAGCCGGCCAGGCGCCGCAGGTAGCGCAGCATCTGCGTCTCGCTGTGGTGGGCCGAGAACACCGGATGGGTCAAGTAGGCCGAGCGGCGCAGCCACATCGGCGGGATGCCCAATGGGGCGTCGCCCGGCGCCGCCCGCAGCCCCCCGGCGGCGCCGGCCGCGCCACCCCCAGGACCGGTTGCCGGCACCTGCGCCCGCGCTGCCGCGAACGCGGCGCGCACCAGGTCCAGATGCTCGGCCGCCGTCACCTCGTCGGTGCTGATCCCCACGTGGTCGGCATCGACGCGCCGGAGGTTCACGCCCCGATGCGCGGCCTGGGCCACGACCGCATCGGCCAGGCCCGGGACCACGGCCACGACCGTGTCGAAGAAGCTGGCGTGCCGCACCGCGATCCCGTCGAGGACCAGACCCTCGGCCAGGGCCAGCGCGTGCCCGTGGACCCGGTCGGCGATCCCACGCAGCCCGCTGGGACCGTGATAGGCCCCGTACAGTCCGGCGATCACGGCGAGCAGGACCTGGGCGGTGCAGATGTTGCTGGTGGCCCGTTCCCGGCGGATGTGCTGCTCGCGGGTCTGGAGCGCCAGGCGGTAGGCCGGCTCGCCGGCGGCGTCCACCGAGACCCCGACCAGCCGGCCGGGGAGCTGTCGCTCCAAGCCGGCGCGGACGGCCATGACCCCGGCATGGGGGCCGCCGAACCCCATCGGCACCCCGAACCGTTGCGCCGAGCCCACGACGATGTCCGCGCCCAACTCCCCCGGCGGGGTCAGCAGGCACAGGCTGAGCAGGTCCGCGGCGACGACCACCCCGGCGCCCAGCGCATGAGCGCGCCCGGCGAGGTCGGCCAGCGCGTCGGGGTCGCGCACCAGGCCGGTGGTCGTGGGCATCGAGACCAGCACGCCGAAGCAGCCGTCCCCGGGCAGCCCGGCCATCACGTCGCGGACGTCGAGCGCGACGCCCAGCGGCTCGGCCCGGGTGGCCAGCACCGCGAGGGTCTGTGGATGGGTGTCGGCGTCCACGACGAAGGTCATCGACCCGGTGCGATCCACCCGGTGCAGCAGCGCCATCGCCTCGGCGGCCGCGGTCGGCTCGTCGAGCATGGAGGCATTGGCCAGGGGCAGCCCGGCGAGGTCGGCGACCATCGTCTGGAAGTTCAGCAGGGCTTCGAGCCGGCCCTGGGAGATCTCGGGCTGGTAGGGCGTGTAGGCGGTGTACCAGCCCGGGGCCTCGAGCACGTTGCGCCGGATCACCGCGGGGGTGATGGTGTCGTGATAGCCCAGCCCGATCATCGACACGGCCACGGTGTTCGCCTCGGCCAGCGCACGCAGGTGTGCGGTGGCCTGCGCTTCGCTCAGCGCCGGCGGCAGGTCCAGGCGCTCGCGCCAGGCGATCGTCGCGGGGATGGCCGCGCGCGCCAGGGAATCCAGATCCCGATGCCCCACCGCCGCGAGCATGTGGGCCACCTCGGACGAGTCCGGTCCGATGTGGCGGTCGACGAATGCGAGGGCGGGATCCGCGGATGGCTGCACCCTGCCCAGAGTAGTGGCGCGCACGCGCCGGCGTCGGTACCCGGCTCGACCGGACCCGACCGGCGCCGAACTCGGCGCGGCCAGCCCGAGCCGTGAGGTCAGCCGGTCTGGCGCTTGCGGCGTCGGGTGGACAACTCGTCGTCGCTGAGGACCGCCACGCCGGTGCTGCGCTCGGAGGGCAGGTTCGACAGCGTCCCCTCGACCTCGCGCCAGACCTTGCCCACCGCGATGCCGAACACGCCCTGGCCGCCGCGGACCAGGTCGATGACCTCGTCCTCGCTGGTGCACTCGTACACGCTGGCCCCGTCGCTCATGAGCGTGAGCGTGGCCAGGTCCTCGACACCGCGGGCCCGTAGGTGGCTGACCGCGGTGCGGATGTTCTGCAGCGAGACACCGGTGTCCAGCAGTCGCTTGACGACCTTGAGCACCAGGATGTCGCGGAAGCTGTAGAGGCGCTGCGTGCCCGAGCCGGTGGCAGGTCGGACCGACGGCTCGACCAGCCCGGTGCGCGCCCAGTAGTCCAGCTGCCGGTAGGTGATCTCCGCAGCCGAACAGGCCACCTGACCTCGGAACCCGACATCCTCGGGCAACGACGAACCCGGCATGTCGAACAGTGCACCCTGGACCTCGTACTGGCGGCCCGTGTCCTCAGCTGACATTGCGGCATCCTCTGCGTCGTTCGGATGTTGCGCCGGCGTAGTTACACCGACGTGGTTCGCTGCACCCGAAACTAGGCCCCCGAGGTGGTCCCGTCAACGCCCGCCCTCGCGACACGCCGGGCGAAACTATCAACCTCTACTCGAGGGTTCGAGACCTCCCGCACGGATCACTCG
Organism: Candidatus Nanopelagicales bacterium; assembly: GCA_049688395.1. Classification (GTDB taxonomy): domain Bacteria; phylum Actinomycetota; class Actinomycetes; order S36-B12; family CAIYMF01; genus Prado023. The sequence goes on from JBAVKQ010000008.1 coordinate 20,200, forward strand.
AAGTCCTGGGGGGTCACGTTGTCGAGGAACTCCCGGAACTGCTCAACCTCGTCGACCGCCTCGGTGCCCTCGGGGGCGACGCCGGCCTCGGCCAGGACCTCGTCGGCCAGCAGGACCGGCACCTGCGCCCGCAGCGCCAGGGCCAGGGCGTCGGAGGGCCGCGCATCGACCGTCGTGGTGTCGAAGACGAGCTCGGCGAAGAAGACTCCCCCGTCCAGGCGGCTGATCCGCACGGACCGCAACGGTGCACCCAGGGCCGCCAACGTGGCCACGAACAGGTCGTGGGTCAGCGGCCGGGGCGCGGACACCCCCTGCTGGGCCATGGCGATCGCCGCGGCCTCGTTGGGCCCGATCCAGATCGGCAGCAGCGACCCGCCACCGACGGGTCGCACCAGCACGATCGGCGCGTTCGACGGCATCTCGACCCGGACGCCCACGACCTCGACACTCTGGTACCCATCCACGCGGCCAGAGTAGCCGTGGTGGCCGGGACCGGCCATCGCTCAGCGGCCGAAGGTCTCCGGCAGCCCGGCCTTGACCAGCACCAGGTGCAACTGGATCCCCAGGGCAGCTATTGCCCGGGCAGCCTCCTGCGCACGGGCGCCGCTGTCCTCGTGCCGACCCCGGGACATCGGTCGCACCACCTGCTCGACCAGGGACAGCTCCCGATCGGCGGCCAGTCGGAACGGGCGCAGGTGCCGGGGACCGTAGCCGTACTCGGCCAGCTGCGCGGCGATCCGAGTCACCTGCAGGGCGCTGGAGTCGTAGTAGGTGGTACCGGCCACCTGGGCCACCAGTCCGAAGGACTCCAGCTCGCGCAGGACCTCGTCGGTGACCCCGGACTCGGCCAGCAGCTCCTTGCGCGAGAGGCGCAGCTCCTGGCTCGGGCTCACCAGGTCCTCGGCCGAGGGGAAGTCCGCACCGGTGGACACCAGCGCGCGCGGGGCGGCGTCGGCCGCGCTCAGCGGTGCGGGGGCCAGGCCCCGGTCGAGCTGGTCGAGGTGCTCGCGGATGACCTTCAGCGGCAGGTAGTTGTCGCGCTGCATGCGCAGCACGTAGCGCAGCCGCTCGGCGTCGGCGCGGGTGAACTTGCGGTAGCCCGAGGGGGTGCGGGCCGGCTCGACGAGGCCCTCGGCCTCCAGGTAGCGGATCTTGGAGATGCTCACGTCCGGGAAGTCCGAGCGCAGCAGGTGCAGGACCTCGCCGATGCTCAGCAACCCGTCCGAGGCTGCCGCTGTGCTCATTGCTGGCCGCTGCCCACGAGGAAGGCGAACCGGTACTTGCCGATCTGGACCTCCTCGCCGCCGGTGAGCTCGACCTCGTCGATGCGGTCGCGGTTGACGTAGGTGCCGTTCAGGCTGCCCACGTCGCGAAGCGTCCAGCGCTGATCGGTGCGGGCGAACTCGGCGTGTCGGCGCGAGACGGTCACGTCGTCGAGGACCACGTCGGACTCGTCCGAGCGGCCCACGGTCACCAGGTCGGTGATCAGCGGGAAGGAGGTCCCCTCGCTCGGGCCGCGGCGCACGATCAGCATCGCGCTGCCGGCGGCCACCGCCCCGATCGTCCCGGTCGTGACCGCGCCCAGCGGACCGGTCCCGGAGACGAGCGCCTCGAGGGTGCCGGTGGCCTCGACCTCGGGTTCCGCGCTCGACTCGGCCAGGGGCGCCCCGCAGTTGCTGCAGAACCGCGCCAGGTCCGACGCCTCCTGTGCGCAGTTCTGGCAGATCCTCGCCATGTCAACTCCCCACTGCCGGCCCGCACCTCGACCTGAGGTCTAGGGTCATGTCGGGGCCAAACCTATCCGACCTGTTCGACTGCCGGTCAACCCGACAGGTGGGCTCGGTCCGGGTTCAGCGCTCGACGAGCCCGGCGGCGTACTGCTCCGCGGTCATCAGCGCGGCCCACACTGCCTGGGTCGCCTGCGCGGAGGAGCAGTCGACCTCGACCATCCAGCCCTGGTCGTAGGGCTCGGCGTTCACCAGCTCCGGGGCCGCATCGAGCTCCTCGTTGACGGCCGCCACCTGGCCGTCGACCGGGGCATACAGGTCGCTCACGGACTTGGTCGACTCCACCTCGCCGCAGGGCTGGCCCGCCGAGAGCGCCTGCCCGGCGGCGGGCAGGTCCACGAACACGACGTCGCCCAGCGCGTGGGCTGCGAACGCGGTGATGCCGAAGCGCAGCCGGGTCGGGCCGATGATTCGGACCCACTCGTGCTCGGGCGTGTAGCGCAGGTCGTCTGGGTACATGGCTCCTCCATCGGTGCGAGCAGATCAGCCCTGGTCGGCCGGCACAGCGTACTCGGGCTGCACCAGGGGCACGGTCGAGGTGATCTCCAGCTCGTCGCGGCGATCGACCTGGAAGTCGGCTCCCGCGGTCCGGATCGTGTCGGCCACGCCGCCGGGGATCTCCATCGCGGTGGCCAGGGTCTCGGGGTCGCCGATGGCCAGGATCGTGTAGGGCGAGTTGCGCAGGTCCCCGGAGATCAGGATCCCCGGGCGCTGCTCCTCGCCCGGGTCGGCGAACCAGGTGCCGACCACGACCCGTCGCTCGGCCACCTCGATGCTGTCGGCCCCCGCGTCGCGCAGCTCCTGCACGGCGTCCAGGATGGTAGGGGCGTCCACTCCCCCGACCCTGTCCCTGATGACGATGCGCACCCCGGGTCCGCGGACCCCAGTCGTCCCGGCCAGGACCTCGAGCGCCTCGCGGCGGGCCCGGGCCTGCTCCAGCGCGGCGGCGTCCCGGCCGGAGGCCAGGGACTCGATCTCGGCGGTGAGCTGGCGCTTCTCGGCCTCGAGGCGGTCATTCTCGGAATCCAGGCTGTCGAGGATCTGCACGAGCTCGTCGGGACGGGCATTGGCCAGGGCATCGTCGCTGGACTCGGCGATCGCGCCGGCGACGACCATGAGCCCGAGCACCCCGAACAGCGCTGCGACGACCAGGCTCGCGCCACCGCGCCAGCGGAAGATCGAGCTGTCGTGGAAGTCGCCGTCCGGCGCGCGGGCGTCGGCCTGGGCGTCGAGCACCGGCTCGTCGGCCTGGGCCGGGGGGCCGGCGTCGGCCGGCACCGGGCGCTGGGAATCCTCGACAGCCATGCTCAGGCCTTCAGCAGGCGCCGACGGATCGCGGCGGCGTTGGCGAAGATGCGCATGGTCAGGACCACCACGACCCCGGTCGACATCTGGCTGCCGACCCCGAGCAGGTCCCCGATCCATACGATGACCGCGGCGACGAGCACGTTGCTCAGGAACGAGATGACGAAGACCCGGTCGCGGAAGACCCCCTCGAACAGGGCGCGGGTGGCTCCGACCACCGCGTCGAGCGCGGCGATCACCGCGATGGGCAGGTAGGGCTCCATCCACAGCGGGACGGTGGGCTCGAGGATCAGCCCGGCCAGGATCCCGATGAACAGCCCGACGAGCGCGATCATCAGCGATCCCCCTGCCCTGTGCCGAGGACCTGCGCCTGGGTGGGCAACGGCGAGGTCGCCGAGCGCAGCGTCATGCTGTCCGTGGATGTCGAGTCGAAGCCTATGCCGAATTGGGTGGACACCTCGGCCAGCGCCGCGGCATCGGGCGTGGCCGAGAACCTCTCTGCCAGTTCCGGGGACCCGATGGCCTCGATCAGATAGGGCGGCTTGAGCGGGCGGTAGTTGACCAGGATCGCCCCTGCCGCCGAGCGAATCGCAGACTGAGCTGTCAGCCGCTGGCCGTTGACCGCGATCGCCTCGGCGCCGGCGGCCCACAGGCCGTTCACCGCCCGTTGGACGTCGGAGTCCAGGACCCGCTCGATGTCCTGGGACTCCTCGCCCTCATCCAGGGCTGCATCAGCCAGCGTCACCTGGGCCCCGGGACCGGTCACCGTCGTGTAGCCGGTGGCCAGGCCCAGGTTGGCGATCTGGGTTGCCAACAGGGTGCCGGCCTGGGTCAGCACGAGGTTCTCGTCGCGAACGGCGCCCAACTCGTCGCGCAGCGTGGCGACCTGCTCGGTCAGCTCGTCGTTGCCGACGTCGGCGGCCGCGATCCGCTCCTGCAGCGCGGAGCGCTGATCGTTGATCACCGGGTCGTTGAGGACCCGTTCGGACAGGCCCAGGGCCAGCACGAACCCGGCCAGCCCGAGGGCGATCGCCGCGACCAGCACCCGCTGGCGCCTGGACGTGGCCGCCGACCCCCGATCCAGGGGCGCGTAGTCGCTGGCCACCGAGGTCCGGGTGAGGTCGTCGAGCAGGGTGGGTCGCTCCCGTGCCGCCGGTCCGCGGACCGGCCCAGCCAGCGGCCCAGCCACCGGCCCACGGGCCGACGCGGTGACGGCCTCGGCGTCCGGCGGCCTCACGCGACCGCCGCCTCGATGACCGCGAACCAGTCCGAGAGCAGTGCATCGGCACGATCGTCGCTGTCGGCCTCGACCCAGAGCTGGATCACCGCCTCGGACTGGTCGGGCACGGCCAGCACCCACGCCCCGTCCGGCTCCTGGATGCGCACGCCCTCGGCGGTGTCCACGGCGCGGCTGCCCGCCGCCTCGATCAGCGCGCGCATCACCGCACCGCGGCGCGCCCACGGGGTGGGCACCGCGGCACGCGCCATGTGCGCCTCGGGGATTCGCCGCTCGATGGCCGAGAGCGTCAGCTGGGTGCGCGCCACGAGGCCGACCAGTCGGACGAACGCCGCGATCCCGTCCACGTTCGGGCCCATCTCCGGCACGATGAACCCACCGTGCCCGTCCCCGGCGAAGATCAGCCCCGGTGTGACGGGGGCGGCCCCGGACAGCGCCGTCGACGAGGTGCCCGTCCAGGTCACGCCCACCGAGTGGTAGTGCGCCACCGCCTCGGCGACCCGCGTGATGCTCGCGGGCAGGGCCACCGTCCCGCTGTGCCGCTCCGCGGCCACCAGGTCGAGCATGACCAGCAGGGCGCGGCCGTTGTCCAGCGCCCGGCCGGACTCGTCGACGACCGACAACCGTTCGCCGGTGGGGTCGAACCGGATGCCGAGGTCGGACTTGGACGACGCGACCAGCTCGGCCAGCTGGGCCATCGCGGCGTGGTAGGAGCTCGACGTCGAGGTCGGGTTGACCTCGTCCAGGCGGTTGTTCACCGTCAGCACGCTCACGCTCAGCGCAGCGAGCACCCGGGGCAGCACGAGCGCGGCGGTGCCCGAGCCGGTGTCCACGACCACCTTGAGGTTCGCCTCGGCGACCCCGGAGGTGTCGATGGCGGTCCCCAGCTGCACGGAGTACTCGTCCACGCTGCGGTGCGGGGTGTGGATGTCGCCGATCTGGCCGGGAAACGCGCGCCGGAAGTCGCGGCGGGCCAGGATCCGTTCGAGCTGCTGCTGCTCGTTGACCGTCAGATCGGAGCCGGTGGACCCCAGCAGGAGCAGGTCCAGGCTCTCGGGGACCCCGAGCGTGGTGCGCAGGTACACCCCGCCCGCCGCGGCGCGGCCCACGTCCGAGCGCACGATGGGCAGCGGCATGATCCGCAGATCGCGTACGTCCAGGCCGGCGGCGGTCAGCGAGCCGGCCAGGGCCCGATTCATGGCCCGGGCTGCCCGCGAGTGGTCCCGGCCCAGGGTCACGGTCGAGCCACTGGGCAGCAGGGCCGCGAACGCGGCAGCCAGCCGGACCACGAACTCCGGGGTGATGTCGAGGTTCATCACGCCGCTGACCCCACGCGGGCCGAACAGGGTCCGGTGCGCCTGGTTCTCCAGGATCACGTGATCGCTGACCACCGCACCGGACTCGACCCGCTTGGCCGGATAGATGTGCACCCCGGAACGGACGTGCACCTCCTCGCCCAACAGGCACTCGTCGGCGATCACAGCCCCGGGATCCACCCGGCTGCGAGCCCGGACCTCGCTGGAGCGCCCCACCAGCGCGCCGCTGATCTGCGTGCCGGCGTCGACGTACACGCTGGCACCGAGCAGCGACCCGACCACCTGCGCTCCGCGGCGCAGCACCACGTTGTTGCCCAGGACGGTTCCGGGCCCCACGACGCACTCGGGCTCGACCCGGGCATTGGCCCCGATGAAGCACGGCCCCACCATCGTGGCGTGCGTGTCGACCATGGCGCCCTGCCCGAGCCAGACCTGCGGGGCCACCTCGAACCCGGCCACCCGGGCCCGGACCCGACCGTTGAGCACATCGGTCTGGACCGAGAGGAAGTTGGCGATGGTCCCCACGTCCTCCCAGTAGGCGTCCATGACGCAGCCGAAGATCGGCTCGCCGGCAGCCATGAGGGCCGGGAACACGTCGGAGGACCAGTCCACCTTCTCGCCCTCGGGGACGAACTCGAGCACCCGGGGGTCCATCACGTAGATGCCGGTGTTCACCACGTCGGAGACCACCTGACCCCAGGAGGGCTTCTCCACGAACCGTTCGATCCGCCCGTCGGGGCCCATGATGACGTTGCCGAACTCGATCACGTTCGGCTTGCTGACCAGCGCCACGCTGACCAGCGCCCCGGTGCGCCGGTGGAAGGCCATCAACTCGCCGAGGTCGACGTCGGTCAACGAGTCCCCGGAGACCACCAGAAACGGTTCGCCGTGCAGGTCGGCCTCGGCGTTCTTGACGCTGCCCGCGGTTCCCAGCGGGGTGCGTTCGGTGGAATAGGTCAGCCGCACCCCGTAATCCGCGCCGTCGCCGAAGTAGGACCGGATGCTGCTGGCCAGGTACTGCACGGTGACCACGGCCTCAGCCACGCCGTGCGCCGCGAGCAGCCGGAGCAGGTGGCCCATGATCGGCTCGCCGACCACCGGCAGGAGCGGCTTGGGGATGTTGCTGGTCAGCGGGCGCAGCCGGGTGCCCTCACCCCCGGCCATCACGACCGCCCGCATGACTCAGGCCCCGGCCGGCAGTGCAGGCCCAGCCAGCACGGAGTGCGCCTGGCGCAGGTAGAGCAGCGCCGAGTAGAGGTAGAGCCCAGCACCCCAGAGCGCCAGGGCCCAGCCGAAGACCCGGGCGAGGTCCTCGATCCCGGTCTGCGGCGCCGCACCCCACAGCAGCAGCGGGAAGCTGAGCATCAGGTTGAAGGTCGCAGCCTTGCCCACGAAGTTCACCGGCAGCCCGGTGACGCCGTGGGACTTGAGCCGGGCCATCTGGATGGACAGGATCAGGTCACGACCCACCAGCAGCGCGACGAACCACCACGGCACGATCCCGCGCGCGAGGAAGACGATCAGCACGGCGAGCGTGGCCAGCCGGTCAGCGATCGGGTCCAGCAGCTGACCGATTCGCGTGACCTGGCCCCAGCGCCGCGCCAGCAGACCGTCGAGGTAGTCGGTGGCCGCACCGAGGGCCAGGACCAGCGCGGCCAAGCCGTCGCGCTGCGGCCCGAGGGCCAGCCAGACGAAGACGGGGATGCTCAGCAGGCGCAGGACGCTGAGCAGGTTGGGCACGGTCCAGACGAGGTTGCGCACCTGCGTCTGCTCGCTCGGCATGCCTCGCCCCGTTCCCACTGGATCCTGGGGAAGCCTACCCCGTCGGCGATTCACCGGCGTGCGGACGAGTTCAGAGCGTCCCGACCGCACGGCAGATCGACGCGGGTCACCAGTTCGACAGGACCCGGCCCTCCTTGTCCTTGAACGAGCCCACCAGGATGAGGACGAAGTCGATGAGGATCCAGATCCCGAGCCCGCCGAGGGTCAGGATCATCAGGATCCCCGTGCCGATCTTGCCGACGTAGAACCGGTGCACCCCGATCACGCCCAGGAACCAGGCCAGCAGGGCCGCGGCCAAGCGACTCTTCGGGCTGGCCGGCTGGCCGGAGACATCGAACTGGGGCTTGCCGTTGGGGAACACCGGAACCGTGGTCCCGAGCGGGGCGGCCGCACCGGTCGGATAGGTCGGGGGCGGCGGGGGCGGCGGGAACGAGCTGGGCGATTCAGTGCTGGGCGTCCGGTCGTCGTTGCTGGTCATGATTCTTCCGATCTGCAAGGCAGGTGGTAGGTGGGTGGTAGACCGATCATGCCCGACGCGGGGCAGTCCCGGAGGCAGGCGCGCCTCACCAGAGCGTGACGGCGCGCCGGGAGT
>JBAVKQ010000009.1:0-1579 GCA_049688395.1 Candidatus Nanopelagicales bacterium
AGCCCGGCGCCAGCCGTCGACGCCGTCCCCGCCGCCAGCCCGGCGCCCGCAGGAGGCCCCAGCCCGTATCGCGGGCTGGAGCCCTTCACCGAAGCTGACGCGCCCCTGTTCTTCGGCCGCGAGCAGCTCGTCGACGAACTGGCCACGGCGGTGACCCAGCGCGCATCCGACCCCGACGCGCTGCGCATCCTGATCGTCGTGGGCCCGTCGGGTTCGGGCAAGTCCTCGGTGCTGCGCGCCGGCCTGATCCCCCGAGTGCGCAATGACGAGCACGCCTCGTGGGCGGTGGCCGCACTGGTCCCGGGCACCGACCCCATGGGGGCGCTGGCTGCGGCCCGGGCCGCCCTGGGCGATGCACCGCGGGCGCTGCTGGTCGTCGACCAGGCCGAGGAGGTGTTCTCCGCGGAGGTCGCCCCGCAGGAGCGGACCGCATTCATCGCGGCCCTCGTGGCGGCCGCCGAGGCGGGCCCCTCCCCGGAGCGCAGCACGGTGGTCGTGGTGGGGCTGCGGGCCGACTTCTACAGCCAGGCCGCAGCCGACCCGGACATCCTGCCTGCCCTGCGCTCCTCTCAGGTCCTGCTCGGATCGATGCCCCTGGACGACCTGCGCCGGGCGATCGTGGCGCCGGCCGCCGCCGTCGGCGTGCAGGTCGAGCCGGCCCTGGTCGACCTCCTCCTGCGCGACCTGAGTCCGCGCGGCCAGGTCCAGTCCGGCTACGACGCCGGTGCCCTGCCCCTGGTCTCGCACGCCCTGCTGGCCACCTGGGAGCACCACCGCGGCGACCAGCTGACTGTCGGCGACTACGTGGCCGCCGGCGGGATCGTCGGGGCCGTCCAACAGACCGCCGAGCAGGTGTTCGCCGAACTCGACGAGCCGGGTCGGGCAGCCGCCCAATGGCTGTTCGCCCAGCTGGTCACCGTCGACGACGACGCGGTCATGACGCGTCGGCGGGTCAGCCACGACGACCTGCACCACCCGGACCGGACCACCGACCTCGCCCTGGACGCCGTCATCGAGGCCTTCGTCTCCGGGCGCCTGCTCACCGCAGGCGAACGGACGCTGGAGGTCAGCCACGAGGCCCTGCTCAGCGCGTGGCCCCGGCTCTCGAACTGGGTGCGCACCGACCTGGACTCGACTCGGCTGCACCGGCGGATCAGCGACGCTGCCGCGGTCTGGCGGGAACGGGACCAGGATGCCGCGCTCGTGCTGCGCGGCAGCCTGCTGGCCGATGCCCAGCAGCTCGCGGCCCAGCCGGCGAACTCCCCGCGCACCCTGAGCAGCGCGGAGCAGGAGTATCTCGCCGCGAGCACCGCGATGGAGCAGGCCGAGCGCGCCACCGAGCGGCGGCGGACCACTCGACTGCGCGGACTGGTCGCGGTGCTGGCGACGCTGGCGCTGCTGGCCGGGCTGCTGGCCGGGCTGGCCCTGCGCTCAGCCGACGAGGCCCGGACCCAGCAGCAGGCCGCCACGCTGGCCCGCGACGAGGCCACCTCCCGGCAGCTGGCCATCGCTGCCGACGACCTTCGTGACGCCGACCCGGCCCTGGCGGCCCAGCTGTCGTTGGCCGCCTATCAGGTGT
>JBAVKQ010000010.1:0-9567 GCA_049688395.1 Candidatus Nanopelagicales bacterium
CGCCCAAGACACGCTGGCCACCCCGGCACCGGCCGGTCAACAAGAAGAACGCTGAGCGCCCGCCCACGCCGATCGGCAGGCGGCGCTCAGCCACGCCCACTTGACAAACCCGCCTACATATCAGGGAGGCACTGATCTTCTCGGGTGTCCGGGGTGGCTCCGGGGCCGTGGGGTGGGGTTCGCGGGATGATGGGGTAGGTCTCGTGAGCAGCTGAGTTTCACTGATGTGGAGTACGGCAACCGGCGGCGGGTCTCTCGCCGTGAGCGGTTCTTGGAGGCGATGGATGCCACGATTCCGTGGGCCCGGTGGGTGGGGTTGATCGAGCCGCATTACTACGTCGATGGGCCGGGGAAGAAGGGCCGCAAGGCCAAGCCGGTGGAGACGATGCTGCGGATGTACCTGTTGCAGGTGTGGTTCTCGTTGTCCGATGAGGGTGCTGAGGATGCGATCTACGACTCGTATGCGATGCGCCGGTTCATGGGTCTGGACCTCGGCGTGGAGCAGGTCCCCGATGCGACCACGCTGCTGGCGTTCCGGCACCTGATGGAGAAGCACGACCTGGGTGCGACGCTGTTGGCGGCTCAGAACGAGGTCTTCGAGGAGCAGGGCTGGATCATGCGTGGCGGGTCGATCGTGGATGCCACGATCATCGCCGCACCCTCATCGACGAAGAACGCCACCGGGACCCGTGACCCGGAGATGCATCAGACGAAGAAGGGCAACCAGTGGTACTTCGCCGATGAAGTCCCACATCGGTGTCGATGCCGGCACCGGGTATGTCCACTTGGTCACCGTGACCGCGGCGAACGTGCACGACCTGGACGAGGCCGTGCACCTGGTGCGCGCCGATGACGAGGTGGTCTACGCCGACGCCGGCTACCAAGGGGCGCAGAAACGCCCCGAGATCGCCGACGACGAACACCTGTCGACGGTTCAGCGGCGGGTCGCGGCCCGCAAAGGGGTGTTGAAGACGATGGCCGCCCCGGACCGGGCCGCGGAGTCACGCAAGGCCTCCGTACGGGCCAAGGTGGAGCACCCGTTCCTGATCGTCCAACGCGATTTCGGGTTCACCAAGACCCGGTACCGCGGGATCACCAAGAACCGCAACCACCTACACATGCTCTTCGCCTCAGCGAACTGGCTGATGCGCGCCCGTGCCGTCGCCCTGACCGGGTGACGGCAGGGCACCAGCCTGCCCGAAACCAGTCAGGAACCGGCCGGAGGGCCACCAACAGGGCGGATCCGGCCCTCCCAGCACACTCGCAGGCCGAACGCCTGCCCATTGAGCCGGCCAGCGCGCCAGAGTGCCCGATGATCAGCGCTTCCTTAGCTTGCGATTAAACCTTGAGGTGTTGGTTCTTGGCTTGCTTCAGGATCAGGTCGGTCGCCTCGGCGGCGATGTCGCGCATCTGTGCAGTGATGGCGCGTAGCTGGCGGTCGTTGTCGATCCATCCTTGGTAGAGCTCAGCCTCGGTCTGGCTGAGCCTGCGTGTGACGGTCTTGCCGTTGACCTTGGCGGTCCATTGCCAGTAGGGGCCGTGCATCTGGGGCGGGTCGGCTCGACAGCGGCAGTTGGAGTTGGCGCAGCGGGTGTGGCGGTGGGTGATGCTGCCCGCGGCGATGTAGCCGACGTCGGCGAGTTGGGCGGCCAGAGCGCGGTAGCGACGCTGCAGGGCGGCCAGTCGTTGCGAGGTTGAGCGCGGCATGTGGCGGTCCTTTCCGCTTCGGTGTGCTTGGGCGTGTCGAGTCGAGTCCCTCGCTCCCGCTCAGACAGTATAGCTACTGTCGCAGGAGGTATGATGAGCGCTCCGGCCATTGCCAACCGATCTGTGCCGAGTCCCGCCTCGATGAGCCAGCTCATGGACTTCCGCGCGGGCCTGCACCGTTGCTGGACCGGCTGGGCCGACGCCGGCTTCGAGCTCACCGAGGCGGTGTTGTGCGCACCCGCGCCGGTGTCCTCGACACCGGCGCTGAGCTTGGAGCCGTGCTTCCGCCGTTCTCACGGCAGCCTCTACAAGGCGCTGCACCGAGGCGGGATCGACGCCGAGGCGATCCGGGACCTGCTGGTCACCCACCGGCCGGGCGACACCACCGCCGCCCAGATCCGGGACCTGGCCCACCGACTCGGCGAGTCCCAGACCACCGTCCCGGCGCCGACATTCTGCCTCGATGCCGGCTACGACCCGATCGCGCTGACCCACGAACTCGCCGACGTCCGCGCGAACCTGGTGGTGCGGATCCGCGACGACCGGGTCTTCTACACCGACCCGGACCCCGCCGAGCCCGGTACGCTCGGGCGGCCCCGCCGCCACGGCGAGCGCCGCTCCTGCGCCGACCCCCAGTCCTGGCCGGCACCCAACCACGAGCAGACCACCGAAGACGACCGGTACGGCACCGTGCACGTCTCGGCCTGGCACAACCTGCACCCAAGGCTGGGCTGCCGCGGCCACTGGGCCGACTTCCAGCAGCCACCGATCGTGTCGGGCACCGTCGTGCGTGTCGACGTCCAGCACCTACCCAAACCGACCTCCCGATCCAAGAAGACGCTATGGCTGTGGGTCGCCGGACCCACCCCCGAACTCGACCTGTGCTGGCGCGGCTACCTGCGCCGCTTCGACATCGAACACACCTTCCGGTTCGCCAAGAACACCCTGGGCTGGACCACCCCAGCGGTGCGCACCCCCCAACAAGCCGACACCTGGACCTGGCTGATCATCGCTGCCTACACCCAACTCAGACTCGCCCGCGGCCTCGTCGAAGACCAACGACTGCCCTGGGAACGACGCGCCAAACCCGGTCGGCTCACCCCCGCCCGGGTCCGGCGCGGGTTTCGACGACTTGTCCCAGCACTAGGCACGCCCGCCAGTCCACCGAAAACCCAGACCCCCGGTCCCGAACGGCCCCGCGGCAGCCGCACCGGGCCACGCACCCGCCACCCCCGATCAAGAAGGCCGCCTGAACAACCCACCAAGGCTTAATCGCAAGCTAAGACAGCGGGTTCATGTGGTTGGGCGGTCAGCGGGTCCCAGAAGAGGATCAGCATGTCGATCCCACCCTCGACGATGGCGGCCCCGATCTGCAGGTCCCCCCCAGGGGCCGCTGCGCATCCGTTCCACCGGAAGGGCAAGGGCTTGGCTGAGCAGTTGACCGGTGGTGCGGGCCAACGTGTCCCGGTTGAACAGGGCCCAGGCCTGCAGGTCGTCCTTGCCGTGGTCGTGGGCAACAAGGGCCACGGTCGGTGAGTACTGCATGACCGCAACTCTGACGGACGGACGTGGCCGCGGACCGGCGCCAGGGTGACCAGCGCGTCACATCTGTCGAGGATCGCCGAGCCCTCATGGTGCGAGCGTGGCGGTGGGGCTCTCAGTAGCTGTTTGCCCGGGCGCGGGCGAAGCGCATGACTCCGCCGGACAGGGTGCTGAAGGTGCTGTTCTGCAGGCGTAGGCCCAGGAAGAGCACGATGGTGGTCGAGGCGCTGATGAGGTCGTTGATGCTCATCGCCAGCAGCGCGATGAGCAACGTCAGTGCCCCGAGCGAGGAGATGAGTCCCCCGACCTCGGCGGACACGACCCGGGAGCGGACCCGGAGGTGTGTGGCGACGTGCTCCTTGGCCCGGCCGAGTTCGACGTAGCTTCGCTGCTTTGCCTGTTGTCGGGTGAACAGGCGCCCGAGCGCTTCTGCCAGGACGGCGACCAGCAGGAGGTTGACCATGCCGAACATCGGCGCGAGAACGACGAAGTAGGCAGCCATCGCCAGCATCTGGGTCAGGGAGGTCAATACGTTGACCAGTTCGAGGCCCAGCGCCCACTGCCAGCTCTCGATGTGGGGGGGATGAGTGCGGTCCGAGGACCGGAACACGGCTTCGAAGAAGGTGACGCGGTAGGTTCGCTGTGCGTAGTGCGCGACCCGGGTGGCCAGGAACAGCAGCACGAACAGCGCGAGCTGCGGGGCAAGGTGGGTCAGTTCGGACACGCGCTCCTTGGTGATGATCTCGGTGAAGATCTTGGCCACCATCAGCTCAGTCAGCGGGATCGCCGCACCGACCATCACCAGGGCGAGCAACTGCCAGCGGTGGCGTCCGCCGGGGATGAGGCTGCGACACGAACCTGCCAGCGCCCTGGCCAACTCCAGCATGGATTAGCGCTTGGCCTTCCCTGGCTTGCTGGGCTTGCTGGTCTTTGCCGGCTTGCTGGCCGTGGCCCTGTTGCCCGCAGCCTTCTTGCCCTGGGTTCGACCAGCGTCGAGGACGTGGGCCACGGCGACCCGCATGTGCCTCTCGACGCGGTCCTTGACCTCGTCGCTGACCCGGATGTCGCGCACGATTCCGCCAAGGTCACCCCACCGGCGCAGGTCCAGTCCGACGACCTGCGGGTTCACCACCTCGACCCCGGCCCCGAGGGCATAGTCCGCGTACTTGATCCCGGAGCCGTGGACTCGGTCCTCGAAGCCGTCGAAGGTGACCAGGCCGCAGGGGATCGCATAGGACTGGCATGCGGTCATCACATGCATCGCGCTGGTGATCACCGCGTCATAGGAAGCCAGTGTGCGCAGGAAGGCTTCGATATCAGCGGTCCGGCTCATCAGCACGGACAGCTCATCGATGTGGTCGGGCAGGTCGATCGGGGCGTTGCGGTGCGAGTGGTGGCGAACCAGGGCGATCCGCCCGTTGGTGCTGCCGCGCTCGATGGGCAGCAGGCGGGAGACCAGCACGCCGGGGTCACCGAACTCAGTGATCTTCGGCCCGCCGGACGTGCGCAGTGCGCCAGCGGTGATGGGACCTCGAACCGAGATGTACTGGGCTGTGCGCGCCAACTCGATGTCGTCGCGGGAGATCCCGGTGCCGACCACGATCGCGCTCGGGCGGATGAAGCGGCCGATCGATCCCAGGGCGATCAGGTGGGGCTTGTTGGTGGCCTTGGTCACTGGCTGGAGCCTGAGGTTGGCCTCGGAGTAGTGTCCCACCGCCAGCGGGCTGAGCCAGTCCCCGAAGTTGCCGGGGAACGGCTTGGACCACCAGCCTAGGCGGATCGTCTGATCGCTGCCACGTGCGCTGTGCTCGAGGAACGCCTCGGCGACCTCAATGTTCACCTGGTCGCGCTCGGTGGCCAGGTACCGGTTGTCGAAGTGCCGGCGAGCACGGTCGAACTCGTGGCGGTCCCCGCCCATCCCCGCGCCGAGGATCGTGTTGAGAGTGCCGGCACGGTCCGGGTCCAGGCCCTTCTGGGAGTCCCCAGTCAGGGCACCGGTGACGCCCAGGGTGTCGACGATGCGACGCATCGGTCGGCGCGCCGCCTCGGGCAGGGCTTTCTCGAGCTTCTTCGCCTGGCGTAGCGCCTTCTTGCGTGAGCTCGTCGAGGCCGGCTGGGTGGGGTGTTGGGCGACCTTGTCCTTGAAGTGCGCGACGTTCCCGCTGGACCCAAACACGAAGAACGCCTCGGGCGACGCGGGACCCGAGCCGGTGCTGCGGCGCACGACCGCGGTCGAGGGGATCATCTGGAAGCTCAGGTGCGCCGCGTTGGCCCGCCAGGCCTCCTCCAGGAAGTAGTCGTCGGTGGCCCGCAGGTCCGAGCGCTGCTCGAGTGCGAAGGCATCATCGACGAGCTTGCGCCCCTGGGCGGTGGCGTTGACACCCCAGAACGAGGGTTCCCAGAACCGGGCGCGGTTCTGGTAGCCGATCTGCAGCGGCGTGCGGAAGCTGCGCTGGAACCCGATCAGGTCCGCAGTGGAATCGCGCACGTAGTCGGGCAGGTGAGTGATGCGGCAGTCCACATCGATCCAGAACACCATCGCCTCGGGGTACTGCTGGCAGGCATCGCGGATGAAGCCGATCTTGCGCCGAGTGACGTCAGCCCAATCCGCACCGTCGGCACGGTCGACCTCGAGCAGTTGGTGGGCCAGGCCCAGGGCCTCCAACTGACCCCGCAACTCCCGCGCGTGCCGTGCGTAGTAGTCGTCGGGGGTGTGGAACGAACAGATCACGGCCTCGCGCGTGACTGCGGTGGACCTTTCCGCAGCAGGCCGATCCGCGGGCACGAGGTGCATGGCTTGGTGCTCGGGCCGCGGGAATCCACGCAGCAGAGCGCCGTTGCCGTAGGCAGCGCTGTCGCGGGCGGTACTGCCGTGGCTCGAACTTGCGTGGGTCGGCACAGTCATCGACATGCCTGCACCGTCCACCCCCGGAATGGATTCCCCGAGACGCCGCGGCGAGCCGTGGGCGAAGGTCCGATGAACGCCTGTCGGTGCTCCGCCACGCCCTGACCGGGCCCCGCCTCCGGCTCCCACGGACCACGACGAGGAGCCGGCCCACGAGGCCATCGCCTGTTCACCGTGAATCAACTCCTGCGCCACGTGGCCGTCCTAGGGTGCCCGGTATGCCACGGCTACGGGTCACCCACCTGGCCACCGGCCGCACTCTCATC
The DNA here is from genome assembly GCA_049688395.1 of Candidatus Nanopelagicales bacterium. Taxonomy (GTDB): domain Bacteria; phylum Actinomycetota; class Actinomycetes; order S36-B12; family CAIYMF01; genus Prado023. The sequence goes on from JBAVKQ010000010.1 coordinate 6,421, forward strand.
GGCTCGCCCGACGAGTTGCTCGACTGGCTCGCGGGATGGTGGCCCGACGAGGACCCCGATGATGCCGATGTCTACTCGATCATCACCCAGGCGGTGTATGGGTGGGAGCAGGGAAGGTTCGACGCGTCGCCCGATCAGCGCCTGGGCGTGCGAGCCGAACTGCTCTGATCCGACTTGGACCCGGTGTACACGGGTGGGGCGGCCCCCGCCCTTACTACTTCAGGGCCTGCTTGAAGAACTTGTCCCGCGCGGTGTCGGCCTTGTTGCGCGCCTTGGACAACTCCAGGGCTGAATACTTCTTGATCTTGGCCGGCGGGTCGTCGCCACCGAATGCCGCCAGGGCCTCGGCATACCGGGTCTCCGCCTCGCGCCAGTCGGTGTACAACTTGCGCTCGCCCTTGCCCTTGTGGTCTGCCATGGCACGCACCCTAGGGGTCGAAGGTGAACAGTCAACATTGCTCCAAGATGAATTCTTGGCACCACCGGCCGCTGGGCGGGCCGCTGTGCCGCACGAACGCCGGAAGTGCCTTGTGGCGGGCCCTTCCGGGAGCGAATACTGGGTGCGATGACCGCCCCCCCCATCCGCCGTCCGGCCCTACGCCCGGCAGCGCGAGCATGCCGGGACCCGCACAGGTGCGCGCGCTGGCCAGTGACCTGCTGGCTGCCGAGGGGACCCGGCTGGCGCATGTGCACACCGCCGGGCTGGTCGCCGATCGAATCTCGCTGCTGTTCAACTCCGAGGACGCCGAGCTGCTGGTCGCGGCCGCCACCCTGCACGACATCGGCAACTCAGCCCGCATCGCACACACCGGATTCCACCCCCTGGACGGGGCGGTCTTCCTGCGGGCGCAGGGATACCCCGAGCGGCTGGCCAGGCTGGTCGCACACCACTCCCCGGCGATGCTGACCGCGCCAGCACATGGCATCGACGACCTGTGCGAGCAGTTCCCCCGCGAGGACAGGCTGCTGGCCGACGCCCTGGCCTACGCCGACATGCACTCGGCCCCTGATGGGCGCCTGATCCTCGCAGAGCGGCGCCTGGCTGACATCGCACACAGGCACCCGGACCCCACCGAAGCCGAACGGGCTCAGAAGCTGCGCGCCGCGCTGGCACGCATTGGCACGGCCCTGATCGCCGCAGGTTTGGACAACCCGCACCCCAAGGGTGACGCCCTGCAGGCCTGGCGGTCGCACCCGACCCGCTGACCAAGTCGAGGTGTCCGACGTAACCCCTAACAGCCCCCACGTGGGCCTGCCGGCCCGCTCGTGTGCCAGATAGTCGACACGGAGATGACCGAGACAAGGGATCGTGGACGGGGGTGGTGTCTAGGGTGTGTCGTGTGATCGAGGTTGCGGGGTTGGGCAAGTCCTTCGGGGACGTGCGGGCGGTAGACGGGGTGTCCTTCGTCCTTCCTGACGGAGTGGTGACGGGGTTCCTGGGGCCGAATGGGTCGGGCAAGTCGACCCTGATGCTGGGCTTGGACCACGGCGCGGGGATGACCAGTTCGACGGCCGGCGGCTGGGAGAGGTGGAGTCGGTGACGCGCACGGTGGGGGCGCACCTGGATGCCGAGTACTTCCATCCCAAACGGACGGCGCGGTCGCATCTGCGGATGTTGGCCACGGAGGCCCGTGTGCCTGTCTCTCGGGTGGACGAGGTCCTTGAGGTCTTTGGTCTGACCTCGGTGGCGGGCAAGCGGCCGAAGGGTTCTCGCTGGGCATGGGTCAACGCCTCGGCCTTGCTGGTGCAGTGTCGGCGCAGCCGCGGGCTTTGATGCTCGACGAGCCGGCCAATGGGCTGGATCCGCAGTCGATCCATTGGTTGCGCGATTTCCTGATTGCCTGTGCCCAGCGGGGGAACGCGGTGCTGGTCAGCAGCCACCTGCTCTCGGAGATGCAGCTGATGGCCGCTCATGTGGCGGTGATGACCAGCGGCGCGGTCGTCGCCGACGGTACGATGTCTGACCTGGTGGCCACCACGACGGGTAGCGACGTGCTGGTGCGGACCCGGCCCGAGGATCGTCAAGCCCTGATCGACGGGCTCCTCGCGCAGGTGGTCCGGGCTGCGCCCGAGGAGGCCGATGCGGTGAGCGTGGTTGGGGTCCCGTCCGAACGGGTCGGGCTGATCGCGTTCGCAGTCGGGGTTCCCGTCCTGGAACTGGTGACCAGGCGTGCGTCGCTGGAGCAGGCGTTCGTGGAGCTCACCGAGGGTCGGGAGCAGTCCCGGGCTGGGTCGATCGGGAATTTGGCGTGAGCCGGATCCTGGCTTTCGAATGGCGGCGCGAGGAATCGCTGCCCTTCACCTGGGGTTCCTCGGGATCGGCTTGGCGCTGTTGGTCTTCATCTCATGGGCGGCGATGATCTTCGGCGGCACCCAGGAGGGGGCGTCGGCCCCGGGCAGTGCACCGTCGCTGGAGGGTGTGGCCAGCTTCGACGGGGGTGGCCCGTTGGGCATCATCGTGATCACGACCTTGTGTGCTCAGGCGTTCGGTCATGAGTACCGCGATTGGACGATGCGCCCGGTCCTCTCGCAGCTCCCGAGGCGGGCCCAGATGTTCCTGGCCAAGGTGCTGGTCCCAGCGAGGTTCGTGGTCGCGTGCAACGTGCTGGCCTTATGCATTGCGGTGGCCGGCGCCGGGGTCCTGTTCGACGTCCAGGCCCAGGAGGGCTGGGGTTCTGTGGCCGAGATCGGGCTGCGCCAGATCGGTCTGGGCCTGTAGTGGGGGCTCATCGTGGCAGGGGCCACCGCCCTGATCCGCGATCTCGCAGCCGGGATCATCGCCTCGCTGGTCTTCGCCCTCGTCCTGGAGAACCTGGCAATCGGCCTGTTGACCAGGACGACCCGGTGGCCGGCGATCCCGTCAGCCGAGCTGGCTGGCTGACCGAGAACCTGCCCATCACCAACGCCCTCACGTGGGTGGCCGATGCAGACGCGCGGGCCGCCACGGTCGCCTTCCTCTGGGCCGCGGTCCTCATCGGAGTCGCCGGTACCCTGTTCGTGCGCCCGCGACGCCTGGACAACCCCCGTGCCTCCCACTACCAGACTGGTCGATCCCGGCGCCCCAGGTGGCCGGGATCGCCGTGCTGATGGTCGCGTTGGGTGCCATGGCGGTTGCCGCGGCTGCGGCAACTGGTGAACAACGTGGGC
>JBAVKQ010000011.1:0-1708 GCA_049688395.1 Candidatus Nanopelagicales bacterium
ATTGCCACCCGGGCGCGGCGCTGAGGGGCCGCCGCACGTCCCGGGCCAACCTCCGGCCCCCGTCCCACCTCGCCTCGACCCGCAGTAAGGAATAGCCACCGTGGCCGTCGACATCACCACCGACCTCAACCAGGTCCGCAACATCGGCATCATGGCGCACATCGACGCCGGCAAGACCACGACGACGGAGCGCATCCTCTTCTACACCGGCATCACCTACAAGATCGGTGAGGTCCACGAGGGCGCGGCCACGATGGACTGGATGGAGCAGGAGCAGGAGCGCGGCATCACGATCACCTCGGCCGCCACGACCTGCTGGTGGAAGAAGCACCAGATCAACATCATCGACACCCCCGGGCACGTCGACTTCACCGCCGAGGTCGAGCGCTCGCTGCGCGTCCTCGACGGTGCCGTCGCCGTGTTCGACGGGGTCGCCGGCGTCGAGCCGCAGTCGATGACGGTGTGGCGCCAGGCCAACAAGTACAACGTCCCCCGGATGTGCTTCGTCAACAAGCTCGACCGGACGGGCGCGGACTTCTTCCGCTGCGTCGACATGATCGTCGAGCGGCTCAACTCCACGCCGCTGGTGCTCCAGCTGCCCATCGGTGCCGAGTCCGACTTCATCGGCGTCGTCGACCTGATCGGCATGCGCGCGCTCGTGTGGCGCGGCGAGACCAAGATCGGCGAGGACTACGCCGTCGAGGAGATCCCCGCCGACATGGTCGACCAGGCCAACGAGTGGCGCGAGAAGCTGCTCGAGACGCTGGCCGAGGCCGACGACGAGATCATGGAGAAGTACCTCGAGGGTGAGGACATCTCGGTCGAGGAGCTCGAGGCCGCCATCCGGCGCGCCACCCTGGCCGACAAGCTCAACCCGATCCTCACCGGCACCGCGTTCAAGAACAAGGGCGTCCAGCCCTTGCTCGACGCCGTGGTCAAGTACCTCCCCTCGCCCCTCGACATCACCGCCATCGAGGGCCACAAGCCCGGCGACGAGGACGCGAAGATCGAGCGCTTCCCCAACGACGACGACCCGTTCTCCGGACTGGCCTACAAGATCGCCTCCGACCCGCACCTCGGCAAGCTGATCTACGTGCGCGTCTACTCCGGCAAGCTCGCCGCGGGCGCGACGGTGCTCAACACCGTCACCGGCCGCAAGGAGCGGATCGGCAAGGTCTACCAGATGCACGCCAACAAGCGTGAGGAGATCTCGTCGGTCGGCGCCGGTCAGATCGTGGCGGTCATGGGTCTCAAGGAGACCAAGACCGGCCACACCCTGAGCGACCCCACCCACCAGGTCGTCCTGGAGTCGATGAGCTTCCCGGCCCCGGTGATCGAGGTCGCGATCGAGCCCAAGACCAAGAGTGACCAGGAGAAGCTCGGCACCGCCATCCAGCGCCTGTCCGACGAGGACCCCACGTTCACCGTCAAGGCGGACGAGGAGACCGGTCAGACGATCATCGCCGGCATGGGCGAGCTCCACCTCGAGATCCTCGTCGACCGGATGAAGCGCGAGTTCCGCGTGGAGGCCACCGTCGGCAAGCCGCAGGTGGCCTACCGCGAGACCGTCCGCAAGGAGGTCCTCAAGCACGGCTACACCCACAAGAAGCAGACCGGTGGGTCCGGCCAGTTCGCGAAGGTGCAGATCTCCCTCGGCCCCAACATCGACCCGGAGACCGGTCTCGGTGCCGGCTACGAGTTCGTCAAC
>JBAVKQ010000012.1:0-51286 GCA_049688395.1 Candidatus Nanopelagicales bacterium
TGAAGTCCATCCGGGCCTCGAAGGGCTCCATGTTGCCGCCGGTGACCAGGGCGCCGAAGTCGCGGAACACGACCCCGCTGAGCAGGTGCAGCCCGGAGTGGGTGCGCATCAGTGCGGTGCGCCGGTCATCGGCGATCGCGCCCCGCACCGCTGTCCCGACCGTCGGCACCGGGTCGTCGGCATGGGCGATCAGGCGCAGGTCCGCGCCGCGCCTGGCGCCCACGATCCGGGTCTGCACGCCGCCCCAGAGCAGCACGCCGTGGTCGGGTGGTTGGCCGCCGCCGCCCGGGTAGAACGCAGAGCGGTCCAGCACGATGCCGTCCTCGTCGACGTCGAGCACCATCGCGTCCCACTCGCGCAGGGTCGCGTCGACCAGGTCCAGTCGGGTGGTCGGTCCGTGGTGATCAGCCATGGGCCCAGACTAGGACGCTGGCCCAGTCAGCTTGCCCCAGTGGGGTGGGCGTCGCGCCGGCTCAGCTCGCGCAGGACGACCACCGAGCGGGGGGCCACCTCCCGGATCTCGCCGGCCGGATGGCGCACCGCCGGCTGGCATGGGTCGACCGGCCAGCATGCGGTGTCGAGCACCTCGGCCCACACCGCACCCGCTGAGCGGCCCGGGATCACACACCGTGCGGACTCCCAGTGGGCGTTGAAGAACAGCGCGAACGAGTCGTCGCTGAGCACCCGGCCGAATCGGTCGCGCTCGTTGAGCGCCGACCCGTTGAGCACGATGGTCAGGGTGCGCGCGATCCCGGACCCCCAGTCCTGTGCCGTCATCGGCTCGGCATTGGGCTGCAACCAGGAGATGTCGGGCACGTCGTCCCAGCTGCGGATCGGGCGGCCCTCGAAGAATCGGCGCCGCCGGAAGATCGGATGCTGGGTCCGCAGCGCGATCACCAGCCGGGTGAACGCCAGCATGTCCTCGTCCACGGCGGACCAGTCCATCCACGCCAGCGCGTTGTCCTGGCAGTAGGTGTTGTTGTTGCCCTCCTGGGTTCGGCTGATCTCGTCGCCGTGGGCGATCATCGGCACGCCCTGGCTCAACAGCAGCGTCACCATCAGGTTGCGCTTCTGCGTTGCGCGCAGCGCGAGCACGTCCGGGTCGTCGGTGGGTCCCTCCACGCCGCAGTTCCACGAGCTGTTGTGCGAATCGCCGTCGCGGTTGTCCTCCCCGTTGGCCAGGTTGTGCTTGTCGTTGAAGGAGACCAGGTCGGCCATGGTGAAGCCGTCGTGGGCGGTGATGAAGTTGATCGAGGCGTGCGGGGTGCGCCCGTCGTCGACGTAGAGGTCCGAGGAGCCGGTGAACCGGGAGGCGAACTCCGGCAGCGCCGCCGGCTCGCCGCGCCAGTAGTCCCGGACGGTGTCGCGGTACTTGCCGTTCCACTCGGTCCACAGCGCCGGGAAGTTGCCCACCTGGTAGCCGCCGTGCCCGAGATCCCACGGTTCGGCGATCAGCTTTGTGGTGCTGACCACCGGGTCCTGCGCGACGAGGTCGAAGAACGTGGACAGCTTGTCCACGTCGTGGACCTCCCGGGCCAGGGTGGAGGCCAGGTCGAATCGGAACCCGTCGACGTGCATCTCGGTGATCCAGTAGCGCAGCGAGTCCAGGATCAGCTGCAGCGTGTGCGCGCTGCTCACGTTCATCGAGTTGCCGGTCCCCGTGGTGTCGAAGTAGTGACGGGGGTCGGCGTCCACGAGCCGGTAGTAGTCGGGGTTGTCGATCCCCTTGAACGACAATGTGGGCCCGTGCTCGTTGCCCTCGGCGGTGTGGTTGTAGACCACGTCGAGCAGGACCTCGATGCCCGCCATGTGCAGCTGGCGGACCATGCCCTTGAACTCGGTCACCTGCTCACCCATCGTGCCGGTGGCCGCGTACTCGTTGTGCGGGGCGAAGAAGCCGATGGTGTTGTAGCCCCAGTAGTTGCGGCGGCCCTGCGTCACCAGGAACCGGTCCTGGACGAACTGGTGGATCGGCATGAGCTCCACGGCCGTCACGCCGAGCCCGAGCAGGTACTCGATCGTGGCCGGATGCCCCATGCCGGCGTACGTCCCGCGCAGTGCCGGCTCGATGTCCGGGTGGCTGATCGTCATGCCCTTGAGGTGGGCCTCGTAGATGATCGTCTCGCTGTAGGGCCGCTTGATGTGCCGGTCCGAGGTCCAGTCGAAGTACGGGCTGGTCACCACCGAGAGCATCGTGTGCCCCAGGCTGTCGGTGTCGTCGCGCAGGTCCGGCTGGCCGAGCACGTGCCCGTGCACGGCCTGGCCCGCATCGGCCATCCCCCTGATCGCCCGCGCGTAGGGGTCCAGCAGCAGCTTCTGCGGGTTGAACCGCAGCCCCCGACCCGGGTCCCAGGGTCCGTGGACCCGGTACCCGTAGCGCTGGCCGGGGCTGACCATCGGCAGGTAGGTGTGCCAGACCCCGGAGTCCTTCTCCTCCAGGGCCAGCCTGTGCTCCAGGTCGTGGTCGTCGATCAGGCACAGCTCGACCTTCTCGGCGCGCTCGGCGAAGATCGCGAAGTTGGTGCCCACCCCGCCGTAGGTGGCGCCGAGCGGGTGCCTGTCCCCGGGCCATCGGGTGTCCGGTCGAATCGGCATGTCGGTCCTCCCCGTTCGGTGACTGCGCGTCAGCGTAGGCGCAGTGGCGACCGGTTGGCTCGGCATCGAGTGTCCGGGGGCCAAGGTAGCGTTGGGGGCTCCGGCGATCAGCTCCCCTGGAGGACCTGTGGATACCCCCTTGACCGCGGCCACCCCCGCGATCGACCCTGTCCAATTGCCCTTCGCGGCCCCAGCCGACGACGTCCTTCGCGGTCTGGCCAGCACCCCGGCAGGGCTGTCGAGCGACGAAGTCGCCGTGCGGATGGATCGCTGGGGCCCCAACCGGCTTCCCGATCCAGGACGCGAGTCGCTCGTGCGCCGCGTGGCCAAGCACTTCGACGACGTGCTGATCTACATCCTGCTCGCGGCCGCTGTGCTCAAGGCGATCCTGGGCGACTGGGTCGACTTCTCGGTGATCCTGGCCGTCGCCGTGATCACCGCGCTGATCGGCTTCATCCAGGAGGGGCGCGCCCACGACGCACTCGAGGGCATCAAGAACATGCTCTCCCTGGACGCCCGGGCCCGCCGCGACGACCAGTGGCAGCAGGTGCCCGCCGAGGATCTCGTTCCCGGGGACATCATCCGGGTGCGTTCGGGGGACAAGGTGCCCGCGGACCTCCGGCTGCTCGAGGCGGTGAACCTGCGGGTCGAGGAGTCCGCCCTGACCGGCGAGGCAGTCCCCTCCGAGAAGTCGCTGGGCCCGGTCGAGGACGAGGCCGGCGTGGGCGATCGTGCCAACATGCTGTTCTCCGGCACCCTGGTCGCCGCCGGTCAAGGGATGGGTGTGGTGACCGCCACCGGGTCGGACGCCGAGATCGGCCGGATCCAGGCGATGCTGTCCGGGATCGAGGAGTTCGACACCCCGCTGACCCGGGAGATGGCGAAGTTCGGCAAGCAGTTGTCAGTGATCATCCTGGGGATGGCCGCGGTGATGCTGGTCATCGGCACCGTCATCCATGACTTCGAGCTGGCTGAGCTGGTCTCGGCCGCGATCGGCTTCGCGGTGGCCGCGATCCCCGAGGGTCTGCCGGCCCTGGTGACCATCACCCTCGCCCTGGGCGTGCAGCAGATGGCCGCCCGCAACGCGATCATGCGCAACCTGCCGGCGGTGGAGACCCTGGGCGCGGTCACCACCGTCTGCTCGGACAAGACCGGGACCCTGACCCGCAACGAGATGACCGTGCGCCACGCGGTCACCGCCCGCGGCGACTACGACGTGACCGGGCTGGGCTACCAGCCCGAGGGCGTGATCACCTTCGGCGCGCAACCCGCCGGCCTGGAGTCGTTCGGCGACCTGCGCACCCTGGTGACCGTCCTGTCGGTGGCCAACGACTCGCAGGTGGTCGCCACCGACGGTCAGTGGCGCGTCGTGGGCGAGCCCACCGAGGGGGCCCTGGCCGCGCTGGGGATGAAGGCGGGCTTCGACCCGGCCACCTTCCCGCGGGTCGCGGTGGTGCCCTTCGAGTCCGATCACAAGTACATGGCCACCCTGAACCGGACCCCGACCGGCCAGCACGTCGTGCTGCTCAAGGGCGCTCCGGATCGGGTGCTGGACCGCTGCTCGGCCCAGCTCGACGCCGATGGCTCGCCGCGCCCGCTGGACACCGCCTACTGGGAGGCCGCCGTGGAGCGGCTGGGCGCGCAGGGCCTGCGGGTCCTGGCGGCCGCGGCACGCCCGGGGCCGGCCGCCACTGCCGGGCCTTCGGGCGCTGCCGAGTTCGACCATGACGACCTGGGCGACATGCTGATGGTGGGGCTGGTCGGGATCGTCGATCCGCCCCGGCCGGAGGCGATCGAGGCGATCGCCACCTGCCACCGGGCCGGCATCCGGGTCAAGATGATCACCGGCGACCACGCGGGTACGGCCACCGCGATCTCCCGCGAGATGGGGATCTCGGACCCGGATTCACCGCCGGCGGTCAGCGGCCCGGAGCTCGAACGGGCCACCAACGTCGAGCTGCGCCACATCGTGGACAGCACCGACACGTTCGCGCGGACCAGCCCGGAGCACAAGTTGCGTCTGGTCAAGGCGCTGCAGGCCAATGGCGAGGTCGTGGCGATGACCGGTGACGGGGTCAACGACGCCCCTGCGCTCAAGCGCTCGAACGTCGGCGTCGCGATGGGCATCAAGGGCACCGAGGCCACCAAGGAGGCCGCGGATGTGGTGCTCGCCGACGACAACTTCGCCTCGATCGAACGAGCGATCGAGGAGGGTCGGCGGATCTATGACAACCTGCAGAAGTCCATCGTGTTCCTGCTCCCCACGAACGGCGCCCAGTCGCTGGTGATCCTGGTGGCGGTCCTGTTCGGCCTGGCGCTGCCGCTCTCGCCGGTGCAGATCCTGTGGATCAACCTGGTCACCGCGATCACGCTGTCCCTGGCGCTGGCCTACGAGCCGGCCGAACCGGACCTGATGACCCGCCCGCCGCGCGACCCGCGGGCCTCGATCCTGTCCCGGGAGTTCCTGGTCCGGATCGCCTACGTCTCGCTGCTGATCGCCGGGGCCACGATGGCCGTGTTCTACTTGGCCCGCTCGTGGGACTGGCCCACCGACGAGGCCCAGACGATGGCTGTGACGATGCTGGCCCTGGGGCAGGTCGCCTACCTGTTCAACGCCCGTTCGCTGCGCGAGACGAGCCTGCGGCGCGACATGCTGACCAGCAATCCCGTGGTGTGGATCGTGGTCGGCCTGATGGTGGCCCTGCAGGTGATGTTCGTGTATGCGCCCTTCATGCACTCGTGGTTCGGTTCGGCACCCCTTCCGCTCGTGGGGTGGCTGTTGCCCCTGGGCTTGTCGGTGCTGATCTTCTTCCTCGTCGAGGCGGGCAAGGTGGTGTTCCGGCGCACGACGACGGCTCGGGTCCCCGAGTGAGCCAGGCGGAGCCGGCCTCCTTCTGGGGCGACGAGCGGCCAGCGGTCGACGGGGTGCTGCGCTGGGTGGCCGACCGGGTCACCCGCTTCAGCGACCCCAAGGCGACCGCCCGACCGGCCTCGGAGATCGCGGCAGATGCCGGTCGCACGGTCACGGCGCAGGGGATCGGCTGGCGGGCCGCCCTCGACGTCTTCGACCGGGTGCTGGTCCCGGCCACCCGCGCCCAGGACGACCCGCTGAACCTGGCCTACGTCCCGGCGGCACCGACGCGGGTGGCCATCGCCTTCGACCTGGCGACCAGCGCGGCCAACATCTTCGCCGGCATGTGGGAGGCCGGCGCCGGGGCGATCCACGCCGAGAACGAGGCGCTGGCGTGGCTGGTCGACCTGCTCGGCTGGCCCGACACCGCCGGTGGAACGTTCGTCTCCGGCGGGACGATGGGCAACCTGTCGGCGCTGATGACTGCGCGCGAGACGATGCTGGCCCGCCGGGGGACGCGGCCCGAGTCCGGCTGGGCGCTGGCCGCCACGGGTGAGGCGCACTCCTCGATCCGCGGAGCAGCCCGGGTGCTCGACGTCGACGTGGTCGACGTGCCGATCGATGCCCGCGGCCATCTCACCGGGGCGGCCCTGCGCCCGGTCCTGGCCGCCAACCCGCAGGTCTTCGCGGTGGTCGCCTCGACCGGCACCACCAACGGCGGGCTGGTCGACGACCTGGCCGACGTGGCCGACGTGTGCGCCGAGTTCGGGGTCTGGCTGCACGTGGACGGGGCCTACGGCGGCGCCGGGTTGGCGGCACCCAGCGTCCGGCACCTCTTCGAGGGCATCGAACGGGCCGACAGCTTCATCGTGGACCCGCACAAGTGGCTGTTCGCCCCGTACGACTGCTGCGCGCTGCTCTACCGCGACCCGCGCACCGCCCGGGCCGCGCACTCCCAGCACGCCAGCTACCTGGCCAACATCGACCGGGAGGAGTGGAACCCCGCGGACCTGGCCACGCAGCTGACCCGCCGCGCCCGCGGGCTGCCGTTCTGGTTCTCCCTGGCCGTGCACGGCACCGACGAGTACCAGGCTGCGGTGGAGTCGACCCTGGCGATCGCCCGGGAGGTGGCTGCGGGCATCGCCGCCCGCCCGTTCCTGCGGCTGGTCCGGGCCCCGGAGCTGTCCGTGGTGCTCTTCGACCGACCCGGTTGGTCGGCGCAGGACTACGAAGCCTGGTCGCACACAGCGGCCCACGCCGGGACCATCCTCTGCCTGCCGACCACCTGGTGCGGCCAGACGGTGCTGCGACTTGCGTTCGTGAACCCGGACACCGATCCGCAACGCGTGCTCGACGCCCTGGACAGCCTGCGCTGAGTGGGCCCGTGCTGACGGTTCCCGTCGCGGTCGTGCGCAGGGCCCGCGGGAGCGCGCGTGGATCCATGCCCGGCGGTTCGTGACGATCGATGCCAGACTTGCCGGACCCGCGAAGCGAATCGGAGGAACCCATGCGCGCAGTCTGGAACGGAGCAGTGCTCGCCGAGTCGGATCACACCGTCGTGGTGGAGGGCAACCACTACTTCCCGCCCGAGTCCGTGCACCGCACGCACCTCACCGAGAGCAGCAAGCGTACGAGCTGTCCGTGGAAGGGCGAGGCCGCGTACTTCACCGTCACGGTGGACGGCCAGACCAACCCGGACGCGGCCTGGACCTATCCGCAGCCCAAGCCCGCGGCCGACGAGATCCGCGACCATGTCGCCTTCTGGCGGGGCGTCACGGTCCAGTAGTGCCGGGCAGTCCAGCCCGACCAGCCAGCCCGGCCAGACCGTCCAGCCAGCCCGCTCAGAGCAGGCCCTTGCTGGTCAGGTAGTCGCTGGCCACGGTGGACGGGTCCTTGCGGTCGATCTCCACAGCGGCGTTCATGGTCTGCAGGTCGTCGGTGGTCAGCACTGCCGAGACCGAGTCCAGCGCCGCGGTGATCGTGTCGGTGACCGCGGGCGTGTGGAGCGCGGGCACGATGTTCTCCGCGGTCTGCAACTCCTTGTCGTCGGCCAGCACGACCAGGTCGTTGGCCGTCACCGAGCCCGAGGACGAGAACACCAGGCCGACGTCGACCTTGCCCTGGTTCAGCGCCTGGATGGTCAGCGGGCCACCGGCGTCCAGCGGGACGAACGTGTCCACCGACACCCCGTAGGTCGACTCGAGGCCGGGCTGGCAGAACGGGCGCTCCGGGCACTCGGGCGGCCCGCCCAGGGCGATCGGGTTCGCCTGGCTGTAGCTGCCCAGTTCGGAGAGCGTGGTCAGCGAGTTGGCCGTCGCGAAGTCCTGGGTCACGGCGAACGCGTTCTGGTCCTGCGCGGCCGACGGCTCGAGCAGGGTGATCGACTTGGGCTCGGCCAGCGACCGGGCGGCGCCCAGCGTGGCCTGGATGTCGCCGGAGGCGACCTGCTCGGCGTCCGGGCCGTTGGTCGCCTTGTTCAGGAACTCGGTCAGGCTGCCCAGGTACTCGGGGGTCAGCTGCACCTCACCGGACTCCAGGGCCGGCGCGATCACCTCGCGGGTGGTCAGCTCCTTGATCGACGAGGGCTGGCCGTTCTTGTCCAGGATCTGCTGGTACATGGTGGCCAGGATCTTGGTCTCGGTGAAGTTCGTGGTCGCGATGACGATCGGATCGGCGGCCGCAGCGGTGCCACCGTCCCCGGTCGCGGCCTCGTCCGAGGACGAGCAGGCCGACAGTGACAGCCCGAGGGCGGCGGTCAGGGCCAGGGTGGACAGGGCGCGGCGTCGATTCATCCCCGAAGTCAAGCACAGTCAGCGACCATGAGCCCGTGGTTCAGCCCGCTGTGTCGGCGATCACGAGTCGCGCATCGGCGTTGCGCGCGCGCAGTCCGGGCGGTGTGGCCACCCGCTCGAAGGCGGCCAGGCCGAACTCTGCGACGATGGCCAGCAGCGCGGTCAGCAGTGCCCCGGCGATGATCAACGTGTTGTCCTGCAGCGCGAAGCCGTCGACCACGTAGCGGCCCAGGCCGCCGCCGCCGACCAGCGCCGCCAGGGACGCGGTGGCCACGACCTGCACGCTGGCCGTGCGGATGCCGGCCACGATCAGCGGGGTCGCCAGGGGCAGCTCGATGAACAGCACCCGCTGCGGTGAGGTCATCCCCATGCCCTCGCCGGCGTCGAGCACGGTCCGGTCGACCGAGGCCATCCCCGCGAACGTGTTGGTCACCAGCGGGGGGATCGCGAACACGGCCAGCGCCAGGACCGCGGCGGTGTTGCCCACCCCGATGCTGGGGATCGAGGCCAGGATGATCAGCACTCCCAGGGTGGGGATCGCCCGCCCGACGTTGCTGATGTTGGTGGCCAGCAGCACCCCGCGGCGCAGGTGGCCCAGCACGAGCGCGAACGGCAGCGCGATCAGCAGGGCGATCACCATGGCCAGCAGGCTCATCTGCACCTGCTCCCAGGTACGCATCGGGATGCCACCGGGGCCAGACCAATGGGCCGGGTCGGTGAACCACTGCCAGAGGCTCATCCCGCGGCCTGACTGGCAGCCCAGGGCGAGCTGCGGCGCTGCACCCAGTGCAGGGCCAGCTCGAAGGCGATCGCCAGCACGACGCATGCCATGGTCGCGGTGAAGATCTGCGCGTGCCAGAAATTCTGCTGGAAGCCCGAGAGGATCATGCTGCCGAAGCCGCCATAGCCCACCAGGGCACCGATCGTGACCATGCCCACGGTCGACACCGTGGCGATCCGCACCCCGGCGATGATCGCCGGAAGGGCCAGTGGGACCTCCACCCGCCACAGGATCGAGCGCTTGCCCAAGCCCATCCCGCGGGCGGCATCGACCACCGCGGGATCCACGCTGTCCAGGCCCACCACGGTGTTGCGCAGCACGACCAACAGGGCGTAGAGGGCCAGGGCGAGGACGACCGTGAGCGGCGAGAGCCCGAACACCGGCCAGAGCAAGGAGATCAACGCCAGCGAGGGGATCGTGTAGAGAACCCCCGAGATGCTCAGGACGGGGGACATCAGGACGCGGTAGCGTCGCACCAGGACGGCCAGGGGGAAGGCGACCAGCAGGGCCAGCACGACCGAGGCGAGCGTGAGCAGCAGGTGCTCACGTCCGGCGGCGAGCAACTCGTCGGTGTGGGTGGACACGTAGTCCCACGACACCCACGGGTTCGCTGCGGCACTCGGAACGACGACGCCGGGAGTGGACACCTGATGGACAGTAACGAACGGCAGCCCGGACAGCAGCCTGTGATCGTGCTCGAAGGCGTCTCGAAGCAGTATCCGGACGGCACGATGGCCGTGCACGAACTCGACCTCGAGGTCGGCAGGGGCGAGATCTGCGTGCTCGTGGGACCGTCGGGGTGCGGAAAGACCACGACCCTGCGGATGATCAACCGGCTGGTCGAGCCGAGCTCGGGGACGCTGCTGATCAACGGCGAGGACGTCACGCACGTCAACGTCGAGCTCCTGCGCCGCGGGATCGGCTACGTGATCCAGGCCGACGGGCTCTTCCCGCACTACACGGTGCGCCGCAACGTGGGCACGACCTGCCGGTTGCTGGGCTGGGAGTCCGCGCGGATCGCTGCTCGGGTCGACGAGTTGCTGGCGATGGTCGGCCTGGAGCCGGACGCGTACGGCGACCGTTATCCGCATCAGCTGTCCGGGGGGCAGCGCCAGCGGGTGGGGGTGGCCCGGGCGCTGGCCGTCGACCCGCCCGTGCTGCTGATGGACGAGCCGTTCGGGGCGGTCGACCCCATCGCGCGCGACATGCTGCAGACCGAGTTCCACGCCCTGCAGCGTCGGCTGGGGACCACCGTGGTCATGGTCACCCACGACATCGACGAGGCCGTCCGACTCGGTGACCGGATCGCGGTCATGCGCCAGGGCGGCTACCTGGAGCAGTACGACACCCCGGCGCGGATCCTCTCGGAGCCCGAGACCCCATTCGTGGCCGATTTCGTGGGTGCCGACCGACTGATCAAGCTGATGGCCGTCACCGGGCTGGACGCCGGGCTGCTCGCGCCGATGGGGCCCGGTGACGGGGAGCTCGAGGCCCTGCCCGGGGAGGCGACCCTGCGCGAGGCGGTCGTGGCTCTCCTGCACTCACCGGACGGGCGGGTCCGGGTGCAGGGTGCCGACGGCCAGGACGCGGGCGTGCTGCGACTGGGCGACGTGCACGCGCTGCTGGCCACGCAGCGCTGACTCCCGGACCGACCCCTCAGCGGTACTCGGGGTTCGGGTGCTCTGGGTCGGACAGGTCCCAGTTGCTCGACACGTTGCCGTGCGCCGGGATGCCCCCTGCGTCGGTGATCCGGCGCGCGGCATGCAGCAGGTTCCAGGTGGCGAACACGGTGTTGCGGGTCGTCCAGTGGTTGGTCGATCCGGCGCCGTCGTCCAGGTAGGACGGACCCGGACCGGCCTCCCCGACCCAGTAGGCGTCGGTCTGCGGCGGGATCGTGAACCCGATGTGCGACAGCGCGTAGAGCAACTGCGCGGCGCAGTGCTTGGCGCCGTCCTCGTTGCCGGTGACCAGGGCGCCGCCGACCTTGCCGTAGTAGGACCACTGGCCGGCGTCGTTGACCTGGCCGGAGTAGCCGTAGAGGCGCTCGATCATCAGCCGGGTCATCGAGGACTGGTCGCCCAACCAGATCGGGGTGGCCAGGACCACGATGTGCGCCGGGGCGATCAGCTGCTGGTAGAGGTCGGGGAAGTCGTCGCGCGCCCAGCCCTGCTCGCGCATGTCCGGATACACCCCGGGCGGGAAATCGTGGTCCACGGTGCGGATCGTGTCGACCCGGGCGCCCACGCCCTCGAGGATGTGACCGGCGATGTCGATCAGGTGATCGGTGTGGCTGGCCCCCGGGGAGCGGGTCAGGGTGCCGTTGAGGAATACCGCGCGCAGGTCGGAGAAGTCAGTCGTGCTCGCTGCGATCTCGGCGTCGATGAATCGCGCGACCGAGGCCGGGATCGTGTCGGGCAGGGTACGCGCACTGGGCTGGCTGGCGGCGGGCTGGGAAGCCATGAGGTCCTCTCGTCGGGACTTGCGTTGTTGTTGCAGTACCCCGTGCCATGGTGACGATACGTCCGCGGGTGCCCGCGACGTGTGCGGCGGACGTGGGCGGCGATCGGTCCGCATCCCCGAGCATCCCCGGGTGGGTATCGCCTAGGGTCCGCTCGTGTGAGCCGGATCACCTGCCGGCGCCAGTGGAGACGAGGGGCATTCGATGGACCCGGTGGATGCGGCGAACCTGAATTTCGACGAGACGACGCTGACGCTGCTCAACGTCCTGATCGGGCTGATCATGTTCGGCGTCGCCCTCGACGTGCGCGTCGAGGACTTCAAGCGGATCGTGCGCGACCCGCGGGGCCCGGCGATCGGGCTGGTCGCCCAGTTCCTGCTGTTCCCGGCGCTCACCTTCGCCCTGGTCGGGTTCCTGACGCCGGCCCCCTCTGTGGCGCTCGGGATGATCCTGGTCGCGGCGTGCCCGGGCGGGAACTTCTCCAACTTCCTGACCGTCTACGGCCGGGGCAACGGAGCGTTGAGCGTGAGCATGACCGCGGTCTCGACCCTGCTGGCGATCGTGATGACGCCGTTCAACCTGCAGTTCTGGGGCTCGCGCACCGATGGCGCCAAGGACATCCTCACCGAGGTATCGCTGGACCCGATGGACCTGATGGTCACGATCGTGCTGATCCTGGGCGTCCCGCTGCTGTTGGGGATGCTCACCCGGTCCACGCGGCCCGAGCTCGCCGACCGGTTGCGCACGCCGATGCGCTACCTGTCACTCGGGCTGTTCTTCTCCTTCATCCTGTTCGCGCTGATCGGCAACTGGTCCTACTTCCTGGAATTCATCGGCGTGTTCGCCGTCGTGGTGGCCCTGCAGAACGCGGCCGCCCTGATCCTGGGCTATTTCACGGCCGCAGCCTTCCGGGTGCCGGAGTACGACCGGCGCGCGATCACTATCGAGGTGGGCATCCAGAACTCCGCCCTGGCGCTGGTGATCGTGTTCACCTTCTTCGACGGACTGGGCGGCATGGCGGTGATCGCGGCGTGGTGGGGTGTCTGGCACCTGATCTCCGGGCTGACGCTGGGGACCTTCTGGGCGCGGCGGCCACCGGTGATCCCGCATGTGGCCGATGCCGAGGCTGCCGTGTGATCCGGCGATCGTCGCAGGCCGCCGAGCTGCGCGGCGCGCGGGTGCTGGTCACCGGGGCCGCCGGCGGGATCGGGGCCCGGACCTGCGCGGTGCTGGCCGGTGCTGGGGCCGTGGTGCTGGCTGCCGACCTCGAGCCGGACCGGATCGCGCCCGGTTCGGAGCAGCGGTTGGCCCTGGACGTCACCGACGACACCTCGGTCGCGTCGGTGCTCGCACGGCTCGGGCCACTGGACGCACTGGTGCTCAGCCACGGGGTCACCTCGCTCGGCCCGGCCGTGGGCACACCGATGAGCGCGGTCGACCGGGTCCTGGAGGTCAACCTGCGCGGGACGATCGCGGTCACCCAGGCGGCGCTGCCCGGGCTGGTCGAGCGGCGCGGGCGGATCGCAGTGCTCAGCTCCGTGTCCGGGTTCGCGCCGCTGGTGAACCGCACGGCGTACTCGGCGTCCAAGCATGGCCTCCACGGCTACTTCGACAGCCTGCGGGCCGAGCTGGTCGATTGCGGGGTGTCGGTCACGATCGTCGCCCCCTCGTTCGTGGCCACCGGGATCGAGCGGCGCGCGGCCTACCGCGCCGTCGGGCCAGCGGGCGACTGGTCCACGACCGGGGAGGTGCTCACGCCCGAGGACGTCGCAGAGGCGATCGTCGAGGGGATGGCCCGCCGCCGCGCGCTCGTGCTGCCCTCCCGTACGGCTCGGGCGGCCTACCTGCTCTCCCGGGTGGCGCCTGGGACCTACGCGTGGACCATGCGGCGCCGGGTGCCGGGCTCCTAGTGAGCGCTGGCCAGTGCGTGCTGGGCCAGTCGCGGGAGGTCCAGCGCATCGATCTGGGCCACGCTCCACGGGCTGAGCAGCCACGGACTGCGCGCGGCTACCTCGGCAAGGGCTGCTGGCTGGGCCCAGTGGTATTCCATGACCTCGTCCGGGTCGGGGTGCAGGTGCCCGTCGAGCACCGCGACGTAGACGGGGCACACCTCGTTCTCGCGGACCCCGGAGGCGTCGATGGCCTCGTAGCGGAAGTCCGGGAGCGCCGGGTGCAGGTCGGTGATCCGGGCGCCGAGCTCCTGCTCGACACGGCGGGTGATGGCCTGACCCATCGACTCACCGGGCCGGGGGTGGCCGCAGCAGGCGTTCGTCCAGACACCGGGCCAGGTCTTCTTGCCCAGGGCGCGGCGGGTCATCAGGATCTGCTGGTCATGGTCGACCACATAGCACGAGAACGCCAGGTGCAGGGGGGTGTCCGGCCCGTGGACGGTCATCCGATCCGCGGTCCCGGATGGCTTGCCGGCTGCGTCGAGCAGCACGACGAGGTCCTCGGAGGTGGGTTGCATGGACTCCATCCTGCGATGGGTCGGCTCGCCGCGCATCCGGTGCCCACCCGGGTACGGCCAGCCGCGCATCCGGTGCGCCCCCGGGTACGGCTCGCCGATCGCCGGCTGTGCCCCCCGCGCGACGTCGCCGTGGGCAGCGGGTTCGGCGGGCTGCCGGCGTCTGATGAAGGTGGACGTGCGCGAGCGGGCCACGCGCACCTGGTCCGAGCCGGGCGACCATCCCGGGTGGCGGGTGTTCGTCGGACGCCCAAGTCGCGAGGCCGAGGACGACGGCGTGCTGCTCTCGGTAGGGCTGGATGCTGACCACTGACCTCCTTCCTGCTGGTGCGGGACGCTTCGAGCTTCGCGTGGGGCGGGCGCGGCCGGTCAGGCCGCCGACTCGAGCCGTGCGATGGGAATCGCGCCGTCGAGGGTGATCAGGTGCATCCCGAGAAACTGCGCGTGCCCGGCGAAGGTGTCCTCGAGGATGCGGCGCCAGGCCTGATCGTGGGCGGTGACGTGCAGCCGATCAGCCCGACCGAGCGCGCAGAGGACGCTCGCCCGGGGGTTGGCCGCCGAGATGGTTGCGGCGATCGGTCCGAGCACGTCGCGGTAGTCCGCTGCCGGCACCTCGTCGACCTCGTCGATGAGCAGTGGCTGGAGCGGGCGGTGCTGCTCGTCGCAGACCAGGATCAGCAGGCAGCCGCCGAGGCGTGCGCGCACGTCGACGAAGATGTCGAGCACGTCGGCGATGTGGTCGTTGTCGGTCAGGGGAATTGTGGGCCACTGCGGTGGCAGGTTCTCGAAGTTCATGCCCATAGCCTGCTCGGCGACCGGCCGGACGAGTAGGGGTCTGGCGCAATCTGTGGACAACGGACCACCCGAGGAGCGCAAGCGACCAGCAGCCGGCGACCGCCGACCACGAGGAGCAGGACCCCCGCGAGCAGCCGTGGAGCCGTGGCGCGGTCAAAACGTCGTGGGCGGGACCTCGTCGTCGGCAGCCATCGCCTCGGCTGCGCGCTCGTGCAGTCGAGCGCGGATCTCGTCGGGGGAGTAGGCGCGGCGGGCGCGCTCGTCGCGTGCGACCACTGCTCCGGTGGCCGCGACTCCGGCCAGACCGGCCATCCCGACCCACTTCCACCACTTCATGGCCGTACCGTATCGCCGCATGGGCCAAACGACGGTGAGTCTGGACGAGGCGCTGGCCCACACCCGCACCGGCGACGTCTGGTTGTTCCGGGGAGGCGGCGCTGCGGACACCGCGATCCGGGTGGCGACGAACGCCCCGGTGAACCACGTGGGGATGGCGGTGGTGCTCGATGACCTGCCTCCGCTGATGTGGCACGCCGAGTTGGGTCTTTCACTGGAGGACGTCTGGACCGGTACGCATCATCGTGGCGTCCAGCTGCACACCATGCACGAGGCGGTGCGGACGTGGCACGACAAGTACGGCCAGCGGGCCTGGCTGCGTCAGCTCGACGTGGTGATCACCCCGGAGATGGAGAACGCGGTCCTGCGCACGATCGCGCGGTTCGACGGTACGCCCTTCCCGACGGCTCCCACGCTCGCCGCGGGCTGGGTGAAGGGGCGGGCGCGGAGTCGCTCGTCGCTGGAGACGCTGTTCTGCGCCGAGGTCGTGGCCACGACGTACGCCAACATGGGGCTGCTGGACACCTCGGCGCGCCCGGAGAACTGGTACGACCCCGGCCGGTTCTGGAGCGGTGACTCGCTGGAGCTGATGGGCGGCGCCCAGCTGGGGGGCGAGATCAGCGTGCGCATCCCGCCGTTGCCGGGGGGCGGCGACGCAGCAGGAGAGCAGGGGGCTCGACTTCGGCGGGCCGCGTCACGCGCCTGGTGGCAGGAGAACGCCGGACGGGTCCAGGACGTCCGAATCGCCGATCCGCTCCGGCAGGCTGCGGGGGCAACCCGGCAGGCTGCGGGGGCGACGCGGCAGGTCGCGGGGGCGACGCGGCAGATCGCGGGGGCGACGCGGCAGGCCTCAACAGCGTGGCTGCCGGGGCGTGCGCGCCCGGGAGGATGAGGCCGGGGCCGATCAGGGGACCAGCACGACCTTGCCGAACACCTGCCCGTCCTCGAGCATCTCGTGTGCGCGACCGGCCTCGGCCAGGGCGACGCGGGCGTGGACGAGCGGGCGCAGTCCGATGTCCTCGGGTCCCAGCAGCGGCCAGGCATGTCGTGCCACCTCGGCGACGATTGCCGCCTTCTCCTGCGGTGGCCGTGCGCGCAGGGTGGTCCCGTACACACTGGCGCGCTTGGCCATCAGCAGGCCCAGGTCCAGCTCGGCGCGCCTGCCCTTCTGCATTCCAATGACCACGAGGCGGCCGCCGGTGGCCAGTGCGCGCAGGTTGTTGGCCAGTCCACCGGCTCCGAGCACGTCGAGGATGACGTCGGCGCCGTGCCCCGCTGTCTCCTCGGCCAGACGCTCGGCGACATCCTCGGTGCGGTGGTCGATGCCGACTCCCGCTCCCAGCGCGATGCAGTGCGCCACTCGCTCGGGCCCGCCGGCCGTTGTGGCCACGCGTGCCCAGAGCGCGGTGGCGATCTGGATGGCCGCTGAACCCACTCCGCCGCTCCCGCCGTGAACGAGCACGACCTCACCAGCAGTGAGTCGCCCCACCATGAACAGATTGGACCAGGCGGTGCAGACCGCTTCGGGCAGTCCAGCGGCATCGACCAGATCCACATGGTCGGGGACCGGGAGCACCTGATCGCTGGCCACCACGATGAGTTCTGCGTAGCCACCACCAGCCAGAAGGGCGGCGACCCGGTCACCCTCCTGCCACCCGTCGACGCCCTGACCGAGGCCGGCGATCACCCCGGAGCACTCCAGGCCTGGGATGTCCGAGGCGCCCGGCGGCGGCGGGTAGTTTCCCTGGCGTTGATGCACATCCGCGCGGTTGACACCAGCGGCGGCCACGCGAATGAGCACTTCGCCGGGACCGGGGACCGGGTCGGGTCGATGGACTTCGGTCAGTACCTCGGGTCCGCCCGGGGTGGAGATCTCGATGGCGCGCATGCTGACGAGCGTAGGCGAATGGAGCGCGGGGCGAAGCCGGGTCGCGATCTCACCGGCATGGGGTCGGGCTGAGTCGATCGGCAGGGTGGGATCCGCCCAAACCGGATGAAACGGTGGACCGGGCGCGGCTATTCCAGCGGGTGGGACGGATGGTCGGCGACGGTGAAGCCGGCGGGCGTTCGCCACCGCCAGGCAGGCGGTGAGGGCGCGGTGGTGGCCTCTTCCGGCGCCGTGGCCTCGTCCTGCCCCGGGGAGGGAGTCCGGGCCGAGCCCGAGCCTGGCCACGAGCCCAGGACCGGCCCCACGTTGGAGCCCGTGCCCGTGCCTGTGCCCCTGTCCGCTTCCGCGGCCGCACCCGAGCCTGAGCGTGCGGCAGCGGGGTAGTCCGCGGGCTCCAGGTCCCAGCCGACGTGGGTCTTGAGGACGTGATGACGCCTGCACAGCGGCCCGAGATTGGCCGCGCTCGTGGCTCCTTCGGGGTAGGGGACCATATGGTCGAGATCGCAGCGCACCGACGACGCCCTGCAGCCGGGCATCCGGCAGTGCGGCTCACGGGCACGGACCGCGCGGGCGAGTCCGCTGCTGGGTATGTAGCCGAGTGAACCGGTCGCCACGACGGCGCCGCTCGCGTCGGTGACCCACGCCCGCCATCGCCCGTCGGCAGCCAACTCCCGGGCGATTTCCGCGGGGATCGGGCCCAGGCCGGTGAGTTCGGCCGGGTCATCGGCGAGGCCGGCGAGGGTTTCGAGCGACACGACGACCTGGATCTCGGGGCGGACGCCGTTGTGACCTCGAGCGTGCCTCGTCACCCGCCCGGGGCCGGGCGCGTCCGCAGCGACGTGGGATGGCTCAGCGTCAGAGTGCGTCGCCGCGGTCACTTCGCCGGACGGCCCTGAGGGGTTGTCGTCCCTGAGCGTCAGGCCAGGCGGGCCGAGGAGGAGGTCGACGAGCACGTCGGCCCGAATCTGGTCACAGTTGCGGGAGTCGTCGTCGGCCCGAACGCCGCGGGCCAGGGCCGTCAGCCGTCGGTGGATGCGGTGGGCGTCGGTCTCATCAAGATCGGCGACCAGGGTGGCCATTCCGTTCTTGTCGCCGAAGACGTGCACCCTTCGGCGGGCGAAGGCGCGCTCGCGGGCGGGTCGATCGGAGTCCGGGCAGATCCGTCGCCGCGCCATCCGAGCCGCCCTGCCCACCTCCGCCGAAGTCCAGGATCGACGCCCCGAGGCCGTGCGGTGGCCGATCCGCGTGCACACCTGATCAACGACCGCACGAGCGTCCTCTGGTGTGAGATCAGCAAGCTCGAGGACGACCAGTCGGGCTGCCCACGCCGAGATCGCGGCTGATTCGATGAGACCAACCAGGCGTGGATGGGCGACCAGATCGCGAGCAGAGGTGATCCGGTTGCCCATCGAGTTCGGGGACGTGCGCAGCGCCAGTGCGAGTTCCTCGCGCGCTGGATCGGTGATCGATTGCCGCGTCACTTCGATGTCGAGGACCAGCGGGGTGGGACCCGCAGCGTCGACCAGTGCCATGGCTGAACCTGCGGCAACCCACGCGGTGCATGCCTCCCAGGCCGCGGCCACAGCCACCATGCACGCACACGGCCAGCCCTGGGAGTGGCCCGGCGCGGGCAGGCCCGGCAGGCCCTCCCCTTCGTGTGGGCTCGAGCAGCGCGGCGTTCTCTCGATGGAGCCCAGCGCGGTGACCAACAACGGACCGGCCGGAAGCCAGATGAGAGATCGGACCTCGTCGCGCAGCGGAGCATCCCACCAGTCGGGCTCGGTCCAGGCCGGTCGCTCATCGAGCCACCACTGCCAGAGGAAACGCGCCAGTCGAGCCTCCCGGGCCTCGTCCTCCCGGGCCTCGTCCTCCCGGGCCTCGTCCTCCCGGGCTTCGTCGTGCTGAGACGTGGCCGCACCAGGGCCGGAACTGGTCGAGGTTTCCGCCTTGGCTTCCGGCTCGGTGGGTGTGCGCGTAGTGGTCAACTCATCCCCCTGCATCTCATCCACATACTCGAACGTATGTACGAATAGTAGCACATCGAGCCGTCATCGGGAACCGCCGTGCCGGAGAATGTGGGGAAGTGGGGTCTCCATCTCGTTGCCGCAGGATTCGGGCGTGGCGCTGCTCGCGGGTCGGGATTACCCGAGCTCGTATGCGGAGTTGCGGGCCTGGTTCAACGAGGACTGGAAGTGCCTGGACTATCTGGACTGGTTGCGCTGGCCGGAGGGGTTCGTGTGCCCGTGGTGCGCTTTGGAGGCGGGCTGGCGGGCACCTGATGGGCGGTGGCGGTGCGCCGGCTGCGACCGTCGCGTCTCGGCGACCGCGGGCACGGTCTTCCACGGCACTCGGACGCCGCTGACGGTCTGGTTCTCCGCTGCTTGGCACCTCACCAGCGGGAAGGGTGGCATCTCCGCGACCGAGTTGCAGCGCGAGATGCAGCTCGGTTCCTACCAGACCGCGTGGGCGCTGCTGCACCGCTACCGGTCGGTGATGGTGCGCCCGGGTCGGGACCGGCTCACCGGCGAGGTGGAGGTCGACGAGGCCTTCCTCGGCGGTCCAGAGGCAGGTATCCCCGGGCGCGGCGCGTTGGGCAAGGTGTTGTTCGCTGCGGCCGTGGAACTGCACAGCCCGAAGGGTCTTGGCCGAGCTCGGCTGGGCATCATCAAGGACGCCAGCGCGCAAAGCCTGCAGCAGTTCCTGGGCGACAACGTCGAGCCCGGCAGCACCATCGTGACCGACGGATGGGCGTCCTACCCGAAGGCCACCGGTGGGCGCTACACGCTCAAGGCGACCTCGGTTAGCGCTTCGGGCAGACCGGCGCATGAGGCGTTGCCAGGGGTGCACCTGGTCTTCTCGCTCGTGAAGCGCTGGGTGATGGGCACGCTGCACGGCTCGACCAGCCCGGAGCACTTGCCCGCCTACTTCGACGAGTGGGTCTTCCGCTTCAACCGCCGCCACTCACGCAGCCGCGGCCTGCTGTTCCGGCGGCTCCTGCAGCAGGCGGTCGAAGGCGATGCCCTCACCTACAACGAGTTGCGCAAGGCCGGTCGGACCCGGCCACCGCCGCCACCACCGGTCCGTGAGCGGACACGCCCGCCGAGCCTCGAGCGCGAGCAGTCCGGGCTGACGTGGCGCGACCAGCAATCATGAACTACCCGACAAGTCACGGCAGCGAGATGGAGACCCCACTTGTGGGGAATCTCGGCAACCCGATCCACGCAGCAAAGTCGGCATCCCGCGGTCGATATAGCCGGTCAGTCCCGAAGCAGCGAGAGCCTGCGGACTCCGCGAGCCGAGCCCGGCCCGGTCCGGCCCCGCCAAAAGCAGAGCCCGGCGCACCCACGAGATGCTGTTCCTGGCGGGCAGATCACTGCGTCCTCTTCCGATCGAGTGCCCCGGGACCGCCCAAGCGCGCGCATCGCTCATACCGGGAGTCCCCGAGAGCCAGCTTGGACGAGGGCGTCCCGTTGCCCTGCCCGGGGCGCGGGCACCTCGTGCCGGGGCCGACGCGCGGGCGATGCCGATTGCCATCCACGAGGTAGCCAGGGCGGCGGGGGCGATCTGATCGCGGGGAGGATTCGTGACCCGATCGAGGCACCCAGTGCGATTATGGGACCCTCCCTGCCCTCGATCCCAAGGCTGTCCATGACCAACGCCGATCCCCCGACCCCCTCAGCTCGCGCCGAGTCGGGCCCCAGGCCGAGCCCCGGTCGCAGCGAGACCGGCGATGACGATCGGATGGCTCACGCGGTGAGCCTGCGATTCGCGCCGCACGTCCAGGCGGCAGCCGCCTCGGTTCGCGCGGCAGAGCGGGAGCTCGCCCTCGCCACGGAGCTGTTGGAGCGGGCGCGCGAGGCCGCGGCGGAGGCGCGATACCGGTCTGATCCATTGGTGTTCATGCGTGCGTCGGTCAAGGACGAGGTGGAGGCGCTGGGCCGCAAGACCACCACCAAGAAGGCCAGGGCCGCCTATCGCTACCTCGTGGACCGGGCGGTCGAGCTGGCCGAAGGTGAGGTGAACGGATTCGAGGCGGATCAGGCCGCGGCGCAGCGCGCTCGCCACGACAGTGTCGATGCTCGTCTGGAGGCCGAAGCCGATGCGCGTCGGCAGCTCGAAGCAGCCCGTGAGATGCAGGGCCGAGTCCACGAGGCGGAGCAGTGGGCCAACGAAGGGCTGGCTCTCATGCAGAAGCTGGCTGCTGAGGGCGATCCTGAGTAGGGGCGCCCCGGATCACGCCTCCAGGAGGCCCCGGATGTCGTCGGTGGACAGCGGTGCCCCCATGAGCCCGCCCTCGTCGACCACCCGGGCGAACAGGTCTCGTTTGCGCTCCTGCAGAGCAACCACCTTCTCCTCGATGGTCCCCTCGGAGACCAGGCGATAGACCATCACCGTCTTGTCCTGACCGATGCGGTGGGTGCGGTCGACGGCCTGGGCCTCCACTGCCGGGTTCCACCACGGGTCTAGGACGAACACGTAGTCGGCCTCGGTGAGGGTCAGCCCGGACCCGCCGGCCTTGAGGCTGATCAGGAACACCGGGGCCTCCCCATCGGTGAACTCCGCGATCCGCGTGGGCCGGTCCCGGGTGCGACCGTCGAGATAGACGTGCTCGATTCCCGCCTCCTGGAGGCGCTGGCGAGCGATGTGCAGGAACCGTGTGAACTGGCTGAAGACCAAGCACCGGTGCCCCTCGGCGACGACCTCGACGAGGTGTTCGAGCAGCGCGTCGAGCTTGCTCGAGCGGACGTTGGCCGGGGCGTCCGGAGTCACGAGGTGCACGTCGAGGCTGAGCTGGCGCAGCTTGGTCAGCGCCGCGAGGATGGCGATGCGGTTGCGGGTGGGATCGTCGAGCAGTCCGAGGATGCGCTGACGCTCCCGATGCAGGTGCGTGTCGTAGATCCGCCGGTGGGCCGCGTTGAGCGGCACGGCGACGACCTGCTCGACCTTCGGCGGAAGCTCCCCGGCGACGGCCTCCTTGGTGCGGCGCAGCATGAGCGGGCGGATCCGGCGGCGCAGGGTGGCGAGCAGTTCGGGGGACTCGCCGGACTCGATGGGCTTTCGGTAGAGCTCAGCGAACCGCTTGGGTGTGGGGAACAGGCCGGGCGCGACGATCGACAGCAGCGCCCACAGGTCCATGAGGGAGTTCTCCAGGGGAGTGCCGGTGATCGCCAGCTTCATCGGTGCCCGCAGGGTGCGGGCGACCTGGTAGGTCCGTGACTGGTGGTTCTTGACGAACTGGGCCTCGTCGAGCACGAGGGCACCCCATGCCCGGTCCGTGAAGTGCTCGGCGTCGATCCGGAACAGCGCGTAGGACGTGACGACGATGTGGGCCCCGGCGATGGCGTCGGTCAGGGCCAGCCCGGACTTGCGCACGGTCTGGGTGATGGTGGCGACCTGGAGCCCGGGTGTGAACCGCGCAGCCTCCCGCTGCCACACCGCGACCACACTGGTCGGGGCGACCACCAGGATCGGGGCGTCCGGGGTGAGGGTGCCGTCCTCCAAGCCCCGCTGGGCCATCGTCAGGGTCTGCAACGTCTTGCCCAGCCCCATGTCGTCGGCCAGGATGCCGCCGAGCTGATGGTCCCAGAGGAACGAGAGCCATTGGTACCCGTCGAGCTGATAGTGCCGAAGGCTGGCCTCGAGTGCCTCCGGGGGATCGGGGTGGGGGAGCTCGTCGAGGGCCAGCAGGGCCCCCACCGAGCTCGACCACCGCTCGCTCTGATGGGCCACGACCCCGAGGGCGACGAGCTCCTCCCACATTCCCGCCTGGTAGCGGTTGATCCGCAACTGGTCGGACTCGTGGTCCTGCAGGGCGCGGGCCTCCTCGATGATCCGGCGCAAGGAGTGCAACTCGGGGCGGTCCAGGGAGAACCACGAGCCGCTGGGCAGGATGAGCTGCTCGTCGCCGTGGGCCAAGGCGGTCAGGAGCCTCGCCAGTGGCACCTCCTCGTCCTCGACCGTGACAAGGATCCCCAGGTCGAACCAGTCCTCGGTCGCCCCGTCGCCAGCGGACCGACCGGTTCCCAGGCCGAGCCCGTCGTCCGCCTCGGGATCCTCGAGGTCGTAGGTCGACACGGTCACCACCGGGGCCCCATCGGCCTCGACGTACTCCAGGGGCGTGCCGACGACGGTGACGTCGACATCGTCGCGGTCGATGAGGGCGGGCAGCACGTCGCGGACGAACACGACGGTCGGCCACCCCCGCAGGACTGGCTCGACGACCACCCCGGGACGGCTCCTGCCCGGGACGGGCGCCCGCAACCCGGGGGCCGCATCCAGTACCTCGAGGCCGGCCAGGAGGGCTTCCTCCGCCGCGGCATCGCGGGCCACCGGGACGAGCTCGGGGCCGGCCGACGCGGCACCGAGCAGGGGGACGTCGAACGACTCCGTACCCACCGAGTAGCGGAAGGTCCAGCGCAGTCGGGTGCTGTGCTGGTCCTCGAAGGCCACGTGCAGGGCCAGCCGCGGCGGCTGCACCTCGGGGATCTCGACGCTGCCGTCCGCGGACTCGACCGTCGCGCTCTGGGCAAGGGTGGGGTAGTAGCTGGCCAGGAATCGGGATGCGTCCCCGGCCGGGACGGTCAGGGTGTCGACCGACCGGAGCAGGCCGGCCAGCGGGGCCGTGAGTGGCTTGGCCAGTCGCGCGAGGACCAACCCGTCGGGTCCCTTGACGAAGACGCCGTGCGCAGGGTCGCCGATGGTGTCCGCAGTGCCCAGTACTCCGGACACCCGCAGCGAGGGCTGCACGAGGATGTCGTCCGAGGGTGTGCGGGACAGGTCGAGCACCATCGTCGCGGGCTCGCTCGACAGGTGCACGTGCTGATTGCCCTTCGGGCCCGTCACCAGGGCGACTCCTGCGGCCACCGCATCATCGAGCAGGGCCCAGAGGCTGGGGCCGACCGAGTCGGCGAAGACCCACTGGCCCGGGGTGAAGTAGTGGGAGGGCGAGCGCACCCTCTCGGCAGACAGGAGCGCCGCGAGGGCCTCCCGATGAGGCGGGTTGATCCGACGCCAGCGGCTCGGGTAGTGCACGTCGGACCAGGTGACACCGGTGCGGATCCAAGCGCCCGTCGCGCCGGGCACCAGGGGGCGAAGTCGCAGGCGGGGGCCCTGTCCGCCATCGGCGGGGCGGTTCCCGGAGGAGCGCGGCGCCATCTCGACGAGCAACCCCAGCGGCGTCGTGCCGGCAGCGGGCTGATTCGCGGTGTGCGAGCCTTGCATGACGGGGGCGAGCAGGGCCTCCCACGCAGGGGTGACCGTCCGCGTCGTTCGGGATGTCTGCGCCCCGCCCTGGGCTCGCGCCCCGACAGGCGACTGGACCCGCGCCCGCGCCTGCGCCTGCGCCTCGAGGATCACCGAGACGACGTGCTTGCAGCTGTCGCCCATCGGGCAGCTGCAATTGCTGACGACCTCGAAGTCGGGGTCGTCGTGCAGCGCAGCGTTCCCGCCCGCGGTCTCCACGGCCACGTGGGTGGAGTAGCGACGGCTGCCCTGAACAGTGGCCATCAGCGAATCGCCCTCCAGGCCGTGGCTCAGGCTCCGCACGGCGTGGTTGCGCTGGTAGGCGGCACCGCGTTGCACGGTGGTCGATCCGAACAGGTCCTCGAGAACCTGGCGGGTCAGGCACCCGATCCAGTCCGGCGTATGGACGTCGGCGAATTGCACGCTCACGGTGTCTCCCTCTTGCTGGCTGCGCAGGTCCGGTGGCCGTGTGGGCCGTTGCCGCCGGTCCTGCCCCGTCGTCTTGGTTGAGTGGGGCCGAGTGTCTCGCGCCCGTCTGACATCGGCGCTGAGGCGGGGCCGCAGCGAGGCATGTGGATGTGGCTCCGCTGGCGACGCTGTGCTTGGGGTCCGCCCTGGCCGAGCACGGACTGTCTGATGAGATCCCACGCCTCATGGAACTCGCCCTGCCCAGAGGGAGGTGGCACCCGGTGCTGACTTCGCCCGTTGCCTGGCATTCCTTCAGTGCCGACACCTTCGAGGTGGGGCGCACCGAGTTGCCCGTGACCGAGGGCGCCGTGATCGGCCTGTACTCCGCAGAGCGAACGTTGATCGACGTGTTCCGCCTGCCCCATAAGGTTGCAGATGATGCCCAGTTGGAGGCCTTGCGTCGGTGGGTTCGTCGTCGCGGATCCCAGCCCGGTGAGTTGTTGGCCATGCCACTGCGTCATTCCCCCGCGTGACCCGACGACTCCGTCGCGCGCTCGAGGTGCTGGGATGACCAGGCCTTCGGGGGCAACAGTGACGGGCGCCCGGTCCCTGGAGTTGCGTCGCCTTGCCCGTTCGTCTGGGCTGCCCTTCGACTCGATCCTGATCACCGATGCGCTGGAGGCATTGCTGGCCAGGCTGGCCAACAGGCCCAACTCGACCTACCAGACCAGGCTGTGGATGCAATCGCCTGGTTGGTGGGCTTTGCCGACCCTCTGATGGCCGGAGATCTTGCGCACGCGCTGGGAATCCTCGGGGGGATGGGCGACCCATGCCATGGGACCGTCGAACCAGGACCGGGGCCAGGCGGCCGACCGGTTGCCGGCGGAGGATGGTGACAGCCCCGGCGTCCAGTCGATCTGACCTCCAGCGGGTAGCGTCTTGACGGTGGAGGCTGAGCTGGCCGCCCTGCGCGCCGAGGTCAGGCGACTGAGAGCGGAGAACACCCGCCTGGAGGCGGTGCTGCGCCTGACACCCTCGGAGTCGGGTGCACCGGGGTCGGCGCAGACGGCCGTCGCGGTTCCCCGAAGTGGGATCGTCGGCGCAGGTTCGCCGCCGGGCGAGAAGGTGGCGTTCTTCGCGGAGCTGTTCGCCGCTCGACGCGACGTCTACGCGGTGCGCTGGGAGAACCGGCGACTCGGGAAGGTTGGGTGGATGCCCGCGGTCGCCGGTGGCTGGCGCAAGGGAATGTCGGCGGGCTCTGCGGATCTGCTGCCACTCACCCCGGAGGTGGTCGCCGCCCATCTGGTCGGAGATCTGGATCTCGGTCTGTATCCCCTGTTGGCCGACGACTCCTGTCATTGGCTGGCAGCCGACTTCGACGGTCAGGCGGCGATGCTCGACGCGCTGGCCTATCTGAAGGCTGCGCGCGCCGCCCGCGTGCCGGCGGTCCTGGAGGTCTCGAGGTCCGGTACCGGTGCCCATGCGTGGATCTTCTTCGCTGTGCCGGTGCCGGCCGCACAGGCGCGGCGCCTCGGGCTCGGCCTGCTGCGTGAGGCGATGGCGATCCGTGGGCGGATGAGTCTCGCGTCCTACGATCGGCTGTTCCCCGCCCAGGACGTGTTGCCTGCCGGCGGGTTCGGCAACCTGATCGCCGCCCCCCTGCAAGGTCGGTGTCGACGCTCGGGCACGACGGTCTTCCTGGACCTGGCAACCATGGAACCCCACGACGACCAGTGGTCATACCTGTCCACCCTGGACCGGATGACTCCGCGTGACGTCACGCGGGTCCTGGGACGGTTGGGGGAGCCGGCGGTCGGTGCCGGGGTGCGCTCGCTGTCGCGAACCGATGCCTCACGGATCCGGGTTCCGGTTCCTCCCGTGGTCCACCTGCAACTCGGGGCCCGGATCACCATCCGGTCCGCGGACCTGACCCCGGCCCTCGCCTCGACGCTGATGCATGCCGCCTCGATGCGCAACCCCGACTTCGACGAGCGTCAGCGGCAGCGGCGATCCACCTGGGGGGTGCCGCGGTTCCTACGATCCTTCGACGAGACCCTGGCTGGTGACCTTGTGCTGCCTCGGGGGCTGCTCGGGCTCGTCGAATCGCTGGCCGCTGAGCAGGGATCCTCAGTCGAAGTGGCGGACGAGCGGTCCGATGGATCGCCGATCAGTGTCGAGTTCGGTGCCACCTTGCGCGACGAACAGGCGCCCGCCGCGAACGCCGTCCGCGGCCACGACCTGGGCGTGCTGGTCGCACCGCCGGGAGCAGGCAAGACCGTGATCGCCTGCTCGGTGATCGCCGCCCAGGCCGTATCAACCTTGGTGCTCGTGGATCGCAAGGCCCTGGCCGACCAGTGGCGAGCTCAGATCCTCGTCCTCCTGGGAGTCAAGGCCGGTCAGCTCGGAGGCGGGCGCACCCGGCGGGGAGGTGTCGTGGACGTGGCGATGCTGCAGACCCTGGCCCGGCGCGACGATGCCGCCGAGCTGACCGCCGGGTACGGTCTCGTCGTGGTCGACGAGTGCCACCACATCCCTGCGGCAGCCTTCGAGGACGTCGTCAAGCAGGTCCCGGCTCGCCGTTGGCTCGGGTTGACCGCCACCCCGTACCGGCGTGACCGCCTCGACGATTCGATTGCCCTGCAACTCGGCCCGGTCCGGCGCACCATCACATCTCAGCCGACGCCCCCGGGGCAGATCCCCGAGTTCGACGGGCAGGGCGGTCCAGAGCGGCGCCTCGTGGTGCATGAGACCGACTACGGCTACGCGGGTCCCGCAGATCCCCGAGCCCCAGGCGGGATGGCGGCCATCTACCGCGACCTCGCCGCCGACTCCGCGCGCCTCGAGCAGGTCGTCGGCGATGTGGTCGAGGCCCTCGGACGCGGTCGCAACTGCCTCGTGCTGACGCAGTGGAAGTCGCACGTCGACCGGTTCGCCGAGGCTCTAGCCGATCACCAGCCCGTGGTCCTCGTGGGAGGGATGGGAGCGAAAGCTCGCGTCGGCGCCCTGGCCCAACTCGATCCGAGGGAAAGGGACACGCCGATCCTGGTGATCGCAACAGGGCCCTACGTCGGAGAGGGGTTCGACTGCCCCGCCCTGGACACCCTGTTCCTGGCCGCCCCTATCTCGTTCCACGGCCGGCTCGTGCAATACGTGGGGCGAGTCCTTCGAGCCTGGCCGGGCAAAGAAGTCGCGGAGGTCCATGACTATGTCGACGTGGCGGTCCCCGTGCTGGCGGCGTCCGTGCGCAAGCGCGCGCGTGGCTACCTCAGCCTCGGGTTCCCCGACCCACGAGGCGCGGTGGGGAGGCGTTCGTGACCGAAGACCGCACCCCAGGGCTCGGGTGGGCCGGGGGTCGAGGCGGGGTGTCTGGGCTAGTTCGGGCGGGGTCGTAGGGGAACGGGCCGTCGCGGTGGGCTGATGGCCGTGTCGGCATCGGGGCTGGCCAGCATGCGCTCGAAGCCGGTGAACGCCTCGAACAAGCCGACCACCTCAAAAGCCCGGTTGCGTCGGCCCAGCGTGACCTGTCGCACGACGTCGGCATCGCGCAGCCGCTCCACGGCGTCGCTGGTCGACTTGAAGGTGCGTCCGATGTGCGAGGCCGCCGTGGTGATCGAGAACACCGGGAGGGACGGGAGGGCGTCCAGGAGCAGAAGGGTCGCCGAATCCGCGCGCACCTTCCCGAGCCGGGCGCGGGCATCCTGCTGCCAGGTGGCCAGTTGGGCGGCGAAGTGCTCGGTGTCGGCACAGGTGCGGCCGGTCGCGGACAGGAACAGTTCGACCCAGTCGAGAAGGCCTGCGGTGCCTGGGCCCTCGGACCGGGTGCCATCGAGGGCTCGGACGTAGGCATCGGCTCGAGTGGCCAGGACGAGGCTGACGGGAGGCTGCACGCGGGTGGCGACGCCCCGACGGCGCAGGACCAGCTGGATCAACGCCCTGCCGGTGCGCCCGTTGCCGTCAGCGAACGGGTGGATCGTCTCGAACTGGCTGTGCGCCAGGGCGGCCTGCAGTAGGGCGGGGTGGTCGTCGCCTGTGAGATAAGCGGCCAGGTCGTCCAGCAGGCCCGGGACTTCATGCGCGGGTGGGGGGACGAACGCTGCGGCGCAGGGGTTTCGGCCACCGATCCAGTTCTGCTCGTCCCTGATGACTCCCGCCCAGGCCTCGTCGCGGGTGCCGGAGAGCAGCGCAGCGTGGATTGCTCGGATGTCCTCAACCGTCACCGACCTGGCCGGGCCGGCAGCCCGAGAAAGCCCTCGGCCGATTCGAAGACATGGTTCAGGGCCTGTCGCCATCGAGGGAAATCCCGTGTGAGGGTCGTCCACGTGATCTCGCGGTCGATCTCGTCGTACTGGTGGATGAGCCAGTTCCGGTTCGCGATCGCGTCCTGCCGTAGGACTCCTGAAGGGCTCTGGAAGCCGACGCGCGACAGTCGGTTCGATGCCTCCCCGAGCTTCATCATCAGCGAGTCGCCGGCCTCCTGGAGCAGGTCCTCGCGGAGGTAGGCGTCTTTGCCGCGGTCCACGATCTCCTGAGTGCGGTCGAGCCAGTCGCGGAGGTGGAGCAGCTCCTTGGCGGTCTTGCGATCCATCACAGCAGCACCGCCTCCCGGGAGATGTCGTCATCGAGTCCCGGCTTCAAGCCGCCGTAGGTGATTAGGTCGACCGGGCGGCCGAGGACTTGCTCGAACAGGTCTCGCACGGCGAGCAGGTCGCTTATCGACATATCGGGGGGTGGTGCCACGAGCAGGTCGATGTCGGACTCCCGGCGAGCGCTGTGGCGGGCGACGGATCCGAAGACGGCCAACCTGGTGAAGCCTCGTCCCTCGGCTATGTGGGTGAGGATCGGCGCAGCAGCCTCGAGGAGGACCTCGGGGTGAACGTCGGTCAGTGCCTCTGATGACTGTAGTTGTTGGCTGACCGCCGGTTGGCCGATGCCCAGTGCGTCGGCAATATGACGCTGGCGCATGCCTGCGGCGACCATCGCCCGCAGCGCAAGGAGTCGGCGCAGCCTCGCGAGCTCAGCCTCGCGCTCGGCTTCTTGGTACTCGGCGAGGAACTGCATAAGCATATCTTATCAATCTGTGGATGCCGGTCTCAAGGACTGACCTGACTGGTCCTCCTCCCGTCTTGCCCCCGGGAGGTCAGCGGACCGCGCCGTCGTGTGTCTTCAGGGCCCGATCCAGTGCCTTGGCCGACTCCTCGATTAGCCGTGCGGTCACGTGTGAATGCACGTCCTGGGTGATCCACGTCGACGAACGCCCGAGCAGCTCGGAGACCACCCGCATTCGCACGCCCTCCTCGAGCAGGATCGTGGCCGCCCACCCGAATGAATGTTGACCCATTGGGTTCCTCGTCGACACGCAAGCACGTGCACTTCACGTGGCCCGTGGGATGGACGGCATCCGGGGGGCGTGGTGTCTGGATGTCTCAACGACTTGGGCCGTTAGTGTACGGGGGCCTAGGTCCATCGACATCCGGCGGCAACCAAGCTCTGACCTGCGACGTTGTGCGCCCGGAGGGACTCGAACCCCCAACCGACCGGGTAGAAACCGGTTGCTCTATCCATTGAGCTACGGGCGCTGGGGCGAGAGGTCGGGCGCGGCCGACCGAGCGGGAGGGTGGCTACTCCCGTCGCCGCAGTGATTCTAGCGACGCCCAGGTGCACCCGAGCCCGGAACCGTCGTCAGGCTCCCCGGCCGCCGACCAGGTCGGCCAGCGAACCCGTGGGGACGTGGATCCAGCCCTCCGTGCCTGCCGCGGCAATCGCGCCCGGCCCCGCAGGCGGCGACGTTGCCCCGATCGCCACTGCTCGCGCCACCAGGGCGCACAACACCGCGTCGAGAGCATCATCGGACTGCCGGACGAGCAACTCGAAGTCACCCAGGTCCAGCCAGGGCGCTGCCACGCACAAGGCTTCCACCAGCGCGCCACGAGCAGCGACGTTCGCCGCCCGCTTGTAGCCGCGGTGCGTCAACCCCCACACCTTCAGCGCTGCCGCGGGATAGACCTCGGCCAGCAGCTCGGACCCATCCCGCCGCGTGTCGACCCCGGTCGCGGCCAACCGCGCGGCGATCGCGGCCCAGCGCATCGCCGCATGCCCGATCCGGTCGGCCGAGACACTCAGCGGAGTCAGCCCGGTACGCGCGTGCACGACCCGGTCCGTCTCCCGCAGCGCCAGTCCGCGCCGCCACTCGCGCCCGGACGACGCAGGAGCGGCCAAGTTGCGCGCACGGTGGGCCAGCACCAGATCTACGAACGCCTCCGGCCATCCGAACGGGCAGTCGACGCCCACCTTGTCCGCCGTGGCCATCGCCTCGATCAGGGCGTGATCGCCGACGCCGACCCGCAGCGCCGTGACGCGGACCGCCCCCGATTCGCTCCAGCCCAGGACGGCCAAACCGGTGCCGTCGGCCTGCGCCGACAGGTCCACCCCCACCGTGATCATCGCCCGACCCTACGACGCGCCAGCCGACGACCAGCACACCCAGAACCACGTCCGATAACTTGTGCATGAATTGTGCATCTGATCCGGGGGCCCCGTGCGAAGTACCAGGTGAGGGCCAACTCAGCCCCGAACCCCACACAAGGAGGAAACATGCGTACTTCCGCCACACTCCTAGGCGCGGGGGCTCTGGTAGCTGCCAGTGCCGTCTTCGCTCTGCCCGCCTCGGCGGCTGACACTGCCAGTGTCTCGGTCCTGCACGGCGTCCCCGACGCCACCGTCGACGTCTGTGCCAACGGCGAGGAACTCATTCCCGACTTCGAGCCCGGCACCCTGGCCGGTCCGCTGGACCTGCCCGCCGGTTCGTACGAGATCAAGGTCGTCGGCGACGAGGCGACCACCAACTGCGATGCCGACGCGCTCATCGGCCCGGCCGATGTCGCCGTCGAAGGTGGCAAGAGCTACACGATCGTGGCCCACCTCGACGCCGATGGTGGCCTGACCGCCACTCCGTTCGAGAACGACACCGAGGCAGCCGCTGCCGGCTCGGGCAAGCTGACCGCCCGCCACGTGGCCGAGGCTCCCGAGGTCGACGTGCTCGTGAACGGCGACAGCGTCGGTAGCTTCAGCAACCCGGAGCAGATCGGGCCTGCCGTGCTCCCCGCCGGGGACTACGATGTCGAGATCCAGGCCGGTGGCGACGCGGTGAGCACCACGCCAGCCACGGACGCGGTCCCGATCGCGGAGGGCAAGAACACCATCGCCTACGCCTGGGGCACGGCCGATGACCTGCAGATCGCCGTCCAGACGGTCGACCTCGGACACTCCGCGCCCAGCGGCGTCCCCGGCGGCGAGTCCGGTGCCGCGGCCAACGGCGCTGCCACCTGGCTGCTGCTGGCCGGTGGCCTGGGCATCGCCGGCGTGGCCCTGTCCAGCCGGCGGCTGGTGGCCAACCGCAAGTAGTTCGACCCACCGGACCCGCTAGGCGGACCGGTGCGCACCACCAGCGCACGCCAGGGATGGGTGAGTCCGTCACCCATCCCTGGCGCAGCGGTGTTCCACGTCGAGGACACGTACCGGAGGGAGGCAGCATGAAGCACCCACGCAGCGCGGACCGGATCAGCCCGGTCGTGACGCTCGTCGCCTCGCTGGCCCTCGTGGCGGTGTCATTCGGAGCCTGGTTGGCCGCGGACCGCGGGGGCGTCGGGCTGGACCTCCCCCGCACGACCGCGGCGAGTTCCGCGGAGGCCGTGGCCCCGGACGCGGCCGGCACCCCCAGTGCGCCCCAGCCTGACGGGTCCGACACGTCCCCGGTCCCAGCCCGGCCCGCGCCCCCGGGTGCCCCCGAGATCCCTCGCGTCGACGCCACCGAGATCCAGGCGCCCGAGCAGGTGGACCCGCCCACCTGGCTGACGATCCCGAGCGTGGACGTCGCCATGCCGATCGTGCCCACCGGTGTGCTGTCCGACGGGCAGATGGAGCTGCCGGACAACCCGGACCGGATCGGCTGGTACCGGTTCGGTCCCACGATCGGCGCGGACCGGGGTTCGGTCGTCCTCGGCGGCCACGTCGACTCGGTGAAGTACGGGACCGGCCCCCTGGCTCGCCTCTCCTCCCTGACGCCGGGTGCGCGGATCGGCGTCACCGACGGCGAGGGGGATCTCCTGACCTACCGAGTGACCGACGTCGAGCGGATCTCGAAGTCCGCGCTGCCCACCGACACGTTGTTCGCCCCCGACAGCAAGCCCCGTCTGGTGGTCATCACCTGCGGCGGCCGGTACCTGCCCGAGGCCGGCGGCTACGAGGACAACATCGTGGTCATCGCCACGCCTGCCTGATCTCGAGGTCCGCGCGGCCCAGAACCGTGCGCGATCGGCTCGGCCGGGCTTCCCCGCCGATCGACCGGAAGGATGGGTACGCCGACCCCCCCGACTCCAGGAGGCTGACGTGGAAGTCGTCGTCGTCGCACACGCCGAGCACGCCGCCCCGATCGTGGCCGACTCGTACTGCGCGCTCCTGGCCACCAAGCCCGACGCCGTGCTCGGCCTGGCCACCGGATCCACTCCGCTGCTGGTGTACAAGGAGCTGATCCGGCGGCACAAGGAGCAGGGTCTGAGCTTCGCGCAGGCGCAGGCATTCAACCTCGAC
The DNA here is from genome assembly GCA_049688395.1 of Candidatus Nanopelagicales bacterium. Taxonomy (GTDB): domain Bacteria; phylum Actinomycetota; class Actinomycetes; order S36-B12; family CAIYMF01; genus Prado023. Next base: position 33,197 of record JBAVKQ010000012.1, read on the forward strand.
GAGTACGTGGGCCTACCCGCCGGCCATCCCGAGCGCTACGGGACCATCATCAGGCGCGAGTTCACCGACCAGGTCGACTTCGCCGAGGGCGCCGTGCACGGCCCCGACGGCCTGGCCGAGGATCTCGCGCAAGCCGGCCGCGACTACGACCAGGCCATCGCCGACGCCGGCGGCATCGACATCCAGATCCTCGGGATCGGCTCCGATGGCCACCTGGCCTTCAACATGCCCGGCTCGTCGCTCGTTTCACGCACCCGCCTCAAGACGCTGACCTCCAAGACCCGCCAGGACAACGCCCGCTTCTTCGACGGCGACATCAGCCAGGTGCCCCAGCACTGTCTGACCCAGGGCCTGGGCACCATCATGGAATCCCGGCACGCGATCATGCTGGGCTTCGGCAAGGGCAAGGCCCAAGCAGTCGCCGAGGCCGTCGAGGGTGGTGTGTCGGCGCACTGGCCAGCCTCGATCCTGCAGATGCATCCGCATGTCACCGTGGTCGTCGACGAGGATGCGGCCGGCCAGTTGGTGTTGGCCAAGTACTACGCCGACACCTACGCGGGCAAGCCGCCGTGGCAGGGCATCTGACCGGTTGCCCCGACCCGACCCGATCGGCTCACTGCTCCTCGAGGACCTTGGGCGCCCGCGCTCGGTGGAACCCGTCGAACGGCGGGTTCGGACCGCTGCCCACCACCGGCCACATGCGCTTGGCATTGGGCGCCGCGCCGTCGACTCGCAGGCAGGCCCCGGAGACGAACCCGGCCGCCGGGGCGAGCAGGTAGACGATCGCGGCCGAAACCTCGCTCTCGGTGCCGAACCGGTTGGCCGGCACGCTCCTGGGCAGGCCCTTGATCAGCTCCTTCATCTGCGGTGGGTAGCGATCCATGCCGCTGGAGGCGATCCACCCGGGCGCCACCGCGTTGACCCGGACCGGGGCCCACTCCAGCGCCGCGGTCTCGGTGAGGTTCAGCATCCCGGCGCGCGCGGCCCCGGAGTGCCCCATCCCCGGCATGCCGTTCCACATGTCGGCGATCACGTTGACGATCGCGCCGCCGTGCGCGCCCAGCATCGCCTGCGTGTAGCACTCCCGGGCCATCAGGAACCCACCGGTCAGGTTGGTGCGCACCACCGCGTCCCAGCCCTTGGCGCTGATCGCGGCCAGCGGTGCGGGGAACTGCCCGCCGGCGTTGTTGACCAGGCCATCGATCCGCCCGTGCTCTGCGCGGACCGCGGCCACGGTGGCCCGAACCGCCTCCTCGTCGCGGATGTCGCAGGCATGTGCGCTCGTGCGGCGGTCGTCAGCACCGATGCCCCGGGCCGACCTCAGGTCCTCGGCGATCTCGGCAGCGACCGCGTCGAGCTTGTCCTGGTCGCGGCCGACCAGCGCGACCCTGGCCCCGAGCGCGGCGAGCTCGTGGGCGGTGCACCGGCCGATCCCGGACCCGGCGCCGGTCACGATCACGACCTGGTCATCGAACAGGCCGGGACGGAAGATCGACTCGTAGCCCATGGGTGCTCCTGCGCGTGGTCGGGGATGACGATGGTGCGGGGCGCTCAGGCTATCGCTGGCCCCGCAGCGGGGCCCCGGTGGTGGATCCGGCGATCGGTTGCGACGATGGAGGCATGGCTGGCGACGAGGACATCGAGAGGCTGCTCCGCGAGATCGATGCGATGAATGCCGGCGGTCGGGTCCCGGCAGCCCAACCGACACCGGAGCTCACCGGCCGGAGCGAGGGCCGCGCGGGGGTGACCGGTGCCGACGGGACCAAAGCCGTCGAGGCGGCGCCCGCGAGCCGCGGCACCCGGATTCGGTGGACCGGTGTGAGCGCGGTCGGCGGCGTGGCCGTGGGCGGGTTGGCCGGTGCAGTCCTGCCCTTCATCGGCGCGGTCCCCACAGGTCTCGGCGCGGCGCTGGGCGCGGCCGCGGCCGGCTTCGTCAGCGGGGCGCCCGCGTGGTTCCACCGCCGCTGAGGCGTCGGGTCAGCCCCTGACCAGGTCCGCCGCAGCGGGCAGCCAACCGGTGTCGATCCGCAGCCCTCGAGCGTTGCGTGCCGCTGCCAGCACGGCCTGCGCCGTCACCTCGGCGGCCATCATCGACAGCACCACCGACAGCAGGTCCGGGGCGATCAGCTCCTGGTGCGCCGCCGGCACCGCGCCGGTTGCCGCAGCGAACAGGGTGTCGCCATCCATGGGCGTGTGCACGGGGCGGATCGTGCGGGCCAGCCCGTCGTGGCCGACCTGGGCCAGCCTGGTGACCTGCGCCTTGCTCAGCCGGGCGTCGGTGATCAGCGCGCCGATCGTCGTGCTGCCGCCCGGCTCGGGACCGGTCGCACCCGGTGCTGTCGGCTGTGCCGAGCGACCCAACAGCGCATCCACCGCACCCACCGTGACCAGACTGTCCGGTGCCGAGCGTGCCCCGGCCAGCACCGCGGAGGTGGCTGGGTCCACGACATCGCCGACCGCGTTGACCACCACGACGGCGGCCATCGTCAAGCCGTGCGCGCTGATGCTCGCGATCCCGACCCCACCGCGCATCGCGCACGCCTGGCCCAGCAGCTTGCCCACGCTCGCCCCCGCGCCGGCACCCACGTTGCCCTGCCCCGCGTCGCCGATCCAGACAGCCGCCGCGCACGCACGCGCCCCGCTGGCCAGATCGGGCCGGACGCTCGGATCGCCGACCGCCAGGTCGAAGATCACCGCTGCGGGCACGATGGGCACCCGGGCCGCGCCCACCGCCACGCCGCGGCCCTGCGCCTCGAGCCACTGCGCAACCCCGTCGGCTGCGGCCAGGCCGTAGGCGCTCCCGCCGGCCAGCACGAGCGCGTCGACGTGCTCGATGGTGTTGACCGGGTCGAGCAGGTCGGTCTCGCGGGTGCCCGGCGCCGCCCCGCGCACGTCGACCCCGGCCGTGGTGCCCTCGGGCAGCAGCAGCACCGTGACCCCGGTGGGGCCGTGCGCGTGCGTGTCGTGACCGACCAGGACACCGGGTAGCAGGGTGCGGGGGGCCGGCGGCGTGGACATGGCGCCATCAAACACCTCCCGGGTCGCCGCGGCCACCGATCTAGACTGCCCCGGGACATCTTCGAGCCACGGAACGGAAACTGACGATGACCCTGCTGAGCGTGCTCGTGCCGAATCTGGCGGCTGCCCCACCCGCGGCGGAACCGGCGCCCAACCCCACTGCCGACCCGACCGCCGACGCCGTGGCCGACGTGGTCGACCAAGTGACCGACGTGGACTTCTGGGTCACGGATGTGGCGCCGACGGGCGTCCGGTTGGTCGTCATCCTGATCCTGGCGGTGGTGTTGCGCACGATGCTGGTCCAGGCGGTGGACCGGGTCGTGGCCCGGCGGGTGCAGAAACAACTGGAGGCGGCTGACTCGCAGACGCTGGGCAGCAGCATCGTCATCGAGGCCGAGCGCGGGGCGCAACGCGCCAACACCCTGGGCTCGCTGTTCCACAACATCATCAGCATCGTGGTCTACACCGTGGCCGGTCTGCTGCTCCTGGCCCAACTGGGCTTCAACCTCGGGCCCCTGATCGCCGGCGCCGGCATCCTCGGTGTGGCGCTGGGCTTCGGCGCGCAGTCGCTCGTCGCCGACTTCCTGGCCGGGATCTTCATCCTGATGGAGGACCAGTACAGCGTGGGCGACATCGTGGACGTGGGCGACGCGGCGGGCACCGTCGAGGAGGTGCAACTGCGCCTGACCAAGATCCGCTCGGTGGACGGGGTGCTCTGGTTCGTGCGCAACGGCGAGATCCTGCGCGTGGGAAACCAGAGCCAGGACTGGTCGCGAACGGTCCTGGACATCGGGATCGCCTACGGGTCGAACGTGGGCCGGGCCAAGGAGATCATGGAGCAGATCGGCCAGGATTTCGACACCGATCCGGAGTTCGGCGACAAGGTGCTCGAGACCCCCGAGGTGTGGGGGGTGGAGAGCCTGTCGGCCGACAGTGTCGTGATTCGCATGGTCGTCAAGACCAAGCCGGGCCAGCAGTGGGCCGCCGCCCGGGAACTGCGCGAGCGGATCAAGGCCGCATTCGATGCCAACGGGATCGACATCCCGTTCCCGCAGCGCACCGTATGGTTGCGCACCGACGAGGGTGCGGGCCAGAGCGGTGCGGGCCAGGGCGGCGCGGGCCAGGGGGGCGCGGGCGATCCCGCGGCCCGGGCTGCGCAGCAGTGATCGCCACCCTAGGCTCGCCCTCGTGACCGATGACCCCAGCGCGACCGACGACCCCAGCGTGCCCAGCCCTTCCCGCGCGGACTCCGGCCCGGCCCCGCACGCCGTCCTGGTGGGTGTGGGCCCCGGGATGGGCGCCAGCCTGGCGCGCACCTTCGCTGCGGCCGGCTACGACGTGACCCTCGTGGCCAGAACCACAGCCAGCCTCGCACCGGTCGCCGCGGCGGTCCGGGCGGCGGGGCGAACCGCCCGCGAGGAGTTGCTCGACGTCGGTGACCTGCGCGCCCTGGCCACGGCTGTGCGCCAGGCCAACGACTGGCGGCCGATCTCCCTGCTGCACCACAACGCCTCGATGGACCCCGGCGGACTGCTCGACGCGGACATCGCGACGCTGCGCGCCAGCGTGGATGTCAACGCCCTGGCCGCGGTGGTCGCCGCCCAGGCGGCACTGCCCGGCCTGGTGGTCACCGGCGGGCGGGTGACCTGGACCGGTGGGGGTATCGCGCTGAGCCCGCGCGGCGAGTACGGGGTCCTGGCTCTGGGCAAGGCCGCACTGCGGGCCGCCGGCCTGGCCCTCGCCCAGGAGCTGGCCGGGCACGGGATCGCGCTGCGCATGCTGACCGTCAACGGATTCATCCGAGCGGGTGGGCGCTTCGACCCCGACCGGATCGCCGCGGCGTTCTGGGCGTTCGTGACCGATCCCGACGCTGATGTGGAACGCATCTACGACGGGAGGTCCTGACGTGTCGCAGGCCCCGCTGCGCCGGGCCCCCGGTCACTTCCTGCGCGGCATGGCGATGGGCAGCGCCGACATCGTGCCCGGCGTGTCCGGTGGCACGGTCGCACTCGTCCTGGGGATCTACCACCGGCTGGTCACCGCGATCCGCACCGGCTCCTCGGCGCTGGGCAGATTCCTGCGCCTGGACCTGCGCGGGGGCGTGGCCAAGCTCGGCGAGGTCGACTGGACGCTGCTGATCCCGCTGCTGCTGGGCATCCTGACCGCGGTGGTCCTGCTGGCCGGCACCATCGAGCACCAGCTCGAGGCGCATCCGGTGCAGATGTCGGGGCTGTTCCTGGGGCTGGTCGCCGGCTCGACAGTGGTGGCCACAGGCCTGCTGACCCGCCGGGAAACCCGCGAGTGGGCGATCATCCTCCTGGCCGGGGCCGCGTTCTTCGTGGCGCTCGGTTTCATGTCCGGTGGGTCGGCCGACGCCGGCACGGCCGGTGCCCAGCCCACGCTGTGGCAGTTCTTCGGCGCCGGCGCGATCGCCATCTGCGCGATGATCCTGCCCGGGGTCAGCGGCTCGTTCCTGCTGGTCACCCTCGGGATGTACGCGCCGGTGCTCGCTGCGGTCAACGCCCGGGACCTCACCGTGCTGGTCGTCTTCGGCCTGGGCTGCGTCACCGGTCTGGCGCTGTTCAGCCAGTTCCTGCACTGGGCGCTCACCGAGCACTACGACGCGGTCATGGCCGTGCTGATCGGGCTCATGCTGGGCTCCACCCGGGTGCTCTGGCCCTGGCCGGACGGTGCGGACAGCGTCGCGCTGGGTCGACCTGACGAGGCAGTGGCGGTGACCCTCGGACTCGTACTGCTCGGCCTGGTCCTGGTCCTGGTCGTCGACCGGATCGCGCATCGGATGGAGCATCGCACCACACGTGACGAGGCCGTCGAGCTGCACGCCGGCTGACCGGCCACACCCGGCTGGCCCGGGGGTGGAGCCCGTGCGCACCGGGCCCTGACCACATGCATCCGATCCCGGGTCAGGGTAACCTCGCAACGCCGCCGGACAGGAGCCCACTCGTGACCCAGCCCAGTGCCGACCAGCCCAGTGCCGACCAGCCCGGAGACTCCCGGCCCGGTGCCGGCCGACACCGCGTCGTGATCGTGGGCTCCGGATTCGGTGGCCTGTTCGGCGCGCAGGCACTCAAGCGCACCGACTGCGACGTCACGCTCATCGCGCGGACCACCACCCACCTGTTCCAGCCGCTGCTCTACCAGGTCGCCACGGGGATCATGTCCAGCGGCGAGATCGCGCCGGCCACCCGCGAGATCCTGCGCCACCAGGCCAACGCCACCGTCCTGCTCGGCGAGGTGACCGATGTCGACCTCGAGGCACGCACAATCACCTCGCAAGCCGCACCGGGGCCGCTGGTGACCGGTTACGACAGCCTGATCGTGGCCGCCGGGGCTGGGCAGTCCTACTTCGGCAACGACCACTTCGCGCAGTTCGCGCCCGGGATGAAGAGCATCGATGACGCCCTGGAACTGCGCGGACGGATCTTCGGCTCCTTCGAGCTGGCCGAGCGAGCGACCGACCCGCAGGAGATCCGGCGGTTCCTGACCTTCGTCGTGGTCGGGGCCGGGCCCACCGGGGTGGAGATGGCCGGGCAGATCGTCGAACTGTGCCAGCGCGCGCTGAACAAGGACTTCCGCAACATCGACACGACCACGGCACGGATCGTGCTGCTGGACGCAGCCCCCGCGGTGCTGGCCCCCTTCGGCCCCAAACTGTCCGAGGCGACGCGCGAGATCCTGGTCAAGGCCGGGGTGGAGGTGCAGCTCGGCGCCAAGGTCATCGGACTGGATGCCCACGGGGTCACCTACGAGTCCGCCGACGGGCAGCAGACGGTCATCCCGGCGGCGTGCAAGGTGTGGGCCGCCGGTGTGGCGGCCTCCCCGCTGGGGGCGCTGCTGGCCCAGCGCAGCGGCGCCCAGGTGGACCGCGCCGGTCGGGTGCAGGTGCAACCCGACCTGAGCCTGCCTGGGCACCCGGAAGTGTTCGTCGTCGGCGACATGATGGCCCTGGACAACCTGCCCGGCGTCGCCCAGGTGGCCATCCAGGGCGGCCGGCACGCGGCAGCCACGATTCGGGCCCGGATCGAGGGTCGCCCAGAGCCCGGGGACTTCGCCTACAAGGACAAGGGCAGCATGGCCACCATCACGCGGTTCAGCGCGGTGACCCGCGTCGGGCGGATCCAGACCGCCGGGTTCATCGCCTGGCTGCTCTGGCTGGTGGTGCACCTGATGTACATCGTGGGCTTCAAGAATCGCCTGACGACCCTGGTGCACTGGGCGGTGAGCTTCCTGGGGCGCAACCGGATGGAACGGGCGACGACCACCCAGCAGGTGGCCGCGCGCACCCGGATCAGCTCGATCCCCGATGCCCCGCCGTTGTGGCCGGGTGCGGTCGGGGAGGGCATCGCCGCAGACCTGCCCGACCGCACCGAGCCCGTCGTCGACCAGCCCGCCGGCGACCAGCACATCGTCGATCAGCATCTGGTCGACCCACCCGTCGTCGACCAGTCCATCGGCGACGGATCCATCGGTGATCAGCCCCGAGAGGACGCGGGGCCCGCGGCCCGGGGATGAACGACCGGTGAACGCAAGATGGCCGGTTGGTGAGTGCTCATCGCGTCATCGCATGCGCCGCGGGGCTAGCCTGCGACGGTCATGTCAGCCAGGGCGCAGAAGGCGCAGTACCTGCGCGAGCAGCCGCGCGAATGGTTGCCCGCGCGTCGCTGGCTGCCCAAGTACCAGCGCCGGTGGCTCAAGGGCGACCTGATCGCCGGGTCGGTCGTCGCCGGCCTGGCCATCCCGCAGTCCCTGGGCTATGCGACGATCGCCGGCCTGCCGGTCCAGGTCGGGCTCTACTCACTCCCGACGGTACTGGTCTGCTACGCCCTGCTGGGCACGTCCCGGCTGCTGATCGTCGGGCCGGTCTCCACGGTGGCCGTGCTGACCGGCTCGCTGATCCGCGAGTTCCCGCATGACACCCCCGAGCAGGCGATCGCCATCGGTGCCGGGATGGCGGTGGCTGCGGGGCTGCTGCTGATGGTCGCCAGCGTGCTGAAGATCGGCTGGCTGGCAGAGTTCCTGTCCAAGCCGATCGTGACCGGCTTCGTGCTGGGCCTGAGCATCCTGGTGATCATCGGTGAGCTGCCCAACATCCTGGGCATCCCCGTGCCACCGGGATCGGTGCGCGAACGGATCCAGGACCTGGCCTCCGGGTTGAGCCAGACCCAGCCGTTGACGCTGCTGGTCGGGGTCTCGGCGCTCGGGCTCATGTTCGGCGGAACCCGGTTGGCCCCGAAGGTGCCCTGGGCGCTGGTGGTGCTCGTGGCGGGCCTGGGTCTGTCGGACCTGGTGAACCTGGCCGGTCGCGGGGTGGCCGTGGTCGGCACCGTGCCGCAGGGCCTGCCCACGCCGGCCGTCCCCGATGTGTCGATCAGCGACCTGGGCGCCCTGTTCGTCGCCGGCGCGGCGATCGCCTTCGTGGGCCTGGCTGAGGGACTCAGTGCTGCGCGGCTGTTCGCCACCAAGAGCGGCGGGCGGATCGACGCCAACCAGGAACTGCTGGCCGTGGGCGCCGGCAACATCACCTCGGGCCTGGTCGGCGGGTTCGGCGTGGCCGGAAGCCTGTCCAAGACCGCGGCGGCCGACCGGGCCAACGGGCGCACCCAGGTGGCCGGCCTGACCACGGCGGCGCTGGCCCTGGCCACCATCCTGGTGCTGGCCCCGGCGCTGTCCGCACTGCCCAGGGCGGTGCTCTCGGCGATCGTGATCCATGCCGTCTGGGGGCTGATGGACATCTCGGCGATGCGCCGATACGCCTACCTGCGCCGCAACGACATCGTGGCCGCCAGCGCTGCGGCGATCGGCGTGCTCTGGCTCGGCCCGCTCAACGGTCTGCTGCTGGCGATCGGGCTGTCGGTCTTCGGGCTGGTCTACCGCTCCAGCCGGGTCGACGTCGAGGTGATGGGCCGGGTGCCGGGTGAGAAGGCAGCCTGGGGCGGCATGCGCAACCACCCCGAGCGTCGGCAGAACGACGGGATAATGGTCCTGCGCGTCGACGTGCCGCTGTTCTGGGTCAATGCCTCCTCGGTCAAGGACGCCGTGCTGGCGCGCGTGGACGGGGCCGCAGACTTTTCCGACGAGCCGATCGCGGCAGTGGTGCTGGACATCGAGGGCACCAACCAGATCGACACCACGACGGTGGACATGCTCGACGCGCTCCTCGCGGAACTGCGCACCAGGTCCATCGATCTCTACCTGGTGCGGGTCATGTACCCGGTGCGGATCATCCTGCGAAACTCCGGATTCGTGGCCAAGGTCGGCGAGGACCACATGTGGCACTCGATCAGCCAGGGGGTGCGCGAGGCGCGCATCCACTACGGCCTCAAGAGCGGGGTCGCTGAAGGTATCGGCGGGTACGACACGCCTGCCGAGGAGCACGACGAGCGGATCGTGCCGCGGTACTTCGAGGACTCCGGCGCTGATGAGGGTGCCGAGGCCGAGTCGGAGCCGGAGCCCACCTGAATTCGGCGGGAGCACCGGGGGCGTGCTTCGATTGGCCGCCCCGTGCCCGCGCGCTACCCCAGGAGAGCCGTCCGTGCTGCCCGCCGACGCCGATGCCCCGGTCGCCCTCGACATCGTGGGTGGCTACATCCGTCCGTTGGCCGCCCGGGAGATCCGCGGTCTGGTGTGGAGCGGCGCTGACCTGATCATGCTGGACACCCGGACCGGTCGACTGGCCCTGGTGGACCCCGAGACCGATGACACCCGCCTGGTCAACGACGGACGCTGCGAACCCCTCTTGGCCGCGAGTGGGCTGGCCCTGACCGGGGGGAGTCTGTGGTTCACGACCGGAGCCGGCCTCCTCCGGGCGGACTGGACCGACGCGCACCTGGGCGACCCCGAGCTCGTGCTGGCCGTCGAAGGGGCCCTCGCGGTGGCCGGCTGGGACGACCACCTGTACCTGGTTCGGGGCCACGTCCTGCAGGTCCGTGCGATCGGCGAACCGGGCCGCGTGCTGACAGAGGTCGAGCTGCCCGGGATCGGCCGCAAGGGGATCAGCGCCACCGCGGACGCGCTCTGGCTCACCGACGACCTGGAGCAGACGGTGTACTGCCTGGACCGACGAACCCTCGAGGTGCGGTTCATGGTCGTCACCCCGTTCGAGGGGCCCACGGCGATCGTGGCGCGCCCTTCCCCGGACGGTGCTGCGGACGTTCTGCACGTGGCCTATTTCGAGAGCGAGCCCTACCTCAAGGACGATCCGTGGTCCGACCTGGTCTGGGCGGTGCGCTACCGCGACCGGGCCCTGATCCACCAGCTGCGCGTGCACCACGACCCAGCCGTTCGGCGCGCCTGGTCGACCGGGCATCGGATCCAGATGCACTACTACGTCGAGGTGGAGCCCGATGTCGACGTCCCGGCCCTGGCCGACGTGATCTGGCGGATGAGCCTGCCGATCGACACCCCCCGGCAGTGCCTGACCGACGTCCAGCCGATCGGGCTGCCCTTCGAGATCGTCACCGAGCCCGACCATGCGGGCCGCGCCCAACCGGTCGCGGTGTTCCGGATCCCGCGGGTCGACGCTGGCACCCGGCTGCTCCTGGGCTGGCGGGCCACCCTCGAGGTCTTCGGCATCAAGCACCTGCTGACCTCCGCGGACCTCGCCGGGGCTCCCGAATTGCCCGCGGCGCTGGCAGCCGACTACCTGGTCGACGACGAGGACCTGGACCTGGACTCCCCGGAGGTCGCCGCTGCGACCGCCGCCGGCCTGGCGGGACTCGACGAGGACCACACCGCGCTGGACGCAGCCCGGGCCCTGCGCAGCCACGTCTACGACCGGCTGGAGTACGAGATGGGCAACCAGGACTCACCGATCGGCGTGCTGGCCCGTGGCACCGGGTCCTGCGGCGAGCATGTCGCGGTGATCATGGCGCTGTACCGCCGGGCCGGGTTGGCCTGCCGGGTGGCCGGACGCTACAAGTGCCCGTACCAGCCGTGGACCACCGCGCCGCTGTACCCGGACTTCAACCACGTCTGGGTGGATCTGTACCTGCCCGGGTACGGGTGGGTGCCGGTCGAGAGCAACCCCGACGGCGATGTGGTCGCGGTCGGTCCCTACCCCGACCGGTTCTTCCTCGGCCTGCCCTGGCGGCATGTCGAGGTGGGCAAGGACATCTCCTTCGAGAGGGTCACCTACGCCGCGGACGGCGTGGCGCCCGACGGGTCGCAGGGCGCGTCCGGCCGCCGGCGCCGGCGGATCGGGGCCCGTCGGCTGAGCCGCAACCACATCCGCTTCGACGTGCTGGCCGAGATCGCCCCGGGCCCGGCGCCCTCGGCCTGACGGCCCCGCAGGTGTGCGGACCCAGGTGCGGTTCCGGCGCTCGGATCAGGAGCTGGCGGCCAGCGCCTGCTGTCCCAGTGCGATGCAGCCCGCTGCCCCGGCCCGGTTGCCCAGGCCCGGGGGCACGATGTACTCCTCGATCCGCTCGAGGATCTCGGGTGCCTGGACGTAGTTGTTCAGTCGCGCCAGCGTCTGGGCCCGGATCGCGGGGAACAGGTGCAGCTGCTCCATCACCCCGCCGCCGAGGATGATCCGCTGCGGCGAGTAGGCGCAGATCATCGTCTGGCAGGCCATCGCGAGGTAGTGCGCCTCCAGGGCCCAGGCGGGGTGGTCCGGGGTCAGCTCGACGGCCGGCAGCTGCCAACGGGCGCCGATCGCCGGGCCGGAGGCCAGCCCCTCGAGGCAGTCGCCGTGGAACGGGCAGACGCCCGGGAAGGGGTCGCTGCCCGGGTCGCGGGGGATCGCCATGTGGCCCACCTCGGGGTGGATCATCCCGTGCAGGATCCGGCCCTCGACCAGGACCCCGCCGCCCACGCCGGTGCCCACCGTCAGGTACACCAGCGTGTCCACGTCCTGTGCGGCACCCCAGAGGTGCTCGCCCAGGGCGGCGCCGTTCACGTCGGTGTCGAACCCGATCGGGATGCCGAACGCGGCGCGCAACGGGCTCACCACGTCGGTGTCCGACCAGCCGGCCTTGGGCGTCTTGGTCACCCAGCCGTAGGTGGGGGAGCCCGGGTTCGGGTCGCATGGGCCGAACGTGCCGTAGCCGATCGCCGCGAGCTTCTCGCCGTGCTCGACCTGCCAGTTGCGGAAGTAGTCGATCACCTGGGCCAGGCACTGCTCGGGCGCGGTGGTCGGGAATCGGACCTCGTCGCGGATGTCGTCGGGTCCGGTGCCCACGGCACAGACCATCTTCGTGCCGCCGGCCTCCACCGATCCGATGAGTGGGTGCGCGCTGCTGCCTGCCATGGTTGCCTCCGGTCTCCCCGACTGGTCCCATCCAACCGGTTCGGGCCGGGCAGCGCCTGTCCACGGGGGTTTGCGCGACGCCGGGTCGGTGGCGCGCCAGGGGCATCGGGGCAACTACGCTGCCGGTGTGCAGTGGCTGGCCCGAGGCGAGACCCAGGTGCCCGGCGGAGGTGCGTGGCTGACTCCGGCGGAGTCCAGCCGTGCTGCGTCGATGCGCTTCACCAAGCGGCGCACCGAGTACCGGCTGCGGCGCTACGCCGGCAAGTCGGCGGTGGCCGCGACGCTCGGCCTGCCCGACGACCCGGTGAGCCTGGGGCGCGTCGGTGTGCTCAACCGGCGGACCGGGGCTCCCTACGTGCAGGTCGACGGCGCGGACCTTGGCCTGGACATCTCGCTGACCGACCGGGCCGGGTGGGCGGTGTGCCTGGTCGGACCGGACCTGGGGGCGGTCGGCTGCGACCTGGAGATCGTGGAGCCGCGCAGCGTCGGGTTCGTCGGCGACTTCCTCACCCCTGTCGAGCAGTCCGTGGTGGCGTCCTGGCCCGGCGCTGACGGGTGGGATGCGGCGGCCAACCTGATCTGGTCGGCCAAGGAGAGCGCCCTGAAGGTGCTGCGCACCGGGTTGCGCGCCGATACGCGGACCGTGGAGGTGGACCTGGCCCCGGGCGCCGTGCCGAGCGGTGGTCCCGCGGCCGGGACGGCTGACCTGGGCCCCGGCGCCTGGCATGCACTTGCGGTGCAGGCCGGGCCGGGCCGGCGGTTCCGCGGGTTCTGGCGCCGGGACGGGGTGTTCCTGCTGACGGTCGTGGCCGCCGCCGGGCTCGCTGAGCCACCGCAGGTCCTGCCAGGATCGGCGGATCTGCTCAGTGCGCAGCCGAGGCACTCCTGGGTCGACAAGCCGCTGGCCGACTGAGACGCCACTCAGGTCGACGTTGCACCAATGCGTGAATTGTGTTTCACTTCTTGCGGAGGGGAGTATCCCCGTGAAGTGCGTCGTCAGTACGACGGGCCCATGCCCGTCCGGCGTATCGGCCCAGCAGGGTCGGGAGAGACCTCCGAAATCGATCAGGAGCAATCGACATGGGCTGGAGCAGCAAGCTCTCGGCGGCTGTGAGCACGTTGGGCGCCACCGCGAACAAGAACCAGGACGCCATCAACCGGGGCATCGACAAGGCGGGCAAGGCCGCCAACGATCGCACCGGAGCCAAGTACGACAAGCACATCAGCAAGGGGTCCGCGCACCTGCGCACCGGACTGGCCAAGCTCAGCGAGTCGGGGCGCACCGACCCGCCGCGCTGAGGATCGCGCCAGGACCCGCGCAGCGGCGCTCCTCCTGGATCGCCGAGTTGTGGTCGATAGGGCCCGGCTCGGTCGGCGCGAGTTCGTGGTTCGCGCTCCACGTGGTCGAAAGAAGGCTCCGGGCTCGGGGTCTTGCAACCACAACTCGGCGAACCACCGACCGTCCGAGTCCGGCGAGGCTGCTTTCGACCACAACTCGGCGCACCACCGACCATCGGCTCCGCCGTTCGCCACTCCTACGGGGCCCGCTGCCGAGGGGCCGACATCCACGGGGGGCCGACCCCTACTGGGGGCCGGCCCCTACTGGGCGGAGCCCTCCTTGGCCATGCCGCGCTCGAGGGCGTCGATCACGTAGGGCCGCAACTCCTCGGCGGAGATGATCCGGTCCACCGAGCCCATCGCCAGCGCGCGGTCGATGGTGTGCACGGCGTCGAACTCCGAGGCGGCCTCACCGAGCTTCTCGGAGCGGACCTGGTCGACGATCTCGGCCAGCCGCGCCCGACGCTCCGTGGCCTGGGCCCCGGTGGTGCCGGCCAGCAGCTTGCGCGCCGCCAGCACCCGGGGGTCCTTCTCGACGCGGCCGCGCACCTCGCGGGCGAACACCGTCGCCGCTGCCGGCGCACCACCGATGACCGAGGCGTAGGAACCCTCGACGGCCACGACCTCCATCTGCGGGTTCAGCGCCTTGGAGAACACCACGAACGCACCGCCGTGGTACCGCGAGATCACCACGAAGACGATCGGGCCCACGAAGTTGGTCACCGCGCGGCCGATCTCCGCGCCGTACTCGAGCTGCCAGTGCCGCATCGACTCCGGTGAGCCGTCGAAGCCCGAGAGGTTGGCCAGGACCACCAGAGGGCGGTTCCCGCTGGCCGCGTTGACTGCACGCGCGGTCTTGCGCGAGGCCTGCGGGAACAGCGTTCCCGAGGTCCACGAGGGCGGGCCGTCGGCCGGTACGAAGCCGCGCCGCGGGATCGGCCGGGACTCCAGGCCCAGCATGCTCACGCTGATCCCACCGACGCGGGTGTCCCAGACCACCGAGTTCTCGCCGCCGCGCCAGCGCTCCCAGCGCTCCAACGGGTTGTTGTCCTGGTCGCTGACCGCGCGCATCACCGAGCGGACGTCGAAGGGCTTCTTGCGCTCCGGGTTGTGCTCGGCGGAGAACACGTCGCCCACGACCGTGAAGTCGCAGTCGGGCACCGTCGCGTGCGGGAATCCCCGGACGTCGCGGCCGGCCGGGTCCGAGGTCGCCACGCGCCGGGGGAACCGCTCGCCGGGCACCACGTAGGTGTGCTCGTAGTGGCGCAGCAGCAGTTCGCAGGCCTCCACCAGAGACGGCGCCCAGTACTGTGCCTGCCCGTTGGGGCCCATGACCCGCTCGAAGCCGCCGATGCCGAAGTTGTCGTCGGCCGAGACACCGCCGGAGAAGTCCAGCGCCTGCTTGCCTGTGAGCACCATGGCGCTGGCCGGGGTCATGATCAGGATGCCCTTGGTGTGCAGCAGCATCGTGGCCTCGGCGTTCCAGTACGGTTGGCCGCCGACGTTGATCCCGGTCACGACGATGTTGATCTCCCCGCCGCCCTGGGTGAACTCGATGATCCGGCGCAGCGTGAGGGCGATCCAGTCCATGTTCTCGGTGCCGGACTCCATGGAGATCAGCGCCCCGGACGAGACCGCGAACCACTCCACCGGGACCTGCATCCGCGCCGCGAGCTCCAGGGCGGAGTTGACGATCCGGCACTCCGGCTCGGCGAGATTGCCCAGCCCCCGGGTCGGGTCCGACAGCATGGCCACCCGGGTCATTCCCTCGGGGTAGGTCGAGGTGTAGGTGGTCAGCAGGCCCACGACGATGTTCGCGGTGTTCAGGCCGGGCTCGCGCTCGACGGGCACCAGATGCTCGCCGGACTCGTCGAGGTCGTGCTCCACGAAGTGCGCGGGCAGGAACTTGCCGACCGTGCCCGGCTGCGGGGCGAACATGCGCAGGATCTCGAACGGGTAGGGCACCCCGAACCGCTGGGCGGTCAGCACCTTCTGCCGGTAGCGGGTCAACGGGCGGACCGGGTCGTCGCGGGCCGGCTCCTCGCTGATCGTGACCGCCCGGGTGGTGATGCCGTCCACGTTGAGTACCGCGGGGCGCGTCGAGCCGTCCGGCTCGGGCATGTTCGTGCGCAGCACGACCAGTTCGAGCCCGGCGCCGCCGGCCAGCGGGATCATCAGGTCGGCCAGGTCGGCCCAGTGCTCCGGCGGGACCGTCCACGGCGGGCGGATGAACAGCGTGATCCGGTTGGCCTGCGGTCGGCCGCGCTCGGGGAATGTGGCCCGGGCCCGACGCATGGCGATGATCGCCTGAAGGCCCATACGTTCCAGCGTCGGGTAGTTGGGCACGCCACCGCGCCCCACGGGGACCACGGTCATGTCGCGAACCTCGGCCAGTGCGAACAGCCGGTGGTCCTTGGGGTTGTCTCGTGCCACGCCGTGGAAGAGGTAGACGTCCTCCATCGAGGGCAGGCGGGTCAGGTCGAAGTGCTCGAGGCGCCAGAGCTCCAGGCGCTTGGCCAGCATCGGGTGCAGGTTGCGGTAGAACCGGTCCTCGGCCAGCGTCCCCTGGGCGTCGGGTCGGTAGGTGAAGTACTGGGTGCGCAGCTCCGGGTCCATGTCGCCGGCCAGGCTGGACACGGTCACGTCCATGCGCCACAGGCGCCGGCCGAGATCCCAGGTGGCCAGCTGCCCCAGCACGGCCTGGGACAGCTCGTCGCCGTTGGGCTGGGCCTCGTCGCGCCAACACATCAGGTCCACGACGGGCTGACGGGCCGGGTCCACCCCGGACAGGTAGGTCGCCACCGCGCTGCCCACGCGCGCCAACTCCCCGAAGGGTGTGAACGCGAGGACCACGTGGATCGCGCGCCCCTCGTGGTCGTAGTCGGCGTGACAGAACAGCACCCCGTCGACCTCGACGACGCCCACGTCGCGGAGCTTGCGGATCCGGTACCAGCGTCGGGCCCGGATCTCCAGCAGCGCGGCCTGCAGGTCGCGGTCGCCGGTGGCCAGCCGCCGGCGCAGGATCGCCGAGCGCATCGGCTGGGGGGCGTCGACCAGGGCCTTGATCCGATCGGCGCGCTCGGGGCGGTTCGGGTCCTCGACCAGGGCGTCGAGATGAGCGTCCATCCGGGCCTGCATGACCGCACGCCCGGCCTCGACGACCGGCTCGTCGATGAACTGGAACCGGGCGTCGCGGGACAGGTCGGCGATGGTCTCGAGACTGCCCTGGGTCGCGGCGGTGAGCCGGTCGTAGCGGTTGCCCGCCGTCTCGTCGACGAAGGGCAGGATGCGCTCGCGGTAGCGCAGGCGGCGCTCGAGGATGCCGCTGACCACGCGGGCGACCTGCAGGCGGCGGGCCTGCGAGCCGAACAGCAGCACGACGGCCTGCTCGAGCTCGGGGCTGCGGTGCAGGTCGGCCACGCCGTACCGGGCCAGCACCCGGCGCAGCCGGCGGCGGATCTGCTCGGGCAGCGCGACGCGATCGGGGTCGAGCCACTGCAGGTAGCCCAGCAGGTACTCGCGCGAGGTGGTGATGCCCAGGTCGGCCTGGCCGGCGTCCTCCCGCTCCGAGGCCCAGAGCAGCCCTAGGTCGGTGAACAGGTCCAGGAACGCGTCCTCGGCGGCCAGCAGCTTGGTGTCCCCGGCACTGGCCCGGTTGGCGAACGAGCGCTGCTCGGACAACAGCGCGTTCACCGAGGCGGGGTCCAGCTCGTAGCCCAGCAGATAGCCGCTCAGCGCGTCGTAGACCCGCTCGAACGGGGCCCGGCCCGACGTGTCGGCAAGAGCCATCCCGGCGAAGCTCACGCGCGCGCCGTCGGCCGGTGCATGCACGGCCGCGACCTCGCCCGGGGACTCCGGGCGGATCGAGACCAGGGGTGCGCCGGCGTCCACCTGGGCGTTGGGCAGCACCTCGACCGACGTCACGGTGCCGGCGAACGGGGCGCGCAGGGTGGACTCCATCTTCATCGCCTCGACGACCACCATCGGGTCACCGAGGGCCACCTCCTGGCCGGGCTCGACGGCAACGGAGACGATCAGCGCCGGCCACTGGGCACGCACCGCGATGCCCTCGTTGCGGTCCACCCGGTGCGCCACGCCGTCGATCTCCAGCAGGCAGCCGGTGCCGTGCGAGGAGATCACGACATCGTGAGTGCGCCCGGCAGCGGTGACCTGCCACTCGTGGTCAGCTCGACGGTCGATGGCCAGCTCGGCCACCGCGTCACCGGCGTCGATCCGGTAAGTCAGCGGCCCGGTCTGGAACACGAGCAGGGCGTACTGCTGACCCAGGTAGGTCAGGGTCGTGGACACGCCGCTGGCAGCGACCGGTTCCGGTCGGCCCCGGGCGGCGCGGGCATGGAAGGCCGCGCGCTGGATGTCGCGCTGGGCGTCGCTGGAGCGCACGGCCGAGATCAGCACGGCCAGCGGGTCGGCCGCGGGCGGGGTGTGCGTGCCGGCTGTGCGCCCCG
>JBAVKQ010000013.1:0-12549 GCA_049688395.1 Candidatus Nanopelagicales bacterium
CGGCCAGCGGCCGCGGCGCCGTCCGGGTTCCGCAGACTCCCGAGCTGACCGCCGGCCTGTCGCGGGTCAGCGCCGCGGCGACCGCAGCCGGGGCGGCGCACGTCGTGGCGCACTGCTGTGCCCGGCAGGTGCCCTTCGAGCTGCTCGCCCGGTCCGGGTTCAGCGGCGTGTCCATCGACCTCGCCGCGCTGGGCTCGGGTGCCGACGAGGCGTTGGGTCAGTGGTGGGATCGCGGCGGCTCGGTCGTGCTGGGGGTCGCGCCCGCGGTCGACCCGGAGCCGGCTGCCACCCGCGCGATGCCCGAGTCCCTGGCGCGCACGGTGGCCGAGCTGTGGAGTCGGATCGGGTTCGGCGTGGCCGACGTGGGCCAGCGCACCTGGCTGAGCCCGGCGTGCGGCCTGGCGGGGGCCTCGCCCGACTGGTCCGTGCGGGTCGGGGGGCTGCTGCGCGGTGCGGCCCGACTGCTGGAGTCCAGCGACTGAGGGCACATCGACCCTCGCATCCCGAGCAGGCGGCCGATGTCAGCGGGCGCCGGTACATTGCGCTGCGTGAACAGCGATCCGCGGGCCCAGTGGACCCAACTCGCAGCCCAGGTGGAGGCTGCCCGCACGGCCTACTACGAACGCGATGCCCCGACCTTGGCCGATGCGCAGTACGACGCGCTGTACGCGCAGCTGGTGGCCTTGGAGGCTGCGCACCCGGAGTTGGCCGTGCCGGACTCCCCGACGGTGTCGGTCGGGGGTGCGGTGGCCGAGATGTTCGATCCGGTGACCCATCTGGAGCGGATGTACTCGTTGGACAATGCGTTCACCGACGAGGAGCTGGCGGCGTGGGCCGAGCGCGTGGCGCGCGAGGTGGGCCACTTCCCGCCGGTGCTGTGCGAGCTGAAGATCGACGGTCTCGCGGTGGACCTGGTGTACCGGTCCGGCCGGCTGATCTCGGTGGCCACCCGGGGCGATGGCAGGGTGGGGGAGGACGTCACCCACAACGCGCAGTTCATCGATGCGATCCCGGCCCGGCTCCGCCCGAGGACGCCCGACGTGCCCGTCCCCGGGCTGGTCGAGGTGCGCGGGGAGGTGTTCTTCCCGGTGGCCGACTTCGAGCGGATCAACGACGAGCAACTGGCCCTCGGCCGGTCGCCGTTCGCCAACCCGCGCAACACCGCGGCCGGCACGTTGCGCCAGCGGATCGACCGACGCGAGGAGGAGCTCGCGCGGGCGCAGGGCGCCCTGGCCGCTGCCCAGTCCCGGGGGGCGGGTGCGGGGGTGCTCGAGCGGGGGCAGTCCCGGGTGGACCGGCTGGCCGCCGAGGTGGCGCGGGTGCGCGCCAACATGGGTCGGCTGGGGCTCACCGTGCACGGGGTGGGAGCACGCGAGGGGTTGGCGATCGCGACCCAGTCGCACGGCTACGAGGTCCTGGCCGCATTGGGCCTGCCGACCTCGGACCGGGCGAAGGTCGTGGCCGACATCGAGGGGGTCGGGGAGTTCATCGCCTTCTACGCCGAGCACCGCCATGACGTCGCCCACGAGATCGACGGTGTGGTGGTCAAGGTCGACGACCTCGGCCGGCAGGCCGAGCTGGGGGCCACCTCGAGGGCGCCGCGATGGGCGATCGCGTTCAAGTACCCCCCCGAGGTGGTGCGCACCCGGCTGCTCGACATCCGGGTCAACGTGGGCCGCACCGGGCGGGTGACCCCGTACGCGGTGATGGAGCCGGCGAAGGTGGCCGGGTCCACCGTCGAGATGGCCACGCTGCACAACGCCTCGGAGGTGGCGCGAAAGGGAGTGCTGATCGGGGATCTGGTGTTCCTGCGCAAGGCCGGGGACGTCATCCCGGAGGTCATCGGCCCGGTGGTCGAGGAGCGTACCGGCGACGAGCGGGCGTTCATGATGCCGACGCACTGCCCGCAGTGCGGCACCGCGCTGGCCCCGGCGAAGGACGGCGACGTCGACATCCGCTGCCCGAACACCCGCTCCTGCCCGGCGCAGCTGCGCGAGCGGATCTTCCACGTCTCGGGGCGGGGGGCCTTCGACGTCGAGGGCCTGGGCTGGAAGGCCGGCGTGGCCCTGCTGGACGCCGGCGTGGTGGCCGACGAGGGCGACCTGTTCGCCCTGGACGCCGACATCCTGCGTACCGTGCCCTTCTTCACCCGGGCAGCGAAGGCCGGCGAGGTCGGACCACAGCTCACGGCCAACGCCGAGCTGCTGCTCACCGAGCTGCAACGGGCCAAGTCCCAGCCGCTGTGGCGGGTGCTGGTGGCGCTGTCGATCAGGCACGTCGGCCCCACGGCGGCTCAGGCGCTGGCCCGCGAGTTCGCCTCGATGGAGGCGATCACCGCAGCCGGCGTCGAGGCCCTGGCGGCGACCGAGGGAGTCGGTCCGATCATCGCCGAGGCCGTCGTGGAGTGGTTCGCCGTGGACTGGCACCGCGACGTGGTGGCCAAGTGGGCCGCGGCCGGGGTCCGGATGGCCGACGAGGTCCTCGAATCCGGGCCGCAGACCCTGGCCGGGCTGACCGTCGTGGTCACCGGCTCGCTTCCCGGCTACACGCGCGAGCGCGCCGCCGAGGCGGTCACCTCACGCGGTGGCAAGGTCGCGGCCTCGGTGTCGAAGAAGACCGACTTCGTCGTCGTGGGGGAGAACGCCGGCGCCAAGGCCGAGCGGGCCGTCGTGCTGGCCCGGCCGATCCTGGACGCCGACGGGTTCGCGATTCTCCTGGACCAGGGTCCGCAGGCGGCCGCCGCGGTGGCCCGGGTGGGGGAGTAGGTCCGCCGGGGCGGGCCGCCGGCCGTGGGCCCACCCCAGGCTGGGCGCGGTGCTGGCGCGTGTGGCTGGCTCCCGCACCGGCGACCCGCTGGACCGCCCGGTTCGGCGCTCGTTCGGCACTTCTGGGTGGCAGGAAGGGCCTGGCCGAGCTCCCCGGCGCTGAATCCATTGGAGGAGGGGTCATGGCCGCACCCGCATCAGCATCCGGCCGAGTGCAGGCCAGCTGCGGCACCACAGGGCAGCCGCAGCCATGACCAGCGCTGATCCCGCTGGCCCCGAGGCCGAACCGGGCTCAGGTGGATTCAGCGAGCGCTCCCTGGCCACGATCGAGCGCGTCGGCAACAAGGTGCCGCACCCGGCGATCATGTTCCTGGCGCTGTGCATCGCGGTGATCGGGATGTCCCAGCTGCTGGCGTGGGCCGGCGTCGGGGGCGTCCGGTTCATGTTCACCTCCTTCGTGCCCAACTACATGGGCTTCACGGCGATGGGCATCATCCTGATCGTGATGATCGGCGTCGGCGTCGCCGAACGCTCCGGGCTGATCGCCACCCTCATCCACCGGCTCGTGGCCTCGTCCTCCCCGGCAGCCCTGACCTACATCATCGTGTTCCTCGGCGTGGTCTCGAGCGTCGCCTCGGACGCCGGCTATCTCGTGCTGATCCCGCTGGGTGCGGCTGCGTTCATGGCCGTGGGCCGCCACCCGCTGGCCGGGATGGCCGCGGCGTTCGCCGGCGTCGCGGGCGGCTTCAGGGTCAACCTGATGGTGACCCCGGTCGATGCGGTCATCACCGAGATCACCAACGAGTCGATCGCCCTGGTCGACCCGACCAAGTCGATCGACCTGACCGCGAACCTGTGGTTCGGCATCGGTTCGACGATCATGCTCACCGTCCTGCTGGGCTGGTGACCTCGCGCCTGGTCGAGAAGCGTCTGGGGGTCTGCGACCCGGCCGTGGCCCCGGCCCCCGGCAACGGCCAGATCCAGACCGCCGACGAGGACGCACCCGAGGTCGACGCGGCCGCCGAACAGCGCGGGATGCGGCGGGCCGCAGACCATCGACGCGATCACCAAGTCGTGGGCGGGACTGGCCGGCCTGCTGCTGCTGTTCCTGCTGATCGCGCAGTTCATCACCTACTTCAACTACTCGAACATGCCGCAGGTGGCGGCGGTCGAGCTCGGTGACGCGATCGAGAACTTCGACATCGCGCCGCTGTGGCTGCTCCTGCTGGCGATCGGCCCGTACTTCCCGTTGATCGTGGTGTTCGCCGCCCGCTACGACAGGCGCTCGGGCATCGGCACCGTGATCGCGCTGATGCTGCCGTACTTCGCTGCCATGGCGGTCATCTGGACGGCGTTCTTCGCGGCCTGGTACCTGCCGGGCCTCCCGTGGGGGCTGGTCGGGTAGGTCCACGGGTCGTCACCTCGGCTGCGTCACCTCGGCAGCGCCACCTCCGCGAGCCGTCAGCTCCGCAGAGCACGTCGGCGGGGGGCGCCCGTCGAGCGCGCAGGTCCTGTGGACAACTCGTTGCCGGATCGCCGATCCCGTGGGAGGTTCGCACTTGCGCGATCGGGGGACGCGCAACGCGCAGCGGGGGAGCGCGGGGGGCGGGTCGGCTCTGGTGGGGGGACCAGTACCGGCCCGCCTGCGCGCGTCCGACGGGGCGATCGCGCCTGTCGGCAGGCCGCAGCCGCCCGCTTAGGATGTGCCCCATGCCTGACACGCCAGCAGCGATCACCCGGGAGCAGGTGGCCCACCTCGGCCGGCTGGCCCGGCTGTCGCTCACCGAGGACGAACTGGACCACTACAGCGGGCAGTTGGCCGACATCCTCGGCGCGGTCGCCCGCGTCACCGAGGTGGCCACCCCGGACGTGCCGGCCACCTCGCACCCGATGCCGTTGGAGAACGTGTTCCGCGAGGACACCCCCGTACCGAGCCTGACCCAGGCCCAGGCGCTGTCCGGGGCGCCGGCTGCGCAGGACGACCGCTTCCGGGTCCCGCGCATCCTGGACGAGCAGTGAGGCCGCCGATGTCCACCGATTCCACGGCCACCGACACCGCCGACCCCGACGCCCCGGACCTGACCAGGTGCACCGCCGCCCAGCTGGCGGACCTGCTGACCAGCGCCGCCGTGTCCGCCCGCGAGGTGGCGAGTGCATACCTGGACCGGATCGGTGCTGTCGACGGCGAGATCCACGCGTTCCTGCACATCGACGCCGAGGGCGCGCTGGCCGCCGCCGGTGCGGTCGACTCCGCACGCGCAGCCGGGGAGCCGCTCGGCCCGCTGGCCGGCGTGCCGTTGGCGCTCAAGGACGTCCTGACCATGAAGGACATCCCCACCACCTGCGGGTCGCGGATCCTCGAGGACTGGCGCCCGCCGTACGACGCCACCGTCACCGCCCGGCTGCGCGCGGCCGGCATCGTGATCCTGGGCAAGACCAACATGGACGAGTTCGCGATGGGCTCCTCCACGGAGCACTCCGCGTACGGCCCGACCCACAACCCGTGGGACCTCGACCGGATCCCCGGCGGTTCGGGTGGTGGCAGCGCCGCTTCGCTGGCTGCCTTCGAGGCGCCCCTGGCGATCGGCACCGACACCGGCGGCTCGATCCGCCAGCCCGCGGCCGTGACCGGCACGGTCGGGGTCAAGCCCACCTACGGAGCGGTCTCCCGGTACGGGCTGGTGGCGCTGGCCTCCTCGCTGGACCAGGCCGGGCCGTGCGCCCGGACCGTGCTCGATGCGGCCCTGCTGCACTCGGTGATCGCCGGTTACGACCCGCGGGACTCCACGTCCTTGCAGCAGCCCGTACCCGACGTGGTCGGCGCTGCGACCCGAGTCGACGTGCGCGGCATGCGCATCGGTCTGGTCACCGAGCTCGGCGGCGAGGGCTACCAGGCCGGCGTGCGCCAGCGCTTCAGCGAGGCGGTGGAGATCCTCGAGGGGCTGGGTGCCGAGGTCGTCGAGGTCTCGTGCCCGAGCTTCGACTACGCGCTGGCTGCCTATTACCTGATCCTGCCCAGCGAGGCGTCGAGCAACCTGGCCAAGTTCGACGGCATGCGCTACGGCGTCCGGGTCGGCGACGACGGCACCCGCTCGGTCGAGGAGGTCATGAGCCTGACCCGCGAGGCGGGGTTCGGCCCGGAGGTCAAGCGCAGGATCATGCTGGGCACCTACGCGCTGTCCAGCGGCTACTACGACGCCTACTACGGCTCGGCGCAGAAGGTGCGCACGCTGATCCAGCGGGACTTCGCCGCGGCCTTCGGGACCGTCGACGTGCTCATCTCGCCGACCGCACCGACCACGGCGTTCCGGCTCGGCGAGAAGCTCGACGACCCGCTGGCGATGTACCTCAACGACGTGGCCACGATCCCGGTGAACCTCGCCGGGAACGCTGCCATGAGCCTGCCCGTGGGCCTGGCGCCCGAGGACGGCCTGCCCGTGGGCCTGCAGATCATCGCCCCCGCGATGGCCGATGACCGGCTGTACCGGGTGGGCGCGGCCCTGGAGCAGGCGCTCGTCGACCGTTGGGGTGGGTTGCTGATCGACCAGGTGCCGCACCGACCGGGAGCCAGCCCAGCTGCGGACCGTTCGGGCGCAGCGGAGGGGGCAGCACGATGAGCCAGCAGACGATCCCCGCGGTGCTCGACTTCGACACCGCCATCGAGCGCTTCGACCCAGTGCTGGGCCTGGAGGTGCACGTCGAGCTCAACACCGCGACCAAGATGTTCTGCGGCTGTTCCACGACGTTCGGCGCGCAGCCGAACACGCAGGTGTGCCCGGTGTGCCTGGGCCTGCCCGGGGCGCTGCCGGCGCTGAACCGGTTGGGCGTCGAGTCGGCGATGCGGATCGGCCTGGCGCTGAACTGCGAGGTGGCCACCTGGTGCCGGTTCGCGCGCAAGAACTACTTCTACCCCGACATGCCCAAGAACTTCCAGACCTCGCAGTACGACGAGCCGATCTGCTTCGAGGGCTACCTCGACGTGGATTACGACACCCCCGAGGGTCGGCGTACCTACCGCGTGGGCATCGAGCGCGCCCACATGGAGGAGGACACCGGCAAGAACAGCCACGTCGGTGGCGCCACCGGGCGCATCCACGGCGCCGACTACTCACTGGTGGACTACAACCGCGCCGGCATCCCGCTGATCGAGATCGTGACCAAGCCCCTGGAGGGCGCGGGTCGGTACGCCCCCGAGGTGGCCAAGGCCTACGTGGGCGCGCTGCGCGACCTGCTGCGTGCGCTGGGCGTCTCCGACGTGCGGATGGAGCAGGGCTCGCTGCGCTGCGACGTCAACCTGTCGCTGCGCTCCTCGCCCGAGGCTGCGCTGGGCACCCGCTCGGAGACCAAGAACGTGAACTCGCTGCGCTCGGTCGAGCGGGCGGTGCGCTACGAGATCGGCCGGCAGGCCGCGGTGCTCGCCTCCGGCGGCCGGATCGTGCAGGAGACCCGGCACTGGCACGAGGACACCGGCCTGACCACCTCGGGACGGGTCAAGGAGGGTTCGGAGGACTACCGGTACTTCCCGGAGCCCGACCTGGTGCCCATCGCCCCGTCGCGCGAATGGGTCGAGGCCCTGCGTGCGACCCTGCCGGAGAACCCGGCGCTGCGGCGCACCCGGCTGGCCGCCCAGTGGGGGATCAGCGACGTGGACATGGACAACGTGGTCAACGCCGGCGCCCTCGACCTGGTCGAGGCCACCATCGCGGCCGGGGCGGAGCAGTCCGCGGCGCGCAAGTGGTGGACCGGTGAGCTGGCCCGGCTGGCCAAGGAGCAGGGGATCGACCTGGTCGACCTGCCGATCACGGCCGAGCAGGTCGCCGAGGTCGAGGCGCTGGTGGTGGCCGGCACGGTCAACGACCAGCTCGCCCGGCAGGTGCTCGAGGGCGTTCTTGCCGGCGAGGGGTCTGCGGCGGAGGTCGTCGCCGCCCGCGGCCTGGCGGTGGTGTCCGACGACGCTGCGCTGCTGGTGGCGATCGACGAGGCCCTGGCCGCCCAGCCCGACGTCGCGGCGAAGATCCGCAGCGGCAAGCTCGCCGCCGCGGGTGCGATCGTCGGCGCGGTCATGAAGGCCACCCGCGGCCAGGCCGACGCAGCCCGGGTTCGCGAGTTGATCTTCGAACGCCTGGACGTACCCGGCTGACCCCCGGGGGAGAAGTCCGCCGGGTCGGTGGACGTGCGAAGGGTCGGTCCCCCTCGGGGGACCGACCCTGGTCGCCGTCCGGCGCGACGACTACTTGGCGCTGAACTTCTCCACCGCGCGCCAAGCCAGCGGGAACAGCCCGGCGGCCAGCGCGATCTTGAGCACGTCACCGATCAGGAACGGGGTGACACCCAGGCCGATCGCCGCGCTCAACGACACTCCGAGGGCGGCCGCGAGCCACAGGGTGCCCACCGCGTAGATCACCACGTTGCCCAGGACCATGAGCCCGGCGGTGCGTGGCGCGGTCCGGGTGGCGCCGCGCTGGGCCAGGAAGCCGACCAGTGCCGCAGCGGCGACGAAGCCCACGATGTAGCCGAACGTCACGGTGAGCGCGCCGCCCTTGAAGGCCGAGGACGCGCCGTTGAACCAGGGCACCCCGGCCAGCCCGGCCACGGCGTACAGGCCCATCGAGGCCATGGCGCGCCACATGCCCAGGGCCGCGGCGGTGAGCAGCACCGCGAAGGTCGAGCCAGTCAGCGGGATCGGGGTGAACGGCAGCGGGACGACCACCTGCGCGGACAGGCCCACGAAGGCGGCGCCGCCGACCACGAGGACCGCGTTGCGCACTGCGCTGCGGGCGAATACGTCGGCGAGGACTACTGGTGCGGGAGTGGCGAGGGACATGTGAGTTCTCCTGATCCGCCGCCGGCTCCGATGCCGGCGCTCTGACTGACGGCGCACTGACATGGGGAGCCTAGCGGGTGATCCAGCCCGAGTCCCACGAGGCCGACCTGCTCGACTGCGGTACCCGGGGTCCGCGCGGGCGGCGTAGCCTGTGGTCATGCGCAAGTTCGTCTCGGTAGCGGCTGGCGTGGTGCTGATCGGCCTGATCGCGGTGCCTGCCCAGCCGGTGTCTGTGCCCATCGAGACCGGATCGTCGGTGGCCGGAGCAACGACCGGCGCGCCGGGCGCCCAGACATCTTCGGCCCGCTCACCTGTCACCCTGGCGGCTGCGGCAACGGCGCACTCGACCCGGCAGGTCGCCGGGGCATCGGGCTCCGGCACCCGCGTCGTGGCCGTCGGCGACATCGCCAATCCCGGCAGCCCGCATCGCCGGGTCGCCGCGCTCGCGGCAGCACTGCGACCCGATCGGCTGCTGCTGGCCGGCGACATCGCCTACCCCGACGGCAGCCTGGCCCAGTTCCGCCGCCAGTTCGATCCCGCGTGGGGCAGGTTCCGCACGATCTGGCTGCCCGTGCCGGGCAACCACGAGTACCGAACCCGCAGCGCGGCCGGTTACCGCACCTACTTCGGCGAGTCCGGGGGGCTGTGGTGGTCGCGCAAGGTTGGCAAGTGGCGGGTGATCGGCCTGGACAGCGAGCGCGTATCCAGCACCAAGCAGCGGGCTTTCCTCACCCGGACGCTCGAGAAGTACAACAAGGTGCCCACCTTGGTGGTGTGGCACCGACCGCGCTACTCCAGCGGCCATCACGGCGACCAGCGCGACACCGCCCGGCTCTACGACATGGTGCGCAAAGACCGCGACGTGAAGGTGATGGTCTGGGGCCACGACCACGACTACGAGCGGATGACCCCGCCGGTCAAGGGCCGCTCGACGGCGTTGACCGCGTTCGTGGTGGGCACGGGCGGCGGCGACCAGCGCGCGGACACGACCCGCACGACGCGCTCCTGGAGCCGAGCGTTCGACAACACCGCATATGGGGTCCTGGACCTGCGGCTGCGCAGGACCGGGTTCAGCTGGGCGTTCGTGACGATCGACGGTCGCACGCTCGACTCGGGCGCGCGGCGCTTCTGAGCCGGACGTCGCGGTCAGCACGAGAGCGGATGGCTCCTCAGCCGACAGCCTTCTCGACCAAGGCGACCAGTCGCTGCGCCACAGCGTCGTTCATCGCCACGACGGCGAATGCGGTCGGCCACATGTCGCCGTCATCGAGGTTCGCGAACTCGTTGAAGCCGACCTCGGCATAGCGCACATCGAACTTCGCGGCGGGCTTGAAGAACACGATGACCTTGCCGTCGCGGGCGTAGGCGGGCATGCCGTACCAGGTCTTGGCAGCCAGCTCGGGTGCGTGCGCGCTGACGATCTCGTGCAGCTTCTGCGCGATGACGCGGTCCGCGTCGGGCATCTCGGCGATCTTGGCCAGGACGTCCTGTTCGTTGGCGGCGGCCTTCTTGGCCGCCGAACCACGGCGTCCGGAGGCAGTGAGCTCGGCGGCCCGCTCCTTCATCGCCGCGCGCTCCTGCGCGCTGAACCCGTCCTGCGCACTGTCCTTGACCATGGCGTTGCCTGCTTTCACCTCGGGTGGTGGCCGATGGTAGGCCGTACGGGGGGAAGCGCGGGCCTCGACGGGATGCAGACGGCAGACGGCCTCAGTGCCATGCACGGCGTCCTGGCTGCACCGGGCGGCCCCGGCGCGCGAAGGCGCGGCCGCCGCGCAGCGCCTAGTCTTCGCAGGTGGCCCGACGACTGGTACTGATGGGTTCGGGTGAGACGACCCCGGGCATGCTCGGCGTGCATCGGGAGGTGTTCGCCGGTCTCCCCGAGGACGCGCAACTGGCCCTGATGGACAGCCCGTTCGCGTTCCAGGAGAACGCCGACGAACTGGTGGAGCGGATCAGTGGCTACTTCGCCGAGTCCCTGGGCCGGGCGGTCGAGCGGATCACGCTGCCCGCGGGTGCCGATGCCTTGACCCAGGAGCAGGCGCTGGCCGGGATCCGGGCTGCGGACTGGGTGTTCGCCGGTCCCGGATCGCCCAGCTACGCGCGACGGGCATGGGCGGGCACCCCGATCCCCGCGGCGCTTGCCCAGGTCGTCGCCCCCGGGCGTGCCGGAGCCCTGGTGGTGGCCTCCGCTGCGGCGGTGACCCTCGGGGCGTGGGCGCTGCCGGTCTACGAGATCTACAAGGTCGGTGCGGATCCGCGCTGGGAGCCGGGCATCGGCCTGATGGATCGGGTCCTGGGCTGGCGGTGCGCGGTGATCCCGCACTACGACAACAAGGAGGGCGGCACCCACGACACCCGCTTCTGCTACCTCGGTGGGCGCCGGTTGGCGCGGATCGAGGGCGAGCTGGATGGCGGATTCATCGTCGGCGTCGATGAGCACACGGCCGTCGTGTTCGATCTCGATGCCGCCCGAGTCCGGGTGGCCGGTCGCGGCGGGCTGACCTTGCGGGTCGCCGGAGTCGAGCACGTCGTTCCGGCGGGTTCGGACCTGCCGATGGCCGAGATCGAGGCGATCATCGACCGACTGGGCGCGTCCGCGGCCAGCGATCGGTCCGGCCCGGGATCGGCCGCGGGCAGCGATGGCTCCGGCTCGCGCGCGTCGGCAGGAAGCCCCGGCCCCGGCCCGGTCGGGGCTGACCCCGGACACGGTGCACCGCCACCAGCGCGCGACGACGATTCACCCGCGGCCCTCGCGCTCAGCATCCTCGAGGCCATCGCGGACTCCGCGGGGCACGCGAGGGCGGCTGTGGTCGGCCTGCTCCGCCACGCCGAGCAGGCTGCCGACACCCACGATCGCGAACTCGCCGGCCGGGCGGTCCAAGCAGTCGTCGACCTGCGGGCCCAGGCCAGGGCCGCCGGTGACTGGGCGGCCAGCGACCGGCTGCGCGACGTCCTGGCGGGGCTGGGCGTCGAGGTCCGCGATGCCCGGGACGGATCGACCTGGAGCTGGTCGTGACCAGCCTCCCGGGCGACCTGCCGCGGGAATCCTCCGGCAGCGGTCCGGTGGGCCTGCCCCCTCGCTCCGCGGTGCCGAGCAGCCCGGAACCCGAGGGACCCGGCGCTGCCCGGCCGGACGGCAGCGGGCCGATCGCGTTGGTCGGCTCGGGGGAGTACCTGCCCCAGATGCTCGAGGTCGAGGGTCTGCTGCTGGCCGGGCGGGCACGGCGCTATGTGCAGATCCCGACGGCCGCGGCCCCCGAGGGCCCCGAGGTGCTGGCCAGGTGGACCCGACTGGGTCGCGAGCAGGCAGACCGGCTGGGCGTCGAAGCGGTGCCGCTGCTGATCGCCGATCGTGCCGACGCCGACGATCCGGATCTGGCCGCGAAGGTCGCCGGAGCCGGGCTCGTCTACTTCTCCGGCGGCAACCCCGCGCACCTGGCCGGATCCCTGCGCGACTCGGCGGTGTGGCGCGAGGTCCTGGCGGCGTGGCGGGGCGGTGCCGCGCTCGCCGGCTGCAGCGCCGGCGCGATGGCGATGACCGGATGGGTGCCGCAGGTGCGCGCCCTGCATCGCCCCATCGATCCGGGCCTGGGACTGCTGGGGCACCTGCGGGTGATCCCGCACTTCGACAAGATGCTCGGCTGGGCGCCGGACCTGGCCACCCGGGTGCTGCTGCACGCGCCCGACGGCGTCACCGTGCTCGGGATCGACGAGGACACCGCGCTGGTCGGCGGGCCGCACGAGTGGACCGTCATGGGGCGTCAGTCGGTGTGGACCCTCGGCCACGGCGCCCGGGTCGAGCACCGCGCCGGGGCCACGGTCCACACGCCCGGTCCCTGATATGTAGGCGGGTTTGTCAAGTGGGCGTGGCTGAGCGCCGCCTGCCGATCGGCGTGGGCGGGCGCTCAGCGTTCTTCTTGTTGACCGGCCGGTGCCGGGGTGGCCAGCGTGTCTTGGGCG
>JBAVKQ010000014.1:0-1559 GCA_049688395.1 Candidatus Nanopelagicales bacterium
TGCTCGTCCGTCGTCTCGGGCAGGTAGTGGGCCGGCTCGAACTCCAGCTGCTCGATGAAGACGCCCTCGGGGGTGATCTTGCCCTTGCACTGGCGGTCCGCGGAGCAGGAGACGGCGATCGCGACGGGCAGGGAGGCGCCGTGGCGGGGGAGACGGATGACCCGCACGTCGTGGCAGAAGTACTTGCCGCCGAACTGCGCCCCGATGCCGAACTGCCTGGTCAGTTCGAGAACCTGCGCCTCGAGCTCCACGTCGCGGAAGCCGTGCGCCGACAGGTCTCCCGAGGTCGGCAGGTGGTCGAGGTAGTGGGCCGAGGCGTACTTCGCGGTCTTCATCGCGAACTCCGCCGACGTACCCCCGATCACCACCGCCAGGTGGTACGGCGGGCAGGCAGCGGTCCCGAGCCCGCGGATCTTCTCCCCGAGGAACTCGATCATCCGGGTCGGGTTGAGGACCGCCTTGGTCTCCTGGAAGAGGAACGACTTGTTGGCCGAGCCGCCGCCCTTGGCCATGAACAGGAACTTGTACTCGGGCCGTCCGTCATGGGTCGGCGTCGAGTAGAGCTCGATCTGCGCCGGCAGGTTGGAGCCGGTGTTCTTCTCCTCCCACATGGTGATCGGCGCGAGCTGGGAGTAGCGCAGGTTGAGCCGGGTGTAGGCGTCGAAGACCCCGCGTGAGATGGCCTCGCCGTCGTCGCCGCCGGTGAGCACGCCCTCGGACTTCTTGCCCATCACGATCGCCGTGCCGGTGTCCTGGCACATCGGCAGCACCCCGCCGGCGGAGATGTTGACGTTCTTGAGCAGGTCGAGCGCGACGAAGCGGTCGTTGCCCGACGACTCGGGGTCGTCGATGATCCGCCGCAGCTGCCTCAGGTGGGCCGGGCGCAGGTAGTGGGCGATGTCGTGCATCGCCTCCGCGGTGAGCCGCTGGATCGCCTCGGGGGAGACGCGCAGGAAGGTCTGCCCCTCGGCCTCGAAGGTGCTCACGCCCTCGCTCGTCACCAGGCGGTACGGCGTGTCGTCGGCGCCGAGGGGGAGCAGGTCGGAGTAGCGGAACTCGGGTCCGGGAGACGAAGGAGTGCTCACGTCGAACCAGGCTAGTCCAGGCCGCGACCGTCGCGGCGAGCACTACCCTGGAGGGCATGGCAGGAGAGCTCGAGCGACCCGACCCCGCGCAGCTGCGGATCTCCGACGACGACCGTCACCGGGTCGCCGAGGTGCTGCGCGAGGCCGCCGGTGAGGGCCGCCTCGACCTCGACGAGCTCGACCAGCGGCTGGAGGCGACCTACGCCGCCAAGACCTACGGCGACCTGGTGCCGATCACCGTCGACCTGCCCGCCATGCCGGGGCACGCGCCGGTGGCCGCTCAGCCGTCGGCAGTGCACCGCGAGATCCAGCCGGCCAGCGCGACGTACGAGAGCTCGCTGGCGATCATGGGCGACTGCACCCGCCGCGGGCAGTGGCTCGTCCCGGCCAAGCACACCGCCTTCGCGATGATGGGCAGCGTCACGCTCGACCTGCGCGAGGCGACGTTCGCGGCGCCGGAGGTCACCCTCTATG
>JBAVKQ010000015.1:0-24676 GCA_049688395.1 Candidatus Nanopelagicales bacterium
GAAAGGGGCCGAATCGACTACGCAGCCGGGCGAGTTGCCGGTGGAGCGGGGTTTGTGTGGGGGCCGGAGGGGCTCTCCGAGGGTGCGGCGGGGCTGCTCGGGCCGCTGGAGTCGCTGGCTGGGCGGCGAGTGCTCGAGGTGGGCGCCGGTGCGGCGCAGTGCTCGCGCTGGCTGGCCCAGCACGAGGCCCGGGCAGTAGGCCTGGACATCTCGGTGGCCCAGCTGCGCCATGCCGGCGATGCGGTGCCGGTGGTTGCCGCCTCGGGAGCCGCGCTGCCCTTCGCCGACGCCTCGTTCGACAGCGCTTTCGCCGCCTACGGAGCTGTGCAGTTCGTGGCCGACCTGGACGCCCTGCTCGCCGAGGTCGCCCGGGTACTGGTGCCCGGCGGGCGCTGGGTGTTCTCGGTGACCCACCCGATCCGGTGGGCGTTCCCCGACGATCCAGGCCCCGAGGGCCTTGCGGCATCCGGCTCCTACTTCGATCGGACGCCCTACATCGAGTACGTGCCCGCCGACGGTCAGGTGGTCTACGCGGAGTTCCACCGGACGCTCGGCGACTACGTCGCGGCCCTGCGGCGCGCAGGCTTCTCGATACAGACGATGGTCGAACCGGAGTGGCCGGACTGGAACGACACCACGTGGGGCGGCTGGAGCCCACTGCGCGGAAGGCATCTGCCCGGCACCCTGATCATCGGGTGCCGGGCAGATGGTTGAGCTGAACCGCTGTCGTCGAACTACGCGGTGACCCTCTTGCGAGCTGCGTACGCCGCGCCACCGGCACCCGCGATCAGCAGGGCGCCGAGGCCGAACTTCAGCGCGTTGTTCTCCGTGTCGGGAGCGATGCCCGCCAACTGCATCTGCACGGCCGCCGTCGTGACGACGTCGGTGCCGCTGGCTGCGCCGAAGGGAAGGTTCGTTCCCTCCAGCCCGGCCTGCTGGGAGGCCTGCAACAGTGCAACGTCCCGGGCGTACCCGAGCTGTGCATCCTTGCCGGTGGCGGCCAGCTGGTCGGCGCCCTCCTCCTTGAGCTGACCCGCGCCATCCTCGATCTTGCCTGCACCGGGCTCGGCCTGCGTCAAACCGTCGGCCAACTTCGCGGAGCCATCCGCAGCAGTGCCCAGACCGTCGGCGAGCTGGTTGGCACCACTAGCCAATTGCTCGCCGCCCGCGTTGAGCTTCGAGACACCGTCACCGAGTGCCGGCACCTTGGAGGCCAGTTCCCCGGTTCCAGCTGCCAACGCCCCGCCACCAGCAGCGAGTTGGTTGACACCGTCGGCCAGAGTCGGGACCTGCGAGCTCAACGCGCTCGTCCCATCTGCCAGCTGCTCCCCACCGGCCGCCAACTGCGAGACACCTGCGGCAAGCGTCGGTACCTGCGAGTTGAGTTGCGTGGTCCCGGCTGCGAGCTGCGAGGCACCGCTGGTCAACTGCGAGACACCGTCGGCAAGCGCAGGAAGCTGGCCATTGAGCTGCTCGAGCCCACCCGACAACTGAGTGGCACCCGCGGTCAACTGCTGGGACCCCGGGTAGAGCTGCTTCACGACAGCTGCGGTCGCTGCGGTAATGCCCTCCACCAGCTGGTTCATGCCTGGCTTCAGCTGCGTGGACACGCCACCCTGAAGTTGCTTGGCCCCCGGCAGGAGCTGGGTACTGAGGCCCGCGGCCACCGCATCGGATCCATCGACGGCGTCCGAAAGGCCGGCACTCACCTGCCCCAGCCCGGCCGATGCCGCCTGGGTGCCCGTCAGGAGGGTGTCCAAGCCATCGCTCACCGCAGCTAGGGTGCCGACGCACGTGGCGTCCCCGTCGCAGCCGGTCGTCGCAGCCGCTGCCGAGACCCCACCCTGAAGCTGCGGAATCCCCGTGGAAACGGCGGTGTCCAAGCCGCCCTTCACACTGTCGACGCCGCCCTTTGCTGTGGGCAGCCCGGTCGACAAAGCGTCAGCCCCATCGGAAGCCACCGTCAAACCGCCAACCAAGGCAGTCAGCCCTTCGAGCAGGCCGCCAGGATCATCGGGACCGGTTTCTCCCACAGGGTGGGAGATCCCGAACTGGAGCTGCTTGGCTCCCTGCTCGAGAGCGGGCATGCCTTTGTTGGCGTCCGCCAGCTGCGCCAGCCCGCCACTCAGCGTCTTCATGCCGTCCTCGAGGTCCGAGGCACCAGCGGCCAGTTGCGACACACCCGTCTCGAGTGCGGGGACCTGGCTGTTCAGCTGCCCCAAGCCGCCCGAGAGCTGTTGGGCACCGTCGTCGAGCTGTTGGGTACCCGCGGCAAGCCCTGGGATCTGGCCGTTCAGCTGACCCAGGCCACCCGAGAGCGTCTGTGCACCGGCGTTGAGCTGATTGGCTCCGTCCTCCAGCGCGGGGACCTTCGAGTCGAGCTCACCTAGACCGTCGGAGAGCTGGTTGGCGCCCGCGTCGAGCTTGTTGACCCCATCGCCGAGTGCGGGGATCTGGCCGTTGAGCGTGTTCAGACCGCCGGACAGCGTGTCCGCACCGTCAGCGAGCTTGGCTGACCCCGGCGCTGCGGTGTTGACCAGGCCGTCGGAGAGCTGCGTAGCACCGGCCGAGAGCTGACCGAGGCCAGCGACAAGCTGGCCCGCGCCGGCCTGCAGCTTGAGCAGGTTGTCGCCGATCTGGGTGCCGGCGTCGAAGATCGCCGAGCCGGTGGCCGCGCCGCCCTTGTAGGCCTCGGTCGTGCCCGCGATGGTGCTGTTGTCGAACGGCACGATCGGCAGGAACGCGAAGTCGGCCGGCGGCATCACCGCACCATCGACCCGCGCCTGGTAACCGACCGTGGCCTCCGGCGCACCCAGCGGCGGGAACAGGACCATCGTGTAGCCCAGCTGCGTCCCGTTCTGGCCGTTGCCGGCGACAGTCGCTCCCGGGGCGCTGACCTCGTTGAAGCCCTTGGGCAGGGTCACGGCCAGCGAGCCGGCGTAGGGCTCGGCGGTCTCGACGTCCTCGGTGATCTGGTTGCCCTCGACGTCGCTGAAGGTCAGGGGTGCCGTCTTGGCGGTCGTGTTGCGCACCGTGTACTGCACGTCGAGCACCCCGGTGGCCCCGACCACGTCCTCGGGCAGGATCTGCACCCCGTCGAGGGAGACCTTGACCGAGACCTCCATCGGGTTGATGTCGGCGTCGGTGAGCGTGCGCTTCTCCACCCCGCCATCTACGTCGAGGTCGAAGACGATCGACTCGCCCTCCATCGGCAGCGCCCCGAACGAGTTGAGGTTGCGATTGCTGCCCGACCCGACCGGGACGGTCACGGTCTTGGTGCCGTCACCCACAGCCGTGACCTGGGTGTACATCCGGCTCGTGATGATCTCGCCGGTCGCCGACGCGGTCTGCAGGACGGTCTTGCGCACCGTTGCCTCTACGTCACCGGAGTCCGCTGCGCTGACTGCGGCGGCCCCCGGACCGGTGGCTCCGGCCAGGAGGAGCACTCCGCCGGTGCCTGCCAGCATTCGAACGATGTTCTTCCTCGACATCAGAACTCACTTCCCACGGTCTCACGCGCCTGCGGCGCAACGGGCTCGGCCTCATCAGCCACCTCGGGGAACAGCAGATCCACGAGCGCGGCCGCAAGGTACCCCAGGCCGAAGACCACGAGGAACGTACCCAGGGTCTGCACCGACGAGTTGAGGAAGTCGTAGGGCTTGTCGTCATAGATGAAGTCATAGGCGCCGGCAAAGCCGGCCACACCCAGCAGCACCGACCACAGCGGCATCCGGCCCATCGACAGGGCTGAGGCACCGGTGGCCAGCGCGAAGGTCAGCGCGGCGGTCACGGCCACCCCGCCGCTGCTCGCTGGCATGAACTGCGCGTTCACGCCGTACCCGATCAGCGTCAGCACGACACCGACCAGGAATCCGCCCAACCGGCCCAACCTGTGGCCACCGGGCGCGAGAGCCAAGACCCCACCGGCCGCGACCCCCAGCAGCGGGTTGGGCAATCCGAGATTGAGGGCATCCCCCAGGTAGACCGCCACATACGCCACCAGCGCAAGGGCGAGACCACCGAACAACGAGCGCTTCATCCATCCTCCTAGTCACGCGCGAAATGCCGGTGCGTCACCCGAATGGGGGACCCACCGCTACTGACCGTCATTCAAGCAGGTCACGATGCCGGAAGGGGTATCGGCTACCACGCTTCACCCGATCTCGCGACACGGCCCGCGCGGGGTCCGGGACCCACCGTGCCGTCGGCCGGAGACCCGGATCGCTCGGAACGGGCCGGAACGCCCACCGCATCGGCATTTTCGGCCGTGCGACACCCGTTCGACGGGCGGTCACGGCGCGGGACCGAAGTCGGGCACGGGCGAGCCGAATGGGCTCGGGCTCGGATCGGGTTCCGGCGATCGGGCGACCATCGCCAGCGTCGTGGGGCTCTGCGGCCAGGCCGGCAGCGTCACTGGCCCGGCGAACCCGCTGGCTGCCCCGAACGCCGCCGTGTTGCCCGACCAGGTCGGGAAGCGACCGAGTCGCGCCCAGTCGTCGAGGATCTGGATGCCGCCCACGATCGACTGCCCGGTGAATGAGCAGTGCCCCACGCCATACGGTGCCCCACCCTCCTCCGGGTACAGCGCCGGGGGTTCGGCCACGTTGATGTTCAGCCATCGGATGTCCTCGCCGCTGGCTCCCGCCGCCCAGATCCCGTAGAGCGTCTCATTGGCCAGGATCGCCGCTGGGTCCTGTGCGGTGTGCATCGTCAGTGTCGGCTTGGCCAGGATGCCCGGGCGCGGGAAGGCGGCATCCGCGGCGGCTCGTGCGTCCGGATCGGCCTGCACCGCCGGGATCCCGGCGATGTCGCGCACCCGGGCCAGGGTCGCGCCTACGCCGCCCGATGCATCGATGTCGGCCGCCGCATCGGCGGTGACCCGAGCACCGTAGTTGACCCCGGCATTGGTGCTGGGGTTTCCGTCGAACTGCGCCTCGATGCCGTAGCGCTCCACGGTCGTGCGCGCCAGCACCCGGCTGAGGTTCTCCACGAGCGCAGTCCGCTGCTCGTCGGGCGTGCGACCGGGCGACATGCGGGTCTTGGTCGGGATCTGGGCCACTTCGGCGATGACGCGCAGCGAGACCAGCCCCTCACCGGTGGGGTCATCGGCAGCCTTCTGGACCGCTTTGACGGCCTTGGCGTACGCCCGCTGGGCCTGCTTCAGCGACTTGAATCCGGTGAGCACCAGGCTGGGCTCGAGCAGAGCCTTGACACCGACGCCGGCATCGAGGGCGAGGTCGAAGTTCGGGTTCAGCCCCGCGAGCACCCCGCACATCGAGGCAGAGGCCGTGGCCCATGCTTGGGTCTGGGCTACCTGGAGGGCAGCCAACCCACCGACGGACTGTCCCCACGTGTAGATGCGGTTCGGAACGCCCACGTTGGTGACGAACGCCCCGCGGACCGTCGTCATGGCCTCGATCGCGTCGTCGAGCTGCCAGCCGCCGATCGGCGAGCCGGCCCCGGCCAGCGCGTAGCCCTGCTCCACAAGAGCCTCGGCAACCGCGTCCACCCCGGAGGCGACACCGGGAGCCGGCTCGGCGATCGGCTCGAACTTCGGGTCGTCAGCGGTCAGTGGATCCGCCGCCCGGAACCCGTGACTGTAGATCAGCAGTGTGCCGTTCCAGGTGTCGGGCAGCCGGATGTCGTACGGCGTTCCCTGCAGGTCGCCGCTGCACGCGAAGGCTTGGTCTTGGCAGTCGGTGAACGCGACGTCGAGGGACTGGTCGGATGGGTCTCCGGTCGGCAGCGCGGAGGCGGACCCCGACGGGTCCACGTCCAAGTCACCCGAGCCCGTGCAGCCGGTCAGGGCCAGGCCGGCGACGAGCAAGCAGGTTGCAGTCCGAGGTGCGCGCACGGGCGGCATCCTTGCACAGCGGCGGTGAATCGCAGAGCCACCGTGGGCGTCCGCGGAGCCGGCCGCGCACGCCAGTGGCTTTAGCTCCTGCTCAGCCGGCGTCCTCCGTCGGCCAGGGACCTGGCTCGAAAGTGGGGTCGAAGCCCGACTCAGGCCCGAACGCGGCCGGTACCGACTCGGGGGTCGCAGGCTGACCGCCGCGGACCCACTCGTCGAGCAGGTCGATCATGCCGACTCGTGAGTCGGGGGTGAAGTTGCAGTGACCGGCACCGTAGGGCGCACCGGGCTTGGCGGGGAAGGAGTCCGGTGCCACGGTGAACAACTGGACCAGTTCGTCGGTCGGGCCCGAGGCCTCCCGCAGCAGGGTCTGGTTCTGGACTGCCACCAACGGGTCGGCGGCCGTGTGCAGGGTGATGGTGGGCACCTCGATCGTCCCCGATGGCTCGCCGCCCTTCTTCCGCGCGGCCGCGACCGCGGCGGGATCGGCCTCGACTCGCTTGCCCGCCTCCAGGGCCGCGATGATCCGAGCGGCGCTGCCCTGGCCACCCACCTCGTCGAGCAGGGCCCGGTCGGCCTTCGAGAACCGCGCCGCGTAGTCGGTGTCGGTGTTGTCCGAGACGTTGCCCCCGAAGCGCGCCTCGATGTCCCAGCGCCCGACCGTGCCGAAGCGCAGGGCGATCAGTGCCGCCTCTGCGGCGGCCTGCACCTGGCTGGCCACGGTGCTGCCGTCCTGCGACTGGGTCTGCAGCGCCGCGTCGGCCAGCAGCGCCAATGCCAGGACGTCGGCCTGCTGGTCGGGCGCTGCGGCCGCGTCGAGGACCGTGCGCGCGGTGCCTGCGAACTGGGCTGCGGCCTCGTCGGAGGTCGCGTAGTCGGTCAGTTGGAATCCGGAGTCGATCAACTCCCGGATCCCGTACTGGACATCCAGGGCGAGGTCCATGTTGGGCACGACTCCCCCGACCACCCCGCACAGGGGTGCCGCCCCGCTGACCCACGTCGGGTTGGCCTCGGCGGTCTCCATGGTGACCAGTCCGCCGAGGCTGTCGCCCCAGGCGTACACGCGCTGCGGGGTGCCGACCGTGTCGGCGAAGAACTCGTACAGGTCCTCGTTGGCCCGGACCCCGTCGGCGACGGCCCAGCCGTTGCTGGCCCAGCCGGAGCCGGCCAGCGCGTAGCCCTTGCTCAGCAGGTTGCGGGCCAGCGGGACCCCGCCGTCGTTGTATCCCGGGGAGGGTTCGGCCAGGGAGCTGCCGGTCGTGTAGTCCGGCGGGACTGGGACCGGGTTGCGGTACCCGTGCGAGTAGAGCAGCAGGGTGCCGTTCCACTCGTCGGGCAGCAGGATGCGGTACTTGGCCCCGTCGATCTCCCCCTCGCAGGCCTCCAGGCAATCGGTGAACGCGACCGCCGACTGCTCAGCGCTGGGCAACACCGCGGTGCTGCCCTGCGGCGACGGATCGTCCGGGCTGTTCGGGTCTGACGAGCACGCCGAGAGCAAGAGGCCGACAGCCGCGGTCGCGCACAGGGTCTTCCAGTACCGGGTCACGCCTGTGATTGTCCCAGCCAACTGGGCGCCGCGCACCGCCGGCTGCACGCCCAGTGCGCCGGCTCAGCTGCCGCGAACGGCCTCCACGGCGCTGAAGACCGCCTCGTTCCACAGCTCCAGGCTCGTGTCGGGCAGGAACACGTCGATCGCCCGCTGCCGGGCCGCCGCACCCAGCCGTGCCGCGAACTCCGGATCTGCGAGCACGTGCAGCACCGCCCGGCCGAACGCCTCGAGGTCGCGCGAGTCCGAGATCAGCACCCCGCTGATCTGGTCATCGATCTGATCGGCGATCCCGCCCACCGCGGAGGCCACCACCGGCCGGCCCTTGAACATCGCCTCGGTCACCGTCAGCCCGAAGCCCTCGGCCAGGCTCTTCTGCACGACCACGGCAGCGTGGCGCTGGGTCGCATTGACCAGCGCGCCGTTCTGCTCCGGGTCGTCCATAGGCAGGCTGACCAGGTGCACCCGGTCCCGCACCTCGTGGTCCAGCCCGCGCCACTCCTCAGTGATGGCGTCCAGGACCAGCTGCCCCTCGGGGTCGTCCTTGACCGAGGCCGTGCTCGGGCCCACGAGCGCCAGGTGGGCGTCGCAGTGCGCGGCGATGTGTTCGACGAAGCCGTGCATCACGCCGGCCATGTCCTTCAGGGGATCCCAGCGAGACACCTGCACGATCAGCGGCACGTCGGCCGGAGCGGGACCAGCGGACCGGGTGATCTCGGCCTGCATCGTGAACGGTGCGGCCGAGCCGTCCGAGCGCGTGAAGGAGGCCGACCCGAACCCGGGCCCCTCGATGATCCCGGCACCGGACAGCGCCCCGAGAACGTCGTCGGCGGCCAGGTCCTGGTTCTTGGGCGCCAGCGGGTCGATGCTCGGCTTGATCACCCGCAGTCGCTCCGGCGGGATCCAGTCGGGGGCATACGCGGCCCGGGTGAACACGTAGGTGTGCACGTTGCCCTCCAGGAACCCGCGCAGGAACGACCACGCCTCCTCGGTGAACTCGTTGTCGTGATCGATGCCCACGTGGCAGCGCCACACCACGGGGATGCCCCGCTCGGCAAGCATCCGGGCCAACGGGGCCGGCTGCGGATCGTGCAGGATCACGGCGTCTTCCGGGGTGACCTGGTTCAGCAGCAAGGGCGCGTCACGACTCACCACGCCGGCCATGAGCATCTGCTCGGCCACGGACAGCCGGCCATCGTCGCCCTTGCTGCCGTGCAACCGGTGGTGCAGCCGCTTGGTCAGGGCGAAGAACACCTCGTCGCCCTCGATGACGAACCACCTGCTCGGCACGCCCACACCCAGGGTCAACGGGAGCAGCACGTGCAGCATCTCCGCAACCCCGCCGCCGGAGGCCGTCGAGTTCACGTTGAAGAGCCCGTGGCCGGCCAACTGTTGGGCCATCTTGGGCGCGACATTCTCGACCAGTCGGTCGATCCGCTCCTGGGGCACGACCTGCGCCAGGGCCTGGATGGAACGCGGCTCGAGGTTGACTTCCTGCACGAGTGACCCTTCCGGTCCTGACGATCCACCTGTCCCCCGCGCCACTCGGTGCGACGCCGGCGGATCATCTGCGCGTCAGTGTGCCAGTGCAGGGCGCACTCTTCCTGCTCAGTCGAAGGCTTCCTCGAGGTCCTCTCCGGATCAGTCGAAGGCTTCCTTGAGGTCCTCGAACGTGGCGGGAACATCTGGGAAGTCCTGGTCGATGCGCAGGGCGCGGGTGCGCAGCGCCACCCCGAGCAGGCCCAGTCCGAGCAGCAGCACCCCGAGACCGATCCCCAGCGCGGGCCCGTAGGAATGCGCCCACAGCACCGGCCGCGCTTCCTGACGTGCATGCGCAGCCAGGGCATCCACCTGTTCGGGGGTGCTGGCCGTGGTCATCGCCAGCAGCGTCAGCACGTCGTCGCCATTGGCGTCGCGCAGGGCCTCGCGGACCCGTTCGACCTTGCGCAGGATGATCCCGGTGGTCGGGTCCACCCACAGCGTCCGGTTCACCGAATGCGTGCGCACCAGCGTCACCGTGGCAGCGTCCGACCCGACCAGCTCGCCCGGGGCAGCCACCGGACCGATCGGCGTGGGCGCCAGCACCTGCTGGAACTTTGCGGCCTGGATCCCCGACACCTCCTCGGTCCCGATCGGGTCCAGTTGGGTCGCGACCAACAGGGTCAGGTCGAAGTAGGGATAGACCGCGTCGGGAACGAACCAGGGCAGCCGCAGCGGGCTGCCGGCGCCGACCGCGGTCACCGGGATCGCACCGACCCGAGCGCCACAGCAGCTGACCAGGGCCTGGGTGCGCCGGTCCGCGGCGAGCCGGAACCGCAGTTCGGAGATCAGCCGACCGTCGGCAGTCACGGTGCGGTCCGTCGAGTCGGTGACCGCCGCGTTCGCGCCGGCCGCCGCCGCCTGCTCGGCGCCTGCCGCGTCGCCGGTGCTGGTCTGCGTGCGGGTCACCGGGATCGGGTCGGGCTCGGCCTGCGCAGCACCGCCCTCCACGTCGAACAGCGTGCTGATCGTGCCACTGCTCATGTGCGTCAGCGGGCTGTCGGGGCCGGGGACCAGCGCGGACTGGGCCAGGACGGGCGTGATCCAGAACCGCAGCACGGGGGCGGCCACGAGCAGCAGCACGCCCAGGCAGACGGCCAGGCGGCTGAGCCAGCGCAGCCCGCGGCCGGTCATCGACAGTCCCATCCGCGCGTCCACCTCCTCCTGATCTCGTGGTGCCTCCTGGCGCTCGTCGCGTCCGCGCCTCGCGACGTCGGGGACCACCGCCACCAACAGGATCGCACTGCCAGCGATCCCGCCGTCGGCCCCACCGACCAGCCACACCTGTCGGACTAGTGCGCCGCCGCCTGCCACGATGACCCGATCCCGATGCTCACGTCCAGTCCGACCGTCAGCTCCACGGCTCCGGACATCGCGGTGCGCACGAGCGCACTGACATCATCGGCCTCCCCGGGGGCAATCTCGAGGACGAGTTCGTCGTGGACCTGCAGCAGCAGCCGCGAGCGCAACCCGGCGGCGGCCAGGGCGTCGCGGGTGCACAGCATCGCCACCTTGATGATGTCGGCCGCAGAACCCTGGATCGGGGCGTTCAACGCCATCCGCTCGGCCATCTCCCGGCGCTGCCGGTTGTCGCTGGTGAGGTCCGGCAGGTAGCGCCGCCGGCCCAGGAGGGTCTCGGTGTAGCCGGTCAACCGCGCCTGCGCCACGACGCTAGCCAGGTAGTCGCGCACCCCACCGAACCGCTGGAAGTACTCGTCCATCAGTCGGCGGGCCTCGCCCGGGTCGATGCCCAGCTGCTGGCCCAGGCCGAATGCGCTCAGACCGTAGGCCAGCCCGTAGGACATGGCCTTGATCTTGCGCCGCATGTCGGCGTCCACGGCGCCCGGTGGCACCCCGAACACGCGCGCGGCCACCGTGGTGTGCAGGTCCTCGCCGGCGGCGAACGCTTCGAGCAGTCCCTCGTCCTGGCACAGGTGCGCCATGATCCGCATCTCGATCTGCGCGTAGTCCGCGGTCATCAGCGCCTCGAAGCCCTCGCCGACGACGAACGCCTCGCGGATCCGCCGACCGGCTGCGGTGCGGACCGGGATGTTCTGCAGGTTCGGCTCGGTGCTGGACAGCCGCCCGGTCGCGGCGACGATCTGGTTGAACGTGGTGTGCACCCGGCTGTCGGCGTCAGCCAGCGGGATCAGTCCGGCCACGGTCTGGCGCAGCCGCGACGAGTCTCGGAACCGCAGCAGCGCCTCGAGCACCGGATGTGCCGTGGTGGCGAACAGGGTGGTCAGCGCGTCGGCGTCAGTGGTGTATCCGGTCTTGATCCGCTTGGTCTTGGGCAGGCCCAACTCGTCGAACAGGACCTCCTGGAGCTGCTTGGGCGAGCCCAGGTTGAACTCCCGGCCGACGATGTCGTGGGCGTCGGCCTGCGCGGCGGCGACGTCGCGGGCGAACTCCGCCTCCAGGACGGTGAGCAGCCCGAGGTCGACCGCGATGCCGGTGGCCTGCATCGTCACCAGCAGGGGGACCAGCGGCAGCTCCACCTCGGCCAGCAGCGCGGCGCCCCCGCGGCGGGTCACCTCGGTGACCAGGACCTCGTGCAGGTCGAGGGTGGCCCGGGCGGCGATGCCGAGGCCTTCGAGCGCCTCGGCCTCGACCATCCCGTCCAGGCTGAGCTGGTCGGCCGGCGCGGTGGCGCTGGGCAGGTCGCGGTGCAGGAAGCGCGGCACCAGGTCCGAGAGGTCGAAGCTGCGCTGGCCGGGCAGCACGACGTAGGCGGCCAGGGCGGTGTCGCCGGCCAGGGCGGCCAGGGCACAACCGTGTGCGTGCAGGGCGAGCATGGGCCCGTTGGCGTCGTGCAGGACCTTGCCGACCGCGTCGTCGGCGAACCAGCGGGCCAGCGCCGCGGCGTCGGTGCAGGCCAGCCCATCGCACTCGACCACGAGCGTGTCGACGTCCTCGGCGGCCAATCCCAGGGCAGTCACCTCGCCGGTCCCCCGGCCCCACGATCCACGCACCGACACTGCCACCGGCGACCCGGCCGACGCCAACCACGCGGCCACCTCGCCCGGGGCGGCCACCCGCACCGGCGGCTGGGCGATCGCCGGACCGGTGGGCTCGGCATGCGCGGCGTCATCGGGGAACGTGTCGAACAGTCGCTCGCGCAGGACGCGGAACTGCAGGGCGTCGAACACCTCGT
The DNA here is from genome assembly GCA_049688395.1 of Candidatus Nanopelagicales bacterium. Classification (GTDB taxonomy): domain Bacteria; phylum Actinomycetota; class Actinomycetes; order S36-B12; family CAIYMF01; genus Prado023. Next base: position 12,091 of record JBAVKQ010000015.1, read on the forward strand.
GGACCGCGCTGCGGTCGAACGGTCGGCGCTCGGTGTCGGCCAGCGCGACCGGCAGCGGCACGTCGCGCACCAACTCGGTCAGCGCGCGATTGGTCTCGATCTGGCCGATGTGCGCCCGCAGCGCCTCGCCGACCTTGCCCCGCACCTCGTCGGCGTGCCGGATCAGCTCGCCGAGGCTGCCGTACTGGCTGATCCACTTGGTGGCGGTCTTCTCCCCCACGCTCGGGACCGAGGGCAGGTTGTCGCTGGGGTCCCCGCGCAGGGCGGCGAAGTCGGGGTACTGCGTCGGGGAGAGCCCGTACTTGGCCTGCACCGCTTCCGGGGTCATCCGGGCCAGGTCCGACACGCCCTTGCGCGGGTAGAGCACGGTCGTGGTCTGGTCGACGAGTTGGAACGTGTCGCGGTCGCCGGTGACGATCAGGGTCTCGAAGCCCGCCTCCTTGGCCTGGCCGGCCAGCGTGGCGATCACGTCGTCGGCCTCGTAGCCGTCGACGAGCAGCGTCGGGATGCCCAGCGCCCCCAGCACGTCCTGGATCAGCTCGACCTGCCCGCGGAACGGCTCGGGCGAGCTGGCCCGGTTGGCCTTGTACTCGGGGAACGCCTCGGTGCGGAACGTGTTGCGCGACACGTCGAAGGCCACCGCGACGTGCGTGGGCGTCTCGTCGCGCATCGAGTTGATCAGCATCGAGGTGAAGCCGTACACGGCGTTCGTCGGCTGCCCGGTCGTTGTGGAGAAGTTCTCGACCGGCAGGGCGTAGAACGCGCGGTAGGCCAGCGAGTGTCCGTCGAGCAGGAGCAGGCGTGGCCGGGGAGTCGTCACCCGGCGATCCTACGGCGGGGCGGGCGTGCGGCGTCCCGCTCTCGCACCACCCGGTCCCCCGCGGATCGATCCAAGATCGAGTCGAATTGGTGCCCGCGAAGTTGGATGAAGTCGCCCAAGGCCGCCGAGAGTTGGATCGATTCCCCAACTGCGGGCGAATGAGGCGGCGCGGGCTGCTGGCGGGGCACTGGATATCGTATGGGTCCATGGCCGCTGACGAGACTCCCGCCCGACAATTGCGCCTGCCCGAGGACGCCCACCAGCGGGCCGTCCTCGAGGCGCTGGAGACGATGGGGATGGGCGCTCTGGCCGACAAGATGGGCATCGAGCTGCTGGAGATCGGCGCCGACCGCACCGTCGCCCGGATGCCGGTGGCCGGCAACACCCAGCCCTACGGCCTGCTGCACGGCGGCGCATCGGCGGTGCTGGCCGAGTCGATCGGGTCGATCGCCTCCGCCCTGCACGCCGGGCCGAACCGGATCGCCCTTGGCCTGGAGCTCAACTGCACGCACCACAAGGCGATGCGCGAGGGGTTCGTGATCGGGACAGCCACAGCCCTGGCGCGCGGCCGGTCGGTTGCGTCCTACGCGATCGCGGTCACGGATGAGGCCGGGGCCCTGGTGTGCACGGCCCGCCTGACGTGCCTGCTGCGCGACGCGTGAGGGAGTCCGGTGGTCGCGCGCAGCTGCCTGACCTGCCGACGGACCTGACGCCGCACCGGCCGGATGCGCAGAACGGCCAACCGGCTGCGCCCCGAGCACGCCCACAGCGTGAATGCACCGCTGCGCACCCACCGCGCCAGGGCGCGTGGCCGCGCCGCCACCAGCCCCGGACGTGCTTCAGATCACGCCCTCTCCAGCCCAGCCGTCGCATCGGCCCACGCCCGGCCCATCCCAGCCTGGATCAACCCAGCCCTCGCATCAGCCCACGCCCGGCCCATTGGCGCCTGCACCGGCCGCGCCCACGCCCACTGGTGAGCGGGGGCCGGCGATGATCGGCCTGGGCACACTGATCAACATCGTGGCGATCCTGGTCGGCTCCACGATCGGGGTGGCCCTGGGCCATCGCCTGCCGCAGCGCACTCGCGATGTGGTCACCGATGGCCTGGGCCTGGTCACGCTGCTGGTGGCCGCGCTGTCCGCCGCCGCGATCCTGGACGCCGCGGTCGCGCCAGCGGTGGGCGCCGCGGGAGTGCTCATCGTGCTCGGCTCGGTGCTGATCGGCGGCATCGTCGGGTCTCTGTTGCAGATCGAGGCCCGGCTCGAAGGAGTCGGCGAGCGGATCCGGCGTCGGCTCGGCGACGGCGCCACCGACGTGGAGATCGACGGATCGCTGACCGACCCGGACCCGCGAGCCGTACCACGGAGCACCTTCGTCGAGGGCTTCGTCACCGCCTCCCTGGTGTTCTGCGTGGGCCCCCTGGCCATCCTCGGTTCGCTGTCCGACGGGTTGGGCCTGGGCATCGACCAGCTGACCCTGAAGTCGGTCCTCGACGGGTTCGCCTCCATCGCCTTCGCCGCGACGCTGGGATGGGGGGTCGCTGCCAGCGCGCTGGTCGTCGGCGTGTACCAGGGTTCGCTGACACTGCTGGGCTGGGCGCTGGGCTCCGTGCTCAGCGACGCCCAGATCTCGCTGATCACCGCCACCGGCGGGCTGCTGCTGGTCGGGATCTCGCTGCGGCTGCTGCGGATCCGCCCGGTCCCGGTGGGCGACCTGCTCCCAGCGCTGATCGTTGCCCCGATCCTCACCGCGATCGTGGCTGCGCTGCGCTGAGGCCGAAGATGCAGCGACGACGCGCTACCCGCCCAGGTACGCGCGGATGACCTCGTCGTCCTCGGCCAGATCCTGCGCGGGGCCCTGGAGCTTCAGCGCACCGGACTCCATGACGTAGGCGTAGTCGGCCACGCGCAGCGCGGCCAGCGCGTTCTGCTCGACCAGCAGGATCGTGACGCCCTGCGCTCGGATCTTCTCGATCGTGTCGAAGATGAGGTCGACCAGCACCGGGGCCAGACCCATCGAGGGCTCGTCGAGCAGCAGCAGCGTGGGGCTGGCCATCATCGCCCGGGCCACGGCCAGCATCTGCTGCTCGCCGCCGGACATCGTGCCGGCCTTCTGGTTGATCCGCTCGGCCAGGCGCGGGAACAACTCGAGCACCAGGTCGCGGTCCGCGGCGATCGCGGCCTTGTCGTCGCGGGTGAACGCCCCCAGGTCGAGGTTCTCGTTGACGGTCATCCGGGGGAAGATCCGCCGACCCTCCGGGCTGTGCGCGATGCCCATGCCCGCCGTCTCGTGACCGGCGACCTTGGTGATGTCGCGGCCGTCGAAGGTGAGCCTGCCGGTCTTCGCATGCAGCAGACCGGAGATCGTGCGCAACGTCGTGGACTTGCCCGCGCCGTTCGAGCCGATCAGCGTGACGATCGCACCCTTGGGCACGGTCAGGCTCAGGCCCTTCACCGCGGCGATGTTGCCGTAGTAGACGCTGACGTCCTCGAGCTGCAGGAGGGTCTGTCCCACCGGGCCCTGGCTCATCGTGCCCTGGCTCATCGTGCGCTGCCCTCCGTCCCGGTCTTGCCGAGGTAGGCCTCGATGACCCTCGTGTCGGCCTTGATCTCGGCCGGCGTCCCCTCGGCGATCTTCTCACCGCGGTCGAGCACAGTGACCCGTTCGCTGACCTTCATCACCACGCTCATGTCGTGCTCGATGAGCAGGATCGACACGCCGCGCTCGTCGCGGACGCGGTGCACGAAGTCCACGAATGTGGAGGACTCCTGCGGGTTCATCCCCGCGGTCGGCTCGTCGAGCAGCAGCACCTTGGGGCGCAGGGCCAGGGCCCGAGCCACCTCCAGGCGGCGCTGGTCGCCGTAGGACAGGTTGCGCGCGTACTCGTCCTCGGCGCCCTTGATCCCGACGAACTCGATCAGCTCGTGCGCGGTCTCGCGCGCCTGCTTCTCCTCGCGGCGCTGCTTCGGGGTCTTGAGCACCGTGCCGAACAGGCCGGAATCCAGGTGCGAGTGCATGGCGACCATCACGTTCTCGGCAGCGGTCATAAGGTTGAACAGCCGGATGTTCTGGAACGTCCGGCCGAGCCCCTTGGAGGCGATCACGTGCGGCGGCAGCGCGGTGATCTCCTGGCCGCCCAGGTGCACGCGGCCGGTGGTCGGCTTGTACAGGCCGGTGAGCACGTTGAACAGGGTGGTCTTGCCGGCTCCGTTCGGCCCGATCAGGGACACGATCCCCTGGTCGGGCACGTTGAAGTCCACCTGGCTGACAGCGATCAGTCCGCCGAACCGGACCGAGATCGCGTCGGCGGTCAGGGCGTAGGCGTCCGTGGGCGCGGCCGCACCGGCGGCACCCGCCTGGGCGGTGCTCACTTGTCGGTCCCCTCGAGGTCGGCGTGGAGGTCCTCGACCTCGGTGCGCTCGGGCTCCTGGATCAGCGCCTTGGTGCGGATCTCCGGGAACAGGCCCTCGCGGCGGAACAACATCATCAACACCAGGATCCCGCCGAAGAGCAGGAAGTTGTAGCTCGGGAAGTTGATCGACGTGCCCAGCGCGGAGTTGATCGACTGGCCGGCCTGCGGCAGCCCGGTCGAGTTGATCCAGGCCAGCACCAGCGCCCCGATCATCACGCCCCAGACGTTGCCCATGCCGCCCAGGACCACCATCGCCAACAGGATGATCGAGATCGAGAAGTTGAACCGGTCGGCGAACACCCCGTTGACGTGGATGGCGAAGACCACGCCGCCCAGGCCACCCATGAACGCGCCGATGGCGTACGCGTAGAGCTTGGAGCGCATCAGCGGCACGCCCATCATCGAGGCCGCCAGCTCGTCCTCACGGATCGCCAGCCAGGCCCGACCCAACCGGCCCTGCCGGATCCGCAGGGACACGAACACCGCCACGCCCACGACCACCGAGAACAGCAGGAACTTGGTGCCCAGGTCGAAGGGCCCCAGGGCTGCGGTGCCGGGCAGGACCGAGATGGGGTCCAGGGGGGTGATGCCCTTGGTCCCGTTGGACAGGTTGAACCCGCCGATGTCCTCACCGTTGAGGAAGACCTGCGGGATGATCTCGCCGAACCCGAGGGTGACGATGGCCAGGTAGTCGCTCTTCAGGCGCAATGTCGGGGCGCCGATCAGGATGCCGAAGAACGCGGTCACGCAGCCGGCGAGGATCAGCACCAACCACCAGTTGATGTGCACGCCGATGCTCTCGGGCGGCGCGGCGCTGAGGAAGTGGAAGTTCAGACCGTGCTCGGCGCCGAGGAAGAAGCTCATCAACCAGCCCGCGCAGTAGCCGCCGATGGCCCAGAACGCGACGAAGCCGAGGTCGAGCAGGCCTGCGTAGCCGACCACGATGTTCAGGCCGATCGCGCAGATCACCCACACGATGGCTTCGTTGACCGCGGTCAGCGGCATCCATTTCTGGAAGAAGTCCTGCACGGACGTCGGGGTGCTGCTCAGGCCGAACCGGTAGAACGCCCAGAGCCCGAGGGCGGCGACGATGAAGCCGATGGCCCAGCGGCGGTTGGTGGCCCTGATCAACTCCTCCGAGGGAGGGGCCGAGGGGATCTTCGCGTCGATCGTTGGGGTCGCCATGGCGCTACACCTTCTCCACCGTCGGTTGGCCGAGGATCCCGGTGGGTTTGAAGACCAGCACGAGGATGAGGATCGAGAACACCACGGTCTGGGACCACTTCTGGCCCAGGGAGTGGGGCAGGCCGTCGTTGAGGCCCTGGATGATGCCGATCAGGAAACCGCCCAGGACCGCGCCTGCGAGGTTGCCGATGCCACCGAGCACCGCGGCGGTGAAGGCGATCAGGCCCAGCTGGAAGCCGAAGTCGTACCTCGTGGTCCCCACCGACTGCAGGAACAGCAGACCCGCTGCACCGGCCATCGCCCCGCCGAGGGCGAACGTGAACGCGATGGTGCGGTCGACGTTGATGCCCATCAGCCGGGCGGCGTCCTGGTCCTGCGCGGTGGCCCGCATGGCGCGGCCCTGCTTGGTGCGCTGCACGACATAGGTCAGCAGCAGCAGGACCGGAATCGTGAACGACACGACCATGATGGTCGTGTACTGGATCGTCACATCGCCGACTCCGATGCCGCCCGCGGGCACGACGGTCGGCCACTGCCGAGGGGTCGTGCCGTTCCACTTCAAGCCGATGAACTGCAGGATGAAGCTCATGCCGACGGCCGTGATCAGGGACGCCAGCTTCGGTGCCCGGCGCAGCCGTCGGTAGGCCACGCGTTCGATGACCACGTTGATGGTGGCCCCGAACGCCATCGCGCCCACGAGCGCGAGCAGCATCAGCGCCCAGTTCCGGGGGCTCGAGGCGTCGGCGCCGAGCAGGTCGACCATGACCACGGCCGAGAAGATCGTGGAGAGCATGAACAGGTCACCGTGGGCGAAGTTGATCAGCTCGATGATGCCGTAGACCAGTGTGTAGCCCAGGGCGATCAGTGCGTAGAGCGCACCGTTGCCGATGCCGTAGAGCAGGCTGTTGAAGAACTGCGTGGGGCTGGCGAGCAGGTTCCAGACCAGCCAGGCGAACACCCCGGCGAGCAGGACCACCCCGAGCAGCCGCCCGACGGCCTCCTTGCGCGTCATCGCGATGCGCATCTCGGCAGACTCGATGGCGGTGGCTGTGGTCATGGGCGTGCTCCTGTCGTCCTGGGACGCTGCTCGGGTGCTGCCGTGGCTGGGCCTGATCCGGACCGCTCAGCGAGGAGGGGTGGCCAGTGCCGGCCACCCCTCCTCGCACTGCCGCTAGTTCACCGGCCAGGGCATCACAAGTGCTTCCTTGCCGTCGGTCATGCGCAGGACGGAGATGTCCTTGTTGTTGGTGTCACCCGTGGCCGGATCGATCTTGATCTCCTTGCCGATCACGGATTCCTCCGCCGGGATCGTCACGCCGGCGCCGCCGAAGATCGCGTCGGTCACACTCGCGCGGGTCCCGTCCGAGCGGGAGATCGCATCGAGGATCACCTGGGTCGCGGCCACGCCGTAGAGGGCGTAGGACGAGGCCGGCGGCTCGTTGTACTTCGCCTGGTACGCCTCGGTCAGCTGAGCGCCGAGACCGCCCTGGGCGATCAGCGACGACTGGTCCAGGCCGGCGAACGTCAGGTACATCCCCTCGGCCTCGGGCTGGGCCTGCAGGGCCGGGTACCCGGTGAAGCCGTCGGGACCCATCATCTTCACGGCGTCGTTGTCACCGAGCACGCTGAACTTGTCCTTGACCAGCTGGCCACCGTTGTTGTCGTGGATGCCGCCGATGTACAGGCAGTCGGGGTTCGTGGCCTTGATCTGCTCGAAGAAGGCCGAGTAGTTGGGCTGCTTGAGGTCCCAGGGCTCGTTGCCGAGGATCTCGATGCCCTGCTTCGCGGCCTCGTCGGCGAACGCCCTGGCCACACCCTGGCCGTAGGTCTGGTTGTCATTGATGACGAAGCACTTCTTGACCCCGAGCTCCTTGGCCATGAACTGCGCCGCAGCCGAACCCTGGTAGTCATCGGTGGTGATCACGCGGGCGAAGTTGCGCTTGCCCGTCGGGTAGAAGATGTCGGGCTCGCCGGGATCCCACTCCTTGGTCAGACCGGGGTTGGTGTTGGCGTGCGACACCATCAGCATCGGGCCGTTGGGGTCCTGGTTGAGCACCGGCACGATGATCTTCGCGCAGCCGGAGTTGTAGGTGCCCATCACCGCCACCTCGTTGGTGTTGGCCACGTGGTCCTGCGCGTTCTTCGCACAGGTCGCGTCGTCCCAGGCACCCTTGGCCGCCGTGGAGTCGTCGTACTCCTTGAGCTCGATGGTGAAGTCGCCGGCCTTGTAGCCGATCTGCTCGAGGTAGAGCTTGATCATGTTGTTGGTGGACTCCGAGGCCGCACCGGCCGAGCCCTGCAGCGGCAGGTCAGTGGAGATCACCAGGGTCTTGCCACCCCCGGCTCCCCCGCTGGCACCATCCGAAGCCGTGTCCGAGGACCCGCATGCGGCCAGTGCGAGCGCGGATGCCGCGGCCACTGCCCCAAACTTCATCGTCTTGCCCATTGTCGTCCTTCGCTGGAGGCGGTCGTGCCCGCGGGAGCGGACACTGTGGGCCGGAAACTACCGCATCGAATGTGCTCGGAGTACCACCCCACGGGGGCGTAAGGTAACGGATTTGTTACGGCGTGTCCGCGCTCCAGGGACCCCGGGGATCGGGCGGGCATCGGGTTTCGGCGCGAGGGACTGTCGGCTACGGCGCGGCGTCGGGCTGATCGAGCACGCGACGAGCGACGTCGACCATCGGGATACGGGCGTCCATGGCGGCGCGCTGCAACCAGCCGAACGCGGTCGGCTCGTCCCAGTCGAACTGGGCCTGCAGGTGCGCGCGAGCGCGTTCGATGAGCTTGCGCGCCTCGAGTCGCCCCGTCAGCTCGGCCACTCCGGCGCGCAGCTCCTGCACCTCGGCGAACCGGGTGCGCGCGATCTCGATCGCCGGGCGCAGGTCGGCCATCGTGAAGGGCTTGACCACGTAGCCCTGGACGCCGGCGGCCAGTGCCCGCTCCACGAGATCGGACTGGCTGAACGCGGTGAGCAGCACGATCGGGGCGATCGCGTCGGCACCGAGGACCTCGGCCGCCGACACCCCGTCCAGCACCGGCATCTTGACGTCCATCAGCACGACGTCCGGGCGCAGCTCGCGCACCAGGCGGATCCCGGACTCGCCGTCACCGGCCTCGCCCACGACCTCGTAGCCGGCCTCGGCGAGCATCTCCACGAGGTCCAGGCGGATCAGCGCCTCGTCCTCGACGACCACCACGCGCACCGGCACGGCGCCCACCCTAGTCGCGGGCCGGGAGGCGGGTCGGCGAGCGCCGGTCGACTACGATGACCGCATCGCCCCGGTATCCCAACCGGCAGAGGAAGCGGTCTCAAAAACCGTCCAGTGTGGGTTCGAATCCCACCCGGGGCACCACACCGGCCGCCCGGGGGCCAGCGGGACAGGTCGGGCGGCGGCCCCGGTCTGCGGCGGGCGCAGGTCAGACGGCGGGCGCAGGTCAGACGGCGGGCGCAGGTCAGACGGCCAGGCGGGGGCGCAGGTCGAGGATGCGCGCGAGGACTCCGTTGACGAACGCGGGCGACTCATCGGTGGACAGGCCGCGCACCAGCGTCACGGCCTCGTCGATGACCACGGCATCGGGCACGTCCGGGCACCACAGCAGTTCGTAGACGCCGATCCGCAGGACGTTGCGGTCCACGGCGGGCATCCGATCCAACGCCCAGCCGGCCGAGTACGTGCGCAGCAGCTCGTCGATGCGCACCCGGTGTGCGCTGACCCCCTCGACGAGCGTGGCGACGTACGGGTTCGGCTTCGGCGGGGTCCGGGCGGCGCCCTCGGCCAACGGGCGCTCGCCGAGGATGTCGATCGGGGATACCCCGCGCACCTCCGCGGCGTACAGGATGTCCAGCGCGCGCTTGCGCGCCTTGCTGCGTGCGCTCACCGGTCAGTTCACGCGGCCGAGGTAGGACCCGTCGCGGGTGTCGACCTTGACCCGGGTGCCCTGCTCGACGAACAGCGGGACCGCGATCTCCGCCCCGGTCTCCAGGGTCGCGGGCTTGGTGCCGCCCGTGGAACGGTCGCCCTGCAGGCCGGGCTCGGTGTAGGTGATGACCAGCTCGACCGAGGCGGGCAGCTCCACGTAGAGCGGCAGGCCGTCGTGGGTGGCCACGGTGCCGTTCTGGTTCTCCAGCAGGTACTTCGACATCTCGCCCACCGTCGCCGCACCGATGTGCAACTGCTCGTAGGACTGCTGGTCCATGAAGACGTAGTCCTCGCCGTCCTTGTACAGGTAGGTCATGTCGCGCTTGTCGACGTTGGCCGTCTCGACCTTCACCCCGGCGTTGAACGTCCGGTCCAGGACCTTGCCACTGAGCACGTTCTTGAGCTTGGTGCGCACGAAGGCCGGGCCCTTGCCGGGCTTGACGTGCTGGAACTCGACCACGGTCCACAGCTGGCCGTCGATGTTGAGCACGAGACCATTCTTGAGGTCATTGGTGGTGGCCATGGTTCTCCCAGGTGGGTGCGGGTGTGGGGCATTCGGATCGGGGCGTGCGGCGCCGCGAGCGGTGCGACGGCAGGGGGCAAGGGTACCGGTTCGCCGGGGGGCGCCGTGAAATCATGGCGTGGCCCACTGGCCCACTGGCCCACTGGCTGCGGGGCTGCGGGGCTGCGGGGCTATGTGGCTGCGGGGCTATGTGGCAGCGCCGGAGCCGATCGCATCGAGGGCCAACAGGTAGGAGTCGACGCCGAAGCCGGCGATGACCCCGCTGGCCACCGCGGAGATCACCGACACGTGTCGGAACTCCTCGCGGGCGTGCGGGTTGCTCAGGTGCACCTCGACCAACGGGGCGGTGCGCAGCGCGGCTGCGTCGCGCAGGGCGTAGGAGTAGTGCGTGAACGCGGCCGGGTTGAGCACCACGGGGATCCGCTCGTCAGCGGCCTGGTGCAGCCAGCCGATCAACTCGGACTCCGAATCGGTCTGGCGCACGTCGACGTCCAGCCCCAGCTGCGCCCCGTACGCGACCACGCGCTGGGCGAGATCGGCGAACGTCGTCGACCCGTAGATGTCGGGCTCCCGGGTGCCCAGGCGCCCGAGGTTGGGTCCGTTCAGGACGAGCACAGCGCGCATGCTGCGGACCCACCGGGCACCGCCCGCCGGTGCTCCGATTCCCGACACGTGCACCGCGCATCCGCGGAGCACGTGTCCAGGAATGGAGCACGAGCGGGCGGTGCGGTCGGTGGGCGCGGGCGGTGCGGTCGGAGTGGGCCGGCCTATTCGGTGATCGAGCCGAACGCGCCCAGCAGCAGCGACGGGTCGGGCCCGTCGAGGAAGATCGGCGAGCCGATCGCATCCAGGATCACGAAGCGCAACCGGCTGCCGCGGGCCTTCTTGTCGACCAGCATCGCCTCCTGCAGCTGCGGCCAGCCCGCACCGGAGTAGCTCACCGGCAGGCCCAGGGAGGTCAGTACGTCGCGGTGCAGGTCGACGTCGGCCTCATCCAGGCGCCCAGCGAGGAACGCCAGCTCGGCGGCGAACATCATGCCCACGCTGACCGCCGCCCCGTGCCGCCAGCGGTAGCGCTCCGCACGCTCGATGGCGTGGCCGAGGGTGTGGCCGTAGTTCAGGATCTCCCGACCGCCCAGGGCACGGGAGGTCTCGTGCAGGTCGCCGGCCACGACGGCGGCCTTGACCCGGATGGCCCGTTCGACCAGTTCGCGCAGCGCGGGCGAGGTCGGGTCGATCGCGGCCGTGGGGTCGGCACGGACCAGATCCAGGATCGCGGTGTCGCGGATGAAGCCGGCCTTGACCACCTCGGCCATGCCGGCGACCAGGTCGTTGGGCGCAAGCGTGGCCAAGGCGTTCAGGTCGCACAGCACCCCCGCCGGCTCGTGGATGGCACCCACGAGATTCTTGCCCTCGGCCGTGTTGATCCCGGCCTTGCCCCCGACCGCGGCATCGACCATCGCCAGCAAGGTCGTCGGCACGTGCACGACCCGCACCCCGCGCAGCCAGGTGGCCGCGACGAAGCCCGCGAGATCGGTGGTCGCCCCACCGCCGAGGGCCACGATCGCATCGGAGCGGGTGAAGCCGGCCTGGCCGAGCACGCCCCAGCAGAACGCCGCCACCTGCGCGGTCTTGGCCTCCTCGGCGTCGGGGGTCTCGAGCAGGATGGCGGTCAGGCCGTCGGCGGTGAGGTCGGACTGGACCGCCTCCGCGGAGGTCCGCAGCCCGGCCGGATGGATGATCGCCACCCGCACAACCTCGGGTCCGAGCATCCCGGGGAGCGCGCCGAGCAGGCTGTGGCCGACCAGCACGTCGTAGGGCGCGGGGGTGGCCACGGTGATCCTGGTGGTCTCAGTCATTGGGGCTCTCCAGGGAAGGGTCGTCCACGGAACGGCGCTCCACGGCGCGGTCGGCTACGGAACGGGTGGCCGCGGGACGACGCTCCATGGAGGGGTCGTCCACGGGGCGGGTAGCCTCGGAACGGCGCTCCACGGGGCGGGTAGCCTCGGAACGGCGCTCCACGGGGCGGTCGGCTACGGAACGGGTGGCCACAGAACGGGTGGTCTCAGTCATTGGGGCTCTCCGCGGGACGGTTGTCGGCGGCGGGGGCGCGCGCAGCCGCGGGCGCCGGCGACCCGGTCGGGTCCAAGTGTCGCTCCGATGCCCCAACAGGGCGGGTCTCGGCGGCCAGGCCCAGGCCGGCGCAGATGGCATCGACGGATTCGTCGATGCTCAGGTGGTCGGTGTCGACCACCTGGGTGGCGACCTCGGTGTAGAACCCGGCCCGGGCATCCATCAGGCCCTTGACCTGGGAGCGGATGTTGCCCATCAGGACCGGTCGCGCCCCGCCCAGGCCGGCCCGCTGCGCTGCCGCGGCCAGCCCGACGCGCAACCAGACCGTGGGCTGCTCGGCCAACAGTGCACGCGTGTCCGGGTCGGTCACCGCTCCCCCGCCGAGCGCCAGGACGCCGGGGTGCTCCCGCAGGGCAAGGGCCACCGCGGTGGCCTCGAGCCGGCGGAACTCCGGCTCACCGGACTCCACGAAGATGTCGGCGATCACTCGACCGGTGCTGGCCTCGATGTCGGCATCCGTGTCCCGAAAACCCACGCCCAGTCGCGCGGCCAGGGCACGACCCACGGTCGACTTCCCCGCCCCCGGCACCCCCACAAGAACCACCACGGGTCCGCCCTCGTTGGTGTGCACGGAATCGACAAACGAATGG
>JBAVKQ010000016.1:0-22219 GCA_049688395.1 Candidatus Nanopelagicales bacterium
CGCCCAAGACACGCTGGCCACCCCGGCACCGGCCGGTCAACAAGAAGAACGCTGAGCGCCCGCCCACGCCGATCGGCAGGCGGCGCTCAGCCACGCCCACTTGACAAACCCGCCTACATATCAGGGAATGGCCCGATGCCGCACTTGGGTCAACTCCCACGGCCTCGACCACGTCCTCGTCGGCCATAGACCGAGCAAGCCGTGCCAGCGACCCGCTCACCGAGGGTGATCCGAGGGGTGCCGCGCCAGCCGACCGCCGCCTGAGAGAAGGAACGTCGGAATGGGGTGTTCCGGGGCTCTTTTGGTCACTCAGCGTGACTGGCGACGGCCTGGCCAGCCCTCCTCTTGAGGGGCCAGCGGAGTCACTCGGGCGCTGCACACCGCCCAGTGTGGGTCACCGTGTCGATTCGGTGGCAACGTCCCCACCTTCGACTCGATGACTCGAGCACCTGATCGCGCATGTGCGGTCGACACCGCTCGGGGACGGGGGGTCGCTGTAGTCGAGCGGGTCCTGATCTTCGGTCCTCGACCTGGCCAGCCCCGCGCACTCACGTCGCGTGCAGAATGGATGTCGTGAGCTGGTTGCGTGGCGTGTTGGCAGGGATCAGCGCGGCGCTGGTGCTGACTGTGGTGGGTTGCGCGGGTCGGTTGCCCGATCCGGTCGAGTTGCCCACAGTGTCCTCTGCTGTGGGTTCGGACCCGGCGTTGACCCGCTTCTACGCGCAGCCGGTCGCTTGGGCCGACTGCCCGGGGACAGGCCGGCAGTGCGCCACCCTGAGCGTTCCGCGTGACTACAAGCATCCGGATGCCGGGTCGATCGAGCCGGCCGCGGCGCGGGTGCCGGCCCGGGACTCGGATCGACGGATCGGCTCATTGGTCATCAACCCGGGCGGGCCCGGGCTGTCTGGTGTGCAGGCCCTGACCGGGGCGGTGCAGGTGGTCAGCCCTGAGGTCCGCGACGTGTTCGACCTGGTCGGGGTCGACCCGCGAGGCGTGGGTGGTTCGACACCCGTGGATTGCGTGTCTGCCGCTGGACTGGACGCGTGGCGCAGCCCCGGTTATGACCTGCAAGCCCCGGACGGTCCCGCCCGGCGGGCGGCGGACGCCGCCGCCATCACGGCCGGGTGCGCCCGCGACTCCGGGGACCTGCTGGCCCACGTCGACACCGTGTCGGCAGCCCGGGACCTCGACATCGTCCGCGCGGTCCTCGGCGACGACCGGCTGACCTATCTCGGCGTCTCCTACGGCACCGAACTGGGTGCCACGTACGCTGAGCTGTTCCCGCTACGGGTGGGTCGGATGGTCCTGGACGCCGGGTTGGACCCCACGATGGACGACACACAGCGCATGCTGGGCCTGGCCGCAGGGTTCGAGTCCGCGCTGAACAGGTATGTGGCCCACTGCCTGAACTCCGCCGGCTGCCCCCTGCCCAAACCCGCCGGGGCGGCTGTCGACCGGGTCCGCGCACTGGTTGCTGACCTGGCCGACCAGCCGCTGCCCACCCGCACCGCGCGCGGCCTCACCCCGGCATTGGCCGTCGCCGCGCTGATGCAGGGCGTCGCCGACGACCAGGCCTGGCCCGACCTCAGCGGCGCGTTGGGTGCCGCCCTGCACCGGGGCGACGGCGCCCGGCTGTTGTCGATGGCCGACGCCGGCGCCGGGCGCACCCCTGACGGGCACTACCCGGGCAACGTATTCGAAGCGTCGGCCGCGATCACCTGCCTGGACTCCCCACGCCGTCTGAGTTCCCGAGAACTGCTCGGGTTCTCCGACCGGTTGGCGGCGGCGTCACCAACATTCGGACTGTTCCTGATCGACATTGCCGCCCTGTGCAGCGCGTGGCCGGTCCCACCCACCGGGACCGCCACCCCCACGACTGCCACCGGAGCGGACCCGATCCTCGTGGTGGGCACTACCCACGACCCCGCCGCGCCCTATCCCTGGTCTGTCGCGCTGTCCGGACAACTGCAATCCGGGGCGTTGCTCACCTACGACGGATTCGGGCACACCGCCTACGGGCACTCCACGACCTGCATCACCGACGCCGTCGACACCTACCTCCTCACCGGCCAAACACCCACCGCCGACACGATGTGCTGACCCAACCGGCCGGGTCCCCCGATACCCGCAAGCGGCGGGTGCCGGGTTGGGTGCGGGATCGATGATAGGAGCGTTGAGTTGTTCTGGACCCAGTTGAGCTCCGATCACTGGTGGACCCATCGCGACCAGATCGGGGAGCCAGGTCTGAACGGAATTGCTGCGGGCATGTGCCTGTCCGCCGCCCGGTCATCCACTCGGTGACAACCGCGGAGGTCGAGGCCGGTCAGCGTTGAGTGGTCGGTGGGACCACCGGCCACCCCCGAGCCACAGACCTGGCGCACCAGTGTGGGTACCAACGAGCCTCGTGTTCGCTGAGGAGGCGCGAGCGCTCCGAGCGCCGATGATGCGAATCGCGAAGAAGCTCACGGGTAAGGACTTCCGCGGGGGTCGCGCGCTCAGCTACGCTCAGATTGGCGACGAAGGGAAGCGACATGGACGATCGACAAGAGCAGCTCAGCATCCAGTTGGAGGTAACCCGCTCGATGTGGGTGACCATGCTCGGTCTCCTGTCGTCGAACACCCAGCAGTGGCGTTTCGTGGGGATCGTCGACGGGCAGCCCAAGTACACGAGTGCCACGTTCGCGGCCCCCTTCAGTTGGGGCACCGTCCCGCTGGGCAAGACCGAGTTGCCCCGCGAGGAATGGGCTCCGGGCATGGCCCAGGCCCTCGACGAGTTGCAGCGCGAGGTCACCAGCGACGGCTGGGCCGAGGACAGCCTCGGCGAACAGCCTTGGCAGCACGTGTACCACCGGTCGCATTAGGTCGACCGAGGCGCCGAGCCGGGGTCGGCCATCACCAGGTGGTGGAGGCTATGGGTGACCGTGCGCGCAGACGCCGCGCACTGGTCTGGTGCACCGGCAAGGGCGGCGGTTGCTATCGGGTGTGGTCCGGGGGTGCTACCTGGGCGCTGGTCGCCACCTCGGTTCGGACTGCTGAGCGCAGCAGGAACGCGAAGGTGACCAGCACCAGACCAGTGCTCCACGCGCCGAGACTGAACAGCCTCGGGCCCCATAGGGCCAGGCCAACGCCGCCCAGGGCTAGGATCCCGGCCAGGACGGCGTAGATCCGCATGCCGTACAGGAACACGAAGGGCAGGTAGTGTGCGCCGACGATGACCATCGCGGCCGCGAAGAACCAATCGAGCCGATAGCCGGTGACCGCCAAGGCGACGAGCAATCCCAGGGGGAATGTGAAGGCGATCTGCGTGGCCAGTCCCGCCATCGGATGCCCAGCGGGCAGAGAGGCAGGACGGCCGACCATCCGCAGGCACAACATGGTCACGGGGAAGATCAGGATCCCACCGAGCAGCAGGATGGCGATCGCCACAACGGGCGCGGAAAACGTCCCGACTGCGGCGGCGATCAACCACAGGCCCCCTGCCACCAGTTGCCCGAAGAAGCCCCCAACATAGACGAGTCGGACATCCTGCTGGGCTTCATGAATCTGCATGCGAACACTCTCCACGGGTCAGGATCAGGTCGGGCCGGCCTCCGGCACGGATGGAACCTCGGAAGATTCCGTGGACGAGCAGGATCGGCGATCCCAAGCCTTGGTCGAGGTAGCAGATCCGCCCATACTCGGTCGTGGCGGTCCCTGGCCGCATGGTGGCCAGCCGGGCCCGCGCGGCACGCATCGCGGACGGGTAGTGCAGCGGGTTGGTGGGGGTCGGGCATCGGCGGCCTCGCCGATCGGCGGCGCGCGATCAGGTGCCGGTTGAAGGATGTCGACCGCGGGTGAACACTGAACCCGGACCTGAAGCCTGCTGCACACCCCATGCAACGGCTGTTGGTGTCGCTGCGTCTGATGGTGATCACGTTCACGCCGTGGTAGCTGGCCGGCCTGGCGATCGATGTCGTGGTCCTGTCGCTGTCTGCGCGTTCTCTGGCGCGGAGCTGACACCGTTGACATGCCCGCGCTGAGGAGCGGCGATGACGCCGGCCTTCGTGTGAGGGTTGGAGCAGACGCCCCCAGTTGGACCGGGGGATCGCCAAACTCAAGCACTGCCCCTGACTGCGACTTAGCGGGTTGAGGGCGCATGTGGTGCTGAGGCTGCGTCCGACCCGAGTGGCAGGGGAGTCGCTCGGCTACCTGGTCTGGTTGCCAGCCCACGTCTCTGTGAGGTCCGCATCGTTAACAGCCAGTCCTTCATCTCGGCGCAGCAGCACCAGCGCCAGTACAACCAACGGCAAGTTGGCGAAGGCGTAGTAGGAAACGATCGGCAACAGTCCGACCATGAACGCGACCGCGCACCAAAGCGCAACACGAGCTCTGCGACCGCTGGTCATCATCAGCAGGCCCACGGTGATCTCGAAGGCGGCCAGCGCCACAGCGAACACTGCAGCCCTGGGCAGGACGAGCGAACTCATAAGTGCTGCGACTCCGGGCCAAGCGAGTTCCTCTGCAATGTCTCGGTAGAGCTCTTCGGCGTCGGGTCGGACAACGAACAGGTTGTAGCCGGCCATGGCACAGAAGAACACCCCGAGACCTCGGCGGGACCACGTCATCCAGCCGCGGCTTCGGGGGGTGGGGGAACGGTGCACGGGTGCCAATGACTCGACGACTCTAGACATCGCCGCCATCTCCTTCGAGGCAGGGCCACGACTCGACTTTCGGACCAATCCCAGTCTCCAACTCCCGAGCCCCGGTCAGACAGGGACCTTCGGCCTGCCCACAAGCGCATATCACGGCGAGCCGGCCCGGCCTCGACTCCCGGAGCGCCCGCAGCGGTGCTCAAGGTCGGCGCGTTGCGCCTCAGGTCAGGGGCCAAGTGGCGTCAACCGCCTTGGCGGGGTCTTCATGAGCGGATCTCAGCGGGGGCCCTGCACGCGGCACTTTGGCTCATCGACACCGACGGAAGTGCGCCCATCCATGCTTCGTCGCGAATCGTGCAGCACCGATTCGTCGGCAGGGCTGGTCAGTGGCGGCTGCGGGCTGCTAGGACGCGCAGCGTCGGCGTACTGCATAGCCAGTACGGTGGCGCAGTGGGTGGGCTCTCAGCGCAACGGGCAGGTCGTGGGGCGGCGGTGGTGCTCGGTGGTGCAGCGCTATTCCAGGTCGGGTTGGCCGCCGGTGCGCCATGGGGTGCAGCAGCCTGGGGTGGCCGCCGCCAGGGGGCGCTCCCCGCCGGGATTCGCGCGGCCAGTGGCGGATCAGCGGTGCTGCTCGGCGCGATCGCGGCCTTGGCCGCATCCCCAGACCCCGCCAACCCAGTACTGCGCACGCGCATACTGCGCGGCAGCGCTGCCTACCTGGCTGTGGGGGCGCTGGCGAACGCAGCATCACGCTCACCTATCGAGCGGTGCTGGGCACCGGTGAACGCGGTCGGGGCAGGCCTGCTGTGGCGCGCTACCACTTCACCCTGACGAGTTCGACACGGCGTTCGCTACACACAGGTGAGCGGGCGGAACCGCCCAAACGCATCGCGTCCACGCATGCACCGAGGGGACGCGTCACATCGCCGAATATCGCGCACGGCGTGCAGGGCATCATCGCCCAAGGTGACGCGGTGTTCAGCGTGGGTCTGAGGCTGCGTGTGGCCAGGCGGCCCACCCTTCGGAAAGGTTCCGGAGGATGGGCTTGGCCGTTTTGAGTCGCTGTGCGGCGATGTCTTGGCCGCGAGATCGCCCTGAAGTCCCGCCGTCAGGGTAGGCGAACGCGTACTCAACCCTGGGGCGGAATCCGCGTTCGATGCCCTCCCGGTAGTGCCCGGTGACGACCGCGAGCACTTGCTGCTCCAGTTGGTCGGTTTCCGAGGCCCAGCCGGAATCGCACGCGTCGCAGCCGCATACCGGGTAGTGGAAGTCGTGCAGCAAGCCGGCGTGCAGGAAGATACCGGGGTAGGCAGTGAACACGAAAGTCAGCGCCGCGCACGCCGGGTCGTTCGGCCGGATCCGCACCGCGCGGATTACCTCAGGGGCCGGGTGAAGCAGGTCCGCCGCCGTCTCCTCGCCCTCGATGAGTTGGACGTCGTAGGTGTCACGCAGGTATGCGATGAGGGCCTCAGCGACTGTGTGGAGTGGTGCGAAACGCTCCGGATGTGTGTCGACCGAGTACGTCTCGTCCGGGGGAGACCCGCCCCACCGATTCCCGTAGTCGATGACCTTGCCGTCGGCGTCACGGAAGACCGGCGCGTCGATCGACGGGCGCAGGTACGAGCTCACATCCGCATCCTCCCGCATCCGCGCGACGGCCGTCTTCTCGTCCCATGCAAGGCAACGGCACCGTTGGTGCGGTTCGTCGGCACTGCTGAACCATTGGGACGAGATCGCCGATCAGTTCGGTTGAGAGAGGTCCGTCTTGATCCAGATCAGAGTGGCGGCGAGGCAGACCGCTGCGCGGTAGCTGCGGGCGAGCTTGGCTCTGCGCATCGCGGTCCGGCGCCACTGATCGAGCCGGTTGAAGCAGCGCACCGGCACCGATGCTGCCTCCGCTGGACTGCCCCACGCCGCCGCAAGCTGGGCGTGTGTCGCAGGCGCGGGTTCCCGCGAGCCCACCCGCCCCGGACAAGGAACCCGGGCTCAAGGGCGCGCCCGTGACTGACCAACCGGAGGCGTCTCACGGGTGATACATTAGGTGCATGACTGCGACCCCTGATGAGAAGCGAGTCTCCGTCCGCGACATCCGCAATCACGGCGGTGATGTGCTCGCACGCGTCCAAAGCGGAGAGACCCTCACCATCACGAGCGACGGCACCCCCGTCGCCGAACTACGACCCCTCCCACGACGAAGCCTGTCTGGCGCGGAGCTGGTGGCGCGCCGGCGCCGGCTTCCCCGGGTGGACGCCAGCGCGCTGAGGGGCGACATCGACGCACTCCTGGACCAGTCCCTGTGACCACCCCGCCTCACGATCGCGCGGTCCTGGACACCAGCGCGGTCATCCGCCTGGCGGAGGTCGATCCTCGGCGCCTGGCCGCCGAGTCCGTCATCACGACCGTGACCTTGGCCGAACTGAGCGTCGGACCGCTCGTCGCCGCAACCGCTTCCGAGCGAGCCGCTCGCCAACGGCACCTCCAGCAGGCCGAGACCGACTTCGGTGAACCGCTACCCTTCGACGCCGAGGCCGCGCGAGCCTTCGGCCCGATCGCAGCGTCGCTACGCGCAGCGGGTCAGAAGCCTCGAGCGCGCGCATTCGACGCCATGATCGCCGCCATCGCCATGAGCCAGGCACTGCCCGTCTACACCTTCAACCCCAAGGACTTCGCAGCAACCGGGGCAGAGCTGGTCGACCTCGGCGAAGAAGCCGAACACCCCACCCCCTGAGCCACTCGACCCGGGCGCCGCGAGACTGGGAGCGTCCCGGGGGAGCGCAGGCTGCCGGGTGGGGCCGCCGTGGCCGGGTTCGGGTGGAAGTAGGGTCCAGTGGTGGGTGTCATCTCCGAGGGTTCCTCGGCTGTTGTGCGTGAGACCGCTGACGAGGCGGTGACCAACGTGCGGGTCGTGCTCGAGCAGTGCGCGTTGGGTCGTCTGCGGTGCAGCGACAAGACGCGCCGTCCCTCGGCGGCCGCGGTGGCCAGCCTGGCCGACCTGCTGGTGCGGGGCGACTTCTACCCTGACGAGGCGATCGCTGCCTACGCGTGGCCTCTGATCATCCAGGCGGGCGGCCTTGCCGAGCTCGCGGGAACCAGGCTGCAGCTGACCGCCCGCGGCCGCAAGGCGCTCTCGGCGTCTCCGCATGGGACGGTCCGCGACCTGTGGCGCAAGTGGGTCAGCAGCGGTGTCATCGACGAGTTCAGCCGGATCGAGAACATCAAGGGTCAGCGGAGCGCGACCGTGCTGTCCTCGGTCTCCACTCGCCGTAGGACCGTTGCCGCGGCTGTGGGCTCGTTGCCCGCGGGCAGCTGGGTCGAGGTCGACGACCTGTTCGCGCAGATGCGCCGCAGTGGGTTGAACCCGACCGTCGAGCGGAACTCGCGGAGTCTGTGGCGGCTCTACCTGGCCGACCCGCAGTACGGAAGCCTCGGGCATGCCGGCTACCACGAATGGGAGATCCTCGAGGGCCGATACACCCTGGCGGTCCTGTTCGAGTACGCGGCCACGCTGGGCCTGCTCGACGTGGCGTTCACCGAGCCGGCCGCGGCGCGCCGGGACTTCGGGCATATCTGGGGCGCCGATGACCTGGCGTACCTGAGCCGCTACGACGGCCTGACCGCAGTGCGGGTCAACGACCTCGGCGCCTACGTCCTGGGGATCACCGACCGGCCCCCGGCCGTCCCGGCACCCACCGCGGTACTGACGGTGCTGTCCACCCACGAGGTGGTCGCGGTAGGCGCCCTTGCGCCGGGGCAGGCCATGACGCTGTCGGCCTTCGCCGAGCGGACCGCTGAGCGGACCTGGCGCCTGTCGATGACGAGCCTGCTGGCCGGGATGGCCGGCGGGCGCCGCCTCGATGACCTGCATCAGCTCCTGGACAGCGCCAGCCAGGGCCCAGCGCCGGAGACCGTGACCAGGCTGCTGTCCGACGCTGCGGCGCGCGCCGCAGCGCTGTCCGACCGCGGGGTGGTGCGCCTCGTCGAATGTGCCGACCCGGCGACCGCCGCGCGGGTCGCTCGCCACCCCCGAACCGCCGTCCTTTGCCACCTGCTGGGCGATCGGCATCTCGCGGTCGCGGCCGAGCACGATGCCGCGTTCCGAGACGCGCTGGCAGACCTCGGGTACACCCTGCCACTGGCCACCCATTGAGCCGGATCGTCGCCCAGCGACACAAGCAGATGAGTCACTGCGCCGCGAGTGACCGTCAAGCAAGACGCGGCGGTGCACCACGTCCGTGGACGCAACGTGGTCGACCGTTCTCCTGGCTCATCTCACCCAGCGTGACCAAGGGCAGGAGCGGCCCACACCCGAGGTGAATCTGGCCGCCGAAGTGCCGGATTAGGGTGTGGCGCCCACGACGATCACTCACTGTGACCTACTTTTCGCGAAGACTGGCTCGACCAGCCCCTGCCGTCGACAGGAACGCTGCGACACTGGGCACGGCTTTCCGCCCACAAAGACGCACCCCGTATCGGGTGCCCCTGTCCGGGGAGACGCCACCGGGCGGGTCTATCGGGATCGGCTATGTCTCGCCTCGCACGCACCCTGACGGGCACCCTCTTCGCTGAGGGTTTCGCTTGTGCTGCGCCCCTCTGTGTCGCGGCTCAGTAGATGGGCAGGGATGCACGGGCGAGCGGTTCGCCGTCGGCCGGGACTGCCCCCGCCTGCGGGCCGACCTGGCTGGGGGAGCGATAGTCGAGAAATAGGTGCTCGGTCTGCCCGTGGCAACAGTCGGCGTACGACCTGACCAACCGCCGGATGGTGCAACGGCCTCAGGGCGTGTTCACGACGATCCCGGGAGTTGGCATGTTCCTCACGAGCCTCACGAAGGTCCTGCCGCTCAAGCGCGGGACTGCTCGCGAGTCGGAGGGCCACCTGCTGGTGGAGTAGGACGAGGCTGTTGTCACTACTGTCACGGCACGACAGGTGGACCTGCCCCCGCGCACATCCCATGAGCCTCCCGGATCGCCCGGGTCGCGTAGCCTTTCCGGGATGGGGTCTCCGAGCGGACGCCGTGTCACGGTGGTGCTGTGCGACCCTGCGGGCACATGGTTGGGCGCCCTTCCCCCTGTCGACCTGCCCTCGCCCTGGTACCCCAACGCCGAGGACGTCATCGAGTCCGTGCGCAAGCAGGCCGGCGTGGACGTCACGGTCCTGCGCCTCCTCGACGCCGACCAGCCACCCTCGCACCGGGGCGGTGGGAAAGTCATCGTCCTCGCGCAGGTCCAACCAGGTCAGCCGACCACGCGACGCCTCGAACCCGTCCCCCACGTGGCGAAGTCCGCACGCGCCGACCACCGGTTGCGAGCCGCCTACGCCCGCCCTGGGGGGCCGCAAGCCGATCTGGCCTGGGCTGAGGGGGTCCTTGCCCGGCGGGGCACGCCGCGAATCGGGGCGCCGCGGCAGATTCGCACGTGGAACCTCTCGTGCATCTGGGTTTTGCCGACTGCACAGGGACCCGTCTGGCTCAAATCGGTCCCGCCCTTCTTCGGCCACGAGGGCGCGATGATCGAAATGCTTGCGTCAGTGACCGACGCGGTGCCAGCGCTGCTCGGGCGCGACGATGGCCGGGTGCTGCTGGGCGATGTCCCCGGTGTGGACCAGTGCGACGCCCCCGCGAGGGTGCTGCGGCAGATGCTGCAGGTGCTCGTCGGAATGCAGGTGGCCCTGATCGGACGGGTCGACAGCGTGCTTGCGACGGGGGCCTTCGACTGGCGGCCGCCGAGGTTCGACGACCTGGCTGCCGATGTGGTCGACCGGACCGCCGACCAGCTCGATATGCGGACCCGGGCGGCGCTCACCAGGATTCTCGCCGGGCTACCCAAGCGTCAGGCAGCGCTCGCCGCGTGCGGCATCCCAGACACCCTGGTCCACGGCGACTTCCACCCCGGCAACGTGCACGGCGGCACCGACGGGCTCGTGATCCTCGACTGGGCAGACTCCGGGGTCGGCCATCCGCTCCTCGACCAGTCCGTTTTCCTCGAGCGCGTCCCCCAGGCCGACCAGCCGCTGCTGCGAGCGTTCTGGTCGGCACTGTGGCGGGCTGTCATCCCCGACTGCGAGCCCGACCGGGCCGCGGGCCTCCTGGCCCCGATTGCGGCTCTGCGCCAGGCCGTCATCTACCGCTTCTTCCTGGACCGGATCGAACCCGCGGAGCACCTGTACCACGCAGCTGACCCGGCAGTCTGGCTGGCCAAGGCGGCGCTCACCGCCACGAACGCGGCCGAGTAGGAGCCGTCGGCTCTGGTGACCCCGACCTCACAAGCAGGTGCCGGAGGCGGCCCGGTTGTTGAGGTTGCTCGTGACCATGGTGAAGAAGCCGGACCCGAAGAAGGACTGCCGATCGCCGCGCCACCAGGTCCTGTCGTACAACGTCGTCACTGAACCAATCACGTCCAGCTGTGAGGTGCGGTCGTTGCCACCGCCGAAGGTCGGGATCGGCACGCCGATGAGGAGGACGCCGGTGACAGCCCCCTGAGGCGAGTAGTCGAACAGGATCGCGGAGTGCAGGATGGGGGGATCCAACAACGCTGACCCGTGATGCGCGACGTCGAGCAGCTCCCTGGACGTCAGCGGCACTCCCATTCGCCGGGACAGTTCACTGAGATCTTCACGCACCCGCTGGGTGACGAGCTGCTGGCGTTCCAGGAGGTGTTGATGGTCGCGACTCTGGAACTCCCTCGCCTGGTGCACCATCTCCTCGCTCTCGGCGTACTTCGGCCCGAACGGCTGGGCACGGACCCAACGTTCGAAATCCTCCTTGCGCCGGAACGCCCGAACCTCCTGGGCGGTCTCGTCCACGGCGACCGTGCAGATCTCGGGACACCCGGTCATCGCCGCCTTTCGCTCCTCTCCATCGGCCCCGATCTCCCGGCCGTCAATCAGGTACGTGGTCTTCATTTCGTTTCCTCGCTCCTCGACGGTTGCTGTAGCAGGCCGCGTCCCTGGCGTGCGCCCGGACCTCGGCCTGCCTCCAGCGTGGTCGCATGCGGCGGGGCTGTGCACCGGGTGAATCCCTTGAGCGTTGGGGCGGTGGCAGGCGACCGGGCGCTCTCGACGCGGCCCTGGATCACCTTCACCCCTGGGGGTTTCCCTGGTGCGTCTCCGCAGCCGAAGCGGCAGCCTTCTCGCAGCGGCGAGGTGCACAAGCGCCACGCCAGCGGGACCAGGTGCCCCGCGGAAGGGAGCCCCGGATGGCCCCGACGACGGACGGCACGTCGAATACCATCGCCTTGGTACGAGCGGTCGATCAACTCTGGCTCAGCGTGGTCTTGGAGAACCTCGAACTGGTCCAGGACGGGCTGACTCCCGCGGGCGATGGTCCGGGCTTCCTGACGCTGGTCCTGCCTGCCCAGCACACCGCCGAGTCGATCCTCACAGACGACCCGGTCTCACCGGGGACGTCGGCCAACCGGGTGTCCGGCCCGTCCCAGCTCCGGTTCGAGATCGCCCCGGGCACAGTCATCCCGTACACGGTCGAGGGTCTGCTGGGTTGGACCGATCGCACCCTGGTCCTGGACCCCAGGGGTGCCGTCTCGGGCAGCCCATACCCCACAACGCCACCGACCGAGACCTTCGTGGAGATGCCCCAGGCCCTCTTCCTGTCGCCGGGGGTCGGCGGGCGGTTCGTCACGCAGGCCCAGCCGCGCACCTTCGGTGCCATCACCGAGTTGTGGCGGATGCGCCTGGGCCGGGAGCGGACGATCGATGGGGCTGCGGTCGTGCTCGAACCGCCGCACACCGAGGTGCGGGTGCGCGCCATCTGGACCGACGATCATCAGGCGGACGTCCCGTCCGCCGACTGGCCCACCCTCCACGACGAGTTCGCGCGGCTACCCACCCGCCTCGACGAACGCCACCTGGTGCGGGCGATGGGCGACCATGACATGGACTTGGAGTATCCCGCGCACGAGGCTGCCACGGTCGACCGGCTCTGGCTGTCGTTGGCCGGTGGGTGGTTGGACGTGGCTGGGTCGTTCTCGGGGGGGGTGCTGGCCTCCTGGGCGCAGCGGGTCGCCGCAGGTCGCGACGTTCACGTCCGGGTGGCGCATCGCGGTTGGCTGGCTCCGTTCGGCAATGTCGCATCGGTGATCCAGGTCGCTGACCGCAGATTCGAGGTCGACGCTGCCGGCGGCGTCACTGCGCCTCTGCGGCTGCGGGAATTCCTCTCGGTGAGTCCCAACACCGTCGACGTCGACACCCTGGCAGTAGCCATGCCGAACGCAGGTCGAGAGCTCCCGTTCCGCAGCATCGATCTCGTCTCGAACTTCATCGCGGAGATCAGCCGATTGCCCATCCCTGGCGCCGCCGACGACGTCGTCTTCGTGCCGACCGCTGTCGCCGACGGCGTCCCGGTGCAGTTGGACTACACAGCCATTGACCGGACCGGGGTGCAGCAGGCTTCCTTCACCCTGCCGGGCGTGTTCGTCCGCACGGATGCGGAATCGGACGACATCGCCGCGGTCATCTCCTACTACCAGGATCCCGCTGCGGACGTGGGGGCCACGGACCTCGGCGGACAGCCCGTCGCGTACGCCGACGAGCTGCCGGGCACCGAGGGAGACGGCAAGACCACCCTGCCCAGCTGGGCAATGTCGTTCACGGTCGGGACCCCGACCTCGCCCGCGTCGCTGCCCGACGGGGTCCTTCCCCTGGTTCCGGCCATGGACACTGCCGCGGTCGTCGACGACAAGGTCGACACCCTTCGCGGTCAGGACGCTGAACCCTTCACAGTGCGGATGGCCGGCGTGTGGCTGGAGCACGGCCTCGACCTCGGCGTCAACGTCGCACTGGGCTTCCTCGACCTCGACATTCCGATCACCCTGCCGTTCTCCGGCGGTGGCAGCGGCATCACGGCACCCGACCTGAACGTGGGACAGCTCACCGCGCTGCTCGGCCCCGCTGTCGAACTGCTCGCCGGCGACGAGTGGGATCCCACGGCTGCGCTCGGGGACACGGCCCTCTTCCTCGGGTCGGTGCAGCTGGACAAGCTGATCGCCAAGCTCAACATCGGTGGCGACGTCCTGGCCGAGGCAGGCCTGCCCCGGTACGACATCGAGCTGCATCGCCCGGAGCCCGACGCCCTGCCGGATGCCTTGTGCATCTCACTGACCTGGAACCCGACCCTGCAATCCTTCGGCGACACCCTGATCGTCGCCCAGGACCCAAAACTCGATGACTCCCCGTTCCCGGCGGAGGCGCAGGGGGAGCTGGACTTCCTGCTCGAGCACTGCATCCCCCTCGATGACCTCGACGCAGAGCCCGAGACCACCGTTGACGTGACCGTGCGCAACATCATGATCCAGTTGCCGCCGCCCAAGCCGATCATTGCCGTCGCGTTCACCAAGATCCGCTTCCTCGACCCGCCCGACGGGCCGGCCGACGTGGACGTCGAGATCGCCGCCGTCCGGTTCCTGGGCGCCCTGACGTTCCTGGATCCCATTCAGGAGTTCCTCGCCGGGCTCGGCGGTGGTCCGCGGATCGAGATCCGCGATGACGCCGTCCAGGCAGACCTGACCTTCCCGCTGCCCGACATCAGCCTCGGGGTGCTCGGCATCACCGGGCTGGAGGTCGGCACCGGGCTGGTGATCGACCTGACCGGTGGCCCGTTGCGGGCCGCGTTCAACCTGGGTACCCGCGCCGATCCGTTCACCCTGAGCGTGATGGGCTTCGGCGGATCGGGGTCAGTCGAACTGGAAGCCTCACCCCACCCATTCGGGATCGTCCGACTGGAGCTGTCCCTGGCCTTCGTGATCGAGCTGAGCATCGACGTGGTGGTCGCGAAGGGATCCCTGCGAGCCTCCTTCGGAGCCTCCCTGGAGTTGACTGCGATCCTCGTGGATGGCGAGGTCAGTGCCGACGTCACCCTCGGGGCCTTCCTGGACATCCTGGGCGAGGTCCAGGTGCTCGGTCTGATCTCGATCGTGGTGCAGGTGCTGCTCACCCTGGAGTACACCGCCTCGACCGGCGTGCTGGTCGGGGAGGCGACCGTGACCGCCTCGGTCGACGTCGGGTTCATCGAGAAGGAGGTCAGCTTCACGATCTCGCAGGAGATGGCCCTGGGCGACGGCTCGGGCGCTCGGTCAGCCCTCGCCGCTGCGGCCAGCTCGAGCGCCACCGCGGGGGGCTTCGCCACCCGATTCCCGACCCCGCAGCTCTGGAACTCCTACTGCGCGGCATTCGCGGACGCGGCCTAGAAGCGGCCTGGAAGGAACTGATCATGGCCAACGAGATCCTGATGACAGTGGCGCTCCCGCACGGGGGCAAGCCCAACGACGTCGGCCGGCTCAGCGTCTACCTGGCCCCCCGGGGCCGCGGCGCCGCGCGGCTGTCGGACACCGACTGGGGGGACTGGCCCGCCGTGGTCGGGGCTCGCACCTTCACCGTCACCATCGACGGCAACACGGTGCCCGCCAACCAGGTGTCGGTCGTGTCCCCGGCACCGGACTCGGCGGTCTGGGCTGCCGTGTTCGCAGCCGACATGCCGTGGAACACCTGGCAGTTCACCGACCGTCGCGACCGGGCGTACCTCTCCCTGGACGAGGGCGACGTGCACGAGGACATCGTGGCTGCCTATCTGGCGGTCGGCGAGGCCTTTCCCACCACCATCCCCACGGTGTCCGACCTGCGCGGGCTGCCCGACGTCGCCGACCTGCTCGGGCCCGGCGGCGTCGCACGCGAACGCCTGCGCCGGGCCCGGCAGTTCAGCACTCGAAGCCCCGGGTCAACCGGCGACGGCGGCGGGCAGGGTGTGGACACGATCGACTTCAACCAGGCAGTGAGCCTGCTCGGTCGGCACCCGCACCTGCTGCGCGTCCTGGGGATCGTGGTGGATCTGGAGGTGAAACTGCCGGCCACGTTCAGCCGGGTCTCGGTGCATACCGACATCACCAATCGGATCGGCAACACGGTGCGGGAGATCTCCCCGCAGACCTGCCTGAATCCCGACTTCTGGTCCCACGGCGGCTTCGAGGACCTGAGCGCCGCCCGCCTGACTCAGATCGACGTGCTGAACGCGGCCGGCACCCTGAGTGAGTTCGTCCGTACGTTCGCCGAAACTGACGGCCCGGCTCCGCTGCCCAGCCTGGCGGACTTCGGGGTGGCCATCACCCGCACCGACGCACCCGGCCTGCTGCAGGACCGCGCGCTGCGGATGACGACGATCGAACGGGAGATCAACCGCCTGCTCACGGGCCAGATCGACGTGATGACCCTGTGCGACGCCGACCTTGTCATCGGGCACCGGATCGACGTGTCCCTGCCCGGCAAGCCGTTCCGGTCGCTACACCAACGGGTCAGCGCGAACGGGTACCTCTTCCCCCGCGACCCGGCACTGAAGGTCAGCCCGGATCCGGACGAGAACTGGGTGTCCACAACCCTGGGCACCGAGACGACCAACACCATCACCCAGCAGCGGGCCCGGCCGGTACTGCACCGTTGGTCGGGCTGGTCGGCCGCCGCCCCACCCGCTGGCAACGTGCTGGACCCATTGACCGGCGAAGCAGTCGAGACCAAGCAGTCCGCGCCGGCTCCCGGCCCGGTGCAGTTCACCGTCGACTACCAGGTGCAGCCCGGCACCCTACCCCGACTACGGTACGGCTCCCAGTACTGGCTGCGCGCCCGTCAGGTCGACATCTCCGGAGTGTCCCGGGACGTCACCGACTCCGGCGGCAGCGAGCGCCAGCCCCCACCGATCGACTTCGGCCGCTGGTCCGCGGTGGCGTCACCGTCGCTGGTCCGGCGCCAGCTCGCGCCTGTCCCAGGCGTGGACGACACCCCGACACAACTGGTGATCAAGTCCGAGCTCGACTCCGACGATGCCACGCTGCCGCCCACCGACCGATTGATCTTCCCGCCGGTGGGCACCCAGCAACTCGCCGAGCGACACGGCCTGCCCGCCGGCGGGGCCGATCCCGGTGCGTACGCGGACCTGGCAGAGCGCGACGGGCGTTCGCTGACCAACGACACCACCGCCGACCCGGTAACCGCGGAACGCATCGTGCTCAGCGGCCCGATCGACGGGGACCCGACGCCGCCAGGACCCGACCAGGTCGCGGTCAGCTACCTTCCCGACCCGGCAGCGACCGGAATCGGCTTCGCGGGAGTGCCCGGCGTCCCGGGCGTGCTGGTCGTGCCGTGGCGAGGTAGCTGGCCCGAGTTGTCGACGCAGCGACTCATCCTTGCTGCCGGCCCGCCGAGCACCACGCTGGTGGACGCCGACGATGCGGTGGAAGTCCGCCTGCCGAAGGCGGGTTGGATCGATGTGGAGATCGGATGCAGCGTGAAGGCGCCGTTCACCGACCACTTCGGACTCGTTGCCGTCATGCGCGAAGGGCGTCCGGCCGGTGAGGTCACGCAACTGGACCGGGTGCTGGCCGACGGCCGATTCTGGCTGGTGTCGGCCCGCAAGACGGTGACCCTGATCCACGCCGTACGAGTGCCACTGGCCATCCCGGCGATCACGTCGTTGCGGGCAGAGCGGCGACTGGAGGGTCGGCAGGCCCGTCTGTTCGGACGACTGAACCTGGACCGGGCCTCGACCCGACGGGTGACCCTGCGCGGATCATGGACCGACCCGGTGGACGACCCCAGCGAGGATGGGCCGCGCGACGCCGCCGCACAGGTGCTGATCGGCAAGGTCTCGGTCGATCGGGAGGGCCGCCCGCGGGTGGTGGAGGCTGACCTGCAGTGGCGGCTCGACGACACCCGCCACCGGGAGGTCTTGGTGACCGCCGAGGCGTTCAGCCGGTTCAGCCGACACTTCACCGAGCAGCGCACCATCGAGGTCCCGGACAGCCCGACCGCCATCGTCATGCACAACGTCGTGATCAGCTCTGTCGTGGTCAGCGACGGTGAGCGCACCTACAGCGAAGGCACCGACTACCTGGTCGACGGACCCACGGGGACCCTGACCCGCATCGAGGGGGGTGGCCTGACGGTCGGCTCCCAGGTGACTGTTCGCTGGATCCCCAACCCGACGAGCCGGCTGTCGCAGGAGGACGGCGCCGAACCGTTCCTCCTCGAGGTGCCCAACACCAGGCCGCCGCTGCCGCCGAAAGTCCTGGAGACCCTGCCAGCCTTCCGGCGGCGTCGGAACGGCGACGAACGCTCACAGCGGATCCACCACCACGGGTCGGTGGTCCGGGTGTGGCTGGGGCGCGGCTGGTTCGTCTCCGGCGCTGGAGAGTTGCTGGGGGTCGTGTGCGACGTCGCCGGGGCCCAGACCGTGACCACCAGCGTGGCCGGCAAGGACCCGGTCTTCCTGACCTCGGACCCGGCGCCGATCACCCCGGAGTTATTGACGTCGGCGGTCACGGCGTCCGCCGGCCTGACCACGCTCGACGGCCGCCCGGTCGACGTCGCCGGCCACCAGGTCACCTTCGACACCGACACCGGGCGCTGGTACGCGGATGTCGTGATCGACGACGATGGGACGTACCTGCCCTTCGTTCGGCTCGTGCTGTGTCGGCTGCAGCCACACTCGGTCACCGGAGCCCACCTCTCGTCGCTCATCGCGACCGACCCCCTGCGGCTGGGACCGACCAGAACCACCACCGTGCGGGTCGCCGAACGCGGCGCCACCCTCAGGGTCACGATGCAGGGCGCGAGCCATGACGGCGTCGCAGACCCTGACCCCGACCAGCCCGACGTGGCCCACCACAACCGGGTCACCGCCTGGGTCGAGGAACGGGACCCGGGTGTTGCGGACCCCGATCTGGGGTGGTCTGTGCTCGACGGCCCGGTCCGACTCGAGCGGCTCACCAGTGGTCAGGACACGTCATGGCGCCACGATTTCGTCCTCCCGATCGGCGGCTTCGACACCGACGCGGAGATCCGGGTGCGCCTGGAGGAGAGCGAGCCGCTGCTGAGCGGCTCTGCCGACACTCGGCCGTCGATCACGCACAAGCCCGTGTTCGTCGAAACCGTGGCGGTGCCGCCCTCGGCGTTCGTCACGCAGAGGCGGCCGTCGCCGCAGGGCGCTCTGGGCGGTGGATGACTCGGCGGATCATTGCAGGAATCACGGCGGCGCGTCAGCCCGTCGCAGCGCCGCGGCCAGCTGGGCGCGCGATGTGATGCCCAGCTTGCGGTAGACGTGAACGAGGTGGAACTCGACGGTCTTGGGCGACAGGAACAGTTCCGCGGCCGCCTGCCGGTTGGAGACGCCGCGTGCCACAGTCTCGGCGACGTGGCGCTCGTGCGGGGTCAACGTATGCGATCCCAGCTCCCTGGTCGCCGCTGAGGTTCTGCGTCCACCCGCAGCGAGCAGTTCGGACTCCGCCTGGGCCAGCCACGGCGCAGCCCCGAGTTGCTGGAAGCCCGAGACGGCCTCGTGCAGCACCGCCCGTGCCTCGGCTCGTCGTCTGACCCGGTGCAACCGTCGTCCGTACGCCAACAGGGTGCGAGCGCGTTCGAACGGCATCGGACGCTGCTCGTCGGCCTGAAGGGCTGCCTGGAAGTGCTCGTCGAAGTCGCGCTCCAGCATCCCCCGACACCGCCGATAGGCGGCGGTTGCGGTGGGAATGTCGGCAGCCTCGGCCCGCCGAGCCATCACGGCCAGGGCTACCTGCGCGTCCTCGGTGGCACCGGCCCGCAGGTACGCCTCGACCAGATCGGCCTCCCATGGAATCAGGGTCGGTTCCTCCATGCCGCTGTCGACGTAGAACTGCGCTACTCGCTCGAGTTGCTCGATCGCCGGGGCGATCCGACCGAGGCCCAGCTCGAGGAAGCCCAGGGCAGCGACGGAGAACGCGATACCGCTGCGGGCCCCGGAGTCCTCGGCCAACGTGATCATTGCACCGATCGTTGCCCGGCAGCCCTTCTCGTCGTCGCCGCGGGCGGCAGCTAGCCGCACGATGAGCAGCTGACCATGCCCGGCAGAGGTCGGTTGGTTGAAGTCCTGGCCGGTCGCCACAGCTTCCGCCGCCGCTCGGGCCGCTGCTGTCCAGTCGCCCAGCCGGTAGTGGCATTCGGCCTCGGTGACCAGAAGCAGCGGCAACGCGCTGAGGGCGCCCAGTTCCTGCGCGCGAGCTTGAGTCGCCATGGCTTCGTCGCGGACCCGCTCGAACTCGCCGGTCCACAGACGGAGATTGAGGGCCACCGCGATGCTCTGCCCGGCGGGACTCAGCGGATCCACCGACCCCGCCAGGTCATCGGCTTCAGCGAGCAGCGGATGCGCTTGCCCCGGACTGGCACGGAAGACCCAGCTAGTCCGCAGCGTCGCCGCCACAAGTGCCCTGACCGCAAGTGGCGCGTCACCCTCGACCAGACTGGCCGCTTCCTCTGCCAGCCGCAGCGCCCGCCGGCAGTCCGCAGCCACGTTGCAGGCGATCGCAGCCTCGGCCAGCATGGCCGCGGCCAGCGAAGGATGCGCGGCTTTCACCGGTTCGGCCTCAGCGGTCAGCAGGTCGACCGCGCTCAACAGTTGTGCACTGACCACCAAGGTCTGACCCCTGCGATGGTTGGCGGCAGCACGCACGGCGAGGTCGCTCGTCTCATGCGCCGCCTGACCGAGCAACGCCGACGCCCGGTCGGGCGATCCTGCGGCGAAGGCTGCCTCACCGGCCGCCAGCAGTCGCCGAGCACACCGCTGCGGATCTGGGGTCAACTGGGCAGCCCGCTCCAGCGCGAATGACGCGGGCCCCGGACCTCGGCGGGCCATGGCCGCCTGCCCAGCGCCTTCCAGTTCGCGGGCGACGTCCTCGTCAGGGACCAGGGTCGCAGCCCCCCGATGCCACGCTCGTGACTCGCCCTGGAGGACGTCTGCAAGGGCTCCGTGCACCACGCGGCGTAGCCGGGCAGTGCTCTGGTGGTAGACCGCTCCACGTATCAATGGGTGCGCGAACAGCAGCCTGCCCATCGAGATCCCGACGAGCTGGGCATCTTCGGCCACCGCCAGACTGGCGACGTTGAGGGCCAACGCGGCGCAGGCGGAACCGATGACCCGCAACTCGTCACCCTGGTACGCCGCGGCTACCAACAGCGCAACCTGGGTATCGTCGGGCAGAGCTCGTATCTGCTGACGGTAGAGGTCGTTCAGGCGACGCCCGGGTGGGAGCGGTGACGGCAGGTCGGCCAGACCTGAGCGTTGCGCTGGAGCGAGGGTGGCGACCAGTTCCCGAACCGCCAGAGGATTGCCGTCGGCCGCTTCGGACAACACCTCCGCGACCGGGGCCACCAAATCCGGGGCCGCCTGCATCAGCAGCCGGAGAACAACCGCATGATCGAGTCCGGGAACGGCCAGCTCAGGCAGACGCGCGCGCTGGGCAAGGTCATCGACGCCGTCGTCGCGGGCCGCGAACACCATGGCGAGTCGGCCCTGCGCGCGTCGGGCGGCGAACAGGATGCACTCCTGCGAGGCCGCGTCCAGCCACGGTAGGTCGTCCACGAGTACGAGTAGCGGCCCATCGGCAGCGATGTGCTCAAGCAGGCCCAACGTCGCCACGCAGACGGTCAGACGGTCACCCGGCACGCCAGGTGCGAGCGCGAGCGCCGCGGCCAATGAGGCAGCCTGCGGTGCGGGAAGCAGGCTGCGTCTGTCGATCACCGGGCTGAGCAGATCCTGCAGACTGCTGAACGCGAGCTCGGCCTCAGTCTCAACCCCGGCGACGTACAGCACGCGTACGCCGCGCTCACGAGCGACCTCACCCACGGCCTCCAGCAGCGCCGTCTTGCCGATCCCGGCCTCGCCGCGCACCAGGAGCGCATGAGCACCACCATTGACGGCATCGTCAATCAGACCAGAGAGCTGGGCCAACTCGCGCTCGCGGCCGATCAGCATGCGCACCTCCCGAGCCGGCCCGACGTCGTCCCCAGTCAACCCCTCGCGACCACCGCGTTCAACAGCGCGATCGAACATTAACGATCCGGCGATCCCACTCGAATGTCAACGGGTCTCCTGGCCGCCCATGCTGCGCGCCAGCCACAATCTGCTGCTGGCCGGTGAGCGATCCGGCCGCGACCTCATCGCCGCTGGATCGCTGCTCGAGCAGGTGACCGGGCAGATGTATGCCAGCGCGCCGTGGCACGTCTACGACCCATCCGGTCTGGACGGTCCCGCTCGGCTGCCGCAGCCGACTCCGCCCGCCGAGTCGCCGCCCGCAGCACCCAAGTACTCGGGTCGCCCGGGCGGCCGGTCCTCAGCAGGACCATTCGACTCAGGCGACTGGAGTCGGGTTGAGGCGCAGGACCATCTCGGCGAGGGGCACGAAGCGGACGCAACACAAGACGAGCTCGGCGGGGCCTTCTCTGTGGACCACGTCGGGCCGCCGCGGTCCGTGCATTCGGCTGGCCTCGCCCCACCACCCGTGGCGATCGAGCGGGTCAGGGACCTGCTGGGGATGGTCAAGTCCGCGCCCGGAGGTGGCGGGTCGGTAAGCCCGGACGAGGTCGCCGAGCGGCTCGGGATGACCGCCCGGCTTGCCCGCTCATGTATGGACAAGCTGGAGAACTGATCGCGGTGAGCAGCACGCGGGGTATTGAACGTGATGGCAGGGTCAACACCGCTTCGGCGCGAGGGTGCCCCTGCTCGGATAGCAACGTGGACAACCCTCCGGCGCAGGTCATTGACTACTCGAGCTCTGCGCGCCCGCCA
>JBAVKQ010000017.1:0-6161 GCA_049688395.1 Candidatus Nanopelagicales bacterium
GCCTGGCTGGAGAGGCACCCACGCTTCCACATGCACTTCACCCCGACCTACTCGTCCTGGATCAACCAAGTGGAGCGACTCTTCGCCGAGGTCACCCGCGACCTGCTGCAACGCTCCGACCACCGGACCGTGCAGGAACTGGAGAAGGACCTCCGCGACTGGGTCAAAGCCTGGAACGAGAACCCCAAGCCCTTCATCTGGACCAAGACCGCCGACCAGATCCTCGAATCCATCGGCCGACTATTACAACGAATCAACGGTGCGGCACACTAGAGCGGACTAGGGCCTAGCGCTTGATCGAACTGCAGTGACACGTGTGGCGCGCGCCCGTTCTCTCACGCAGCACCGGGGGGGGGCATCGGACTCCCAGAGGGGGTTCGTGGTCCACGCCCCCTGCGAATCGAAGCGGGCAACAACCCGTCGGACCACTCAGTCTATGGACCCGGTGACCGGTCAGCGATCGGCGTGCGGGACGGGCGGGACGCTTCCCCATGACAGGCACATAACACGCGGCGCAGTGGGGCACCTTCGAGCCAACCGCGGCTGCGTCGCTCGACGTACCTCATCCGAGACACCGCGCTTGGTCACAGGCTCTCAAGGACCGCCAGATCGTGAAGGTCCACGTCTCGGTGGGCGTAGCCCTGCCGCAGCTCGCGCAGCCGCGCAGCGGAGGCGACTACGACGGTGACGCCTCCGATCACTCCGGAGGTTCTGTCCCTCGCGGCATGCGTGAGCGTCTCGTCCCCGAATCCTGTCTGGATGCCGTCACCGTTGGCTTGAATGGTCATGGGGTGGACGTCGACTCTCCCGTGAGAGCCCACGAGTTCGACTCGAATGGGGAGCCAGTCCTCGGCGACGGCGTACTCCCGCTCCTCGAGCCACGCGAGGAACTCGTCGAGGACCTCGGTGTCGACGAAGACGTCGAGATCTCGATGCGTTCGTGTCTGCCGACCCAGGAGCGCATCTACGGCCCAGCCCCCATTCACCTGGTAGGTGGCGTGGCGCGCCTCCAGCCAGCCCACGATCTCAGTGGCTTCTGCGTCAGTCATCGAGGCTTCCTTCGCGGGCACGCCCCCAGCATCCCATCAGGGATGGTCGTGCAGGACGTGCGCCGGGAACCGTTCCGCCTGCGGATCCCCTTTCGGGGGGCTCAGGGTCGCCGGACACCCTCAACCCGGCGAACCTGCCGGAACGCCGCAGGTCGTTGCTCGTACGGGGACGCCCTCGTACGAGACGCCTCACCGTCGGCTGGCGGGTACTGCACCCCAGAAGGGGGCGGTATCAACTACGGGCTCGGCCATGCTCGATCGGCTCCGCACCGCTACGTCGCACCCAACCTCGACGACGACTCCGCGCCGGGCTGCATCCGTCTGCGGTACCCGGCAGGGACGCTTTCACGGTGGGCGCGAAGGTGCCCCACTCAGCTCCGAAGCGGCGGTGCCCGCCGCCGCATGACGGCGCACGCGTCGTCCGCGTCGCGGCGGCCGCGGATCATGAGCGGTGTACTTCGTATCGAGCCCAGATACTGCCCCCCGCCCCTTGCACAAGACTCATGGGACGCAGCGAGACCGGTGAGCTGCCGGGTGGCAGCGGTGCTCCGTCAACGAAGGACGGGGTGGTCTGCCCACCCACCAGCGCCGGGAAGGTGATCACGTGGACCTCGTCGACTAGCCCGGCCCGGACCAAGGCGCCGTTGATGCCGCCACCGCCGTCGGCGATGACCGCAACAGCCCCGAGCACGGCGTACATTCGCTCAAGTGCCTCCCCCAGGTCCACGTGCCCATCGCCGACGACGAGGTAGCAAATGCCCAGCGCCCGGAGGTGTCTGAGGTACCCGGTGGGCGTCGTGCGGCATGCGAGGACGAGCAGAGACATCTCGTTATCGCCGGTGAAGCTCCAGTCGATGCGTCCCCGGCCGTCGACGACAGCGAACCAGTGTGGGGTGCGGTGCGGGAGATGATCGACGTAGAGCCCGTCATCGCCGCCACTGCCTGCGTACGAGCCTTCGGACCAGGGCGACGTGGCGTCACCGGGGACGAAGGTGCCACTGCCCTCCAGGACCACCGTTGGCGCGTAGTGCGCCTCGATCCAGCTACGACGTTGGTCGATCAGCCCCTCGACGTCATCCGGCCAGGCCGCTCGCCATCTGGCCGCCACGTTCTGGTCCAGCAGTCGTTCGGACCCGGTGAGGGTCACCCTTCCGTCGACGCTGGCGGTGGTGGTGAGAACGACTCGTGGTCGCGGAGCGGGTCCCTTTCCTGCACCGTACGCACACATACCGACATGGGGGCGAGGTGAATGCGGCTGCCGCCCCGTCGCGGTGCGCAGCCACTGCCTCGCTTCCTGCCGCAGCCGCCGGTCCAGGACCGGCACGGCTGCCTCCGCCTCGGCGAGGTACCGGTCGAAAGGGTCCCCGCGGAACCCGTTGGACTCCTGCGGGGACGGTGCGCTGGGAGGAGTCGGCAGGGCCTGCAGACAGCGCAGGAACGACGACACGTCGGTGGCGATCGGTGCGAGGTCGACCTCGTCCACCTCGTTCAGGGGTCGACCGTCTAGCCACTGGTAGACCGACCAGGCCCGCGGAAAGAGGCGCGACGGCCGTCCCTTGGCCACGGGGGACGGGACGGGTGTCGTCAACCGCTGCCCAAGGAAGAGCAGCCACTCGTGCCCCGCTCCACCTGCGGCTCGTAACCGTCAGCGCTCGGCAGCCGCACCGACAGGTCAGGTCCGAGCCGGAAGGTCCGGTTGTCCCAGCCCTGGGAGGACCCCTCCCGGACGCCGAGGTCCGCCCTCTGCGGGAACTGGTCGGCCACGAGCTGACGGATCAGCCCTCCAAGGTTTCGGCGTCACCCATGCCCATCGAGGCTGGCCCCCGAGTGGACGACGACCTGGTCAAGGTCAGCGAGCTCGGACGCCGTCGGGACCTCGAAGATGCGCCGGGCCGCATCCAGCTCTGCCTCACTCACCGGAAACGCACCAGGTGGTCCCGTCGCCGTGCGCTGCTGAAGGCGGGCCCACAGCTGCTCTCGTGGCATGTCGAACACGTGGAGCACGACGCGGGCGCCGTGTCGGCGCGCGTCCGCGAACTTGTCGGCCCGCTCCGCGCGGGTCCACAGCCCGTCCTCAAGGATGACGTCGATCCCGTGGTCGAGCAGAGCGAGGGCCCGCCGGTAGAGGACAACCTGGAGCCGCTCATGGAACAAGGAGTCGTCCGGCGGGACACCGAGCTCGGCCTGGACGTCATCGGTACAGACCCTGAAGCCTGCCCCCTCGACCTCCAGCCGCTTGGCCAGGGTCGTCTTGCCCGACCCGGGCAACCCACAGAACAAGGTCAACGTGGGCATCAAAGTCGGCCTGCCCAACACGTGTGCTCCACCCGCCAATGTTGACCCGCCTCGCCCGCTCGCGCAACCACGTTCCAACCACCCAGTCAGGCCGTCCCGTAGCAGGATCCCCAACCGGTGAACGCGGGGCCGCCGGGCAACGTCAACCCGGCGAAGCTACAGAGTCGCCGTAAGCGGTTCCGCAAACGGGACGGAATGGACCAAAGCGTCGAGCGCAGGGCGGCCCGCGCTTGACAGTCATACGCGGCGGATAGACGCGGGTCAGGCGGAGCGTTCCTTGGCCATCATCGTCTCCTAGCGTGGGACGGCTACAGGTCCGCTCCGGTGGCGGGCCAGGCTTGGATGCCGTGCAGGTTGGCGCCGTCGAGGTCGCGGATCAGCTCGCCCCCGACCCGGGCGCCTCGGCCTGGGGTCACCCCGAGGCTTTACCGGAGCCGGTTGCTCATCGCCCGGCCTCGCTCAGGCGGCGGGTTGGTGATCTGGGCAGTCCACGCGTAGCCCGGCGTGGACATCAGCTGATCCTGCTCGGGCTCAGCCTGGCCGGTGGCCACTGACCCCGAGTGGGCCTACGGTCAACCCATGGGTGCGCGGTTCTCGCTCAGCACTGAGCCACTGACCCAGGCCGAGGGCGCCGTGCTGGCCTCGGACCTCGAAACCCTGGGAGCGGACGTCGGTCTGCTCGACCTCTATGCGGCTACCCTGTCGCGCAGCAGTCGGCTGACCCGGCCCCGCATGCTCCGGATGCAGGACGGCGACCAGCTGACGGGTGCGGCCTTGGTCATGCACTGCAAAGACACCATGCGTTCGCTGTTCCCGCAGCCCGCCGTGCGCCAGATCGGCCACTACGCCCCGGCCAGTTGGTACTGGGAGCGCACCGGGGTCGGGACCGATTCGGTGGCGTGCCCGGGCCTAGTCGCCGAGGGAGTCGACCGTGAGGCGTTCGCCCGTGCTGGCGTGGCATGGCTCTCACGGCGCTACGCGTCGGGTGTCGCGATGCAGCCGTCGGGGACGCGAACCGACCAGCCGCACGTGGTCTGGCCGTGGATCGGGGTGACCAGTCTCGCCGTGGACGCGGGAACCCGCGCCAGGATTGTGGGAGAGCATCGCCACCTGGATCGTAAGGTGCGCCGGTTCACAGGCCGGGGTGGGCGGATTGTGCGGCTCCATGGCCCGATGCCCAGCACCCTTCGCCCAGCCATGCTTGCCGGCTATGAGCTGGATCGACCGCCCGATCCGCCCTTCCGCGAGCTCTATGAGGACCTCGTCGCGGCACATTGGTCGATCCGCTCCGACGACCTGGTGCACCTCGTCGCCTACGTGGGTGACCTGCCCGTCGGGTACCACTCCTTCCTACGATCGGGGCGCCTGCTGAGCCTTCTGTCTGGGGTGTTCTACCGGCCCGCGGTCGGGACGCACCACGCCTATGAGAACGTTCTGCTGGGCAGCATCGACCTGGCCACGGATCTGGGATGCAGCCGGATCGAGTACGGCGCGGCCATCAACGAGGTCAAGCGCTCCCTGCTGGATGTTGAGGCGAGCGAGATCCATTTCGTCAGCCGAATCCCGGGAGTGGTCGCCGGTCTCCGGGCAATGCTCCCCAAGACCCTGCTCGCCTCTCTCCCGGGGCGGGCTTGACGCGGCTACTTGGCCCAGACGAATGGGCCTGGCCGGGGTACAGGTCTGCTCGAGGCCGTCGACGAGGAAGGTCGCCAGGTCGGCATGGGGGATCGACCGGTGGCCCGGGGTGCGCGGGTCGTGGCCGATCCGGCCGGTCGCCGGGGCGTCTAACACCCGTGGGGCCGCACGAGGGTCCAGCCGAGGGTGGAGTCGGCGAGGGTGGTGGGCTGGGAGCCGATCGGGGCGGTGGCGCTGGTGGGGAGTGTGCGCCCGCGCTCCCCCAGGGACCAGACCGCCCCAGTCGGAGCAGAAGCTCGAGGTCTGCCCGACCTGGAAGGTGGGCGGGGCTCGAGCGCACCGAAGATGCCACCGCGAGCGGCTGGCTGCATGGGTGGCATCTCCGTCTGGGCTTCTCGGTGCGGTCTGGCGCTTGACGGTGAACGACTTCATGAGGTTCGCCTTGGAGCGGGGCCGGCGTAGATGTCGATGTGGCCCATCTTGTTGACGGCCCGGAGATCACCGAAGTTCTTGGTCAGGCTGGCGGTTGGATCGAAGCTTTGTGCCTACCGTCCCATCTGGATCTGCGACCGGTCGGGTTCGACGAGGTCTGGCATCGACGGTGAGGGCGTGCGGGACAAGGTCCGGGCGGAGCGCAGGATGAAGGCCAGGATCAGCACCTCGACTCCGATCGTGAGGGCGTAGTAGAAGGCCCAGTCCCAGGACGCCCCTGCCGCGTTGAACACCATGATGGGGATGTACAGCGATGCCACGACGAGGTTCGTGGCGCGGTTCACCCGGGCAGGCAGCGTCATGGAGAGCATCACCATCAGGGCCGGGATCGCGATGATCACGAAGAAGATGGTCATCAATGTCGCGCTGATGTCGAACTCAAAGATCACGCCACCCCGGATCTCGTCGATTTCGCCGGGCTGGTAGAGGTGGAAGTAGTCGATGTAGATGACGAGGAACATGAGGCTGGTCCAGGCTGCCGCGAGCTTGGCCTGCACGGGGATCGG
Organism: Candidatus Nanopelagicales bacterium; assembly: GCA_049688395.1. Classification (GTDB taxonomy): domain Bacteria; phylum Actinomycetota; class Actinomycetes; order S36-B12; family CAIYMF01; genus Prado023. The sequence continues at coordinate 5,978 of JBAVKQ010000017.1, forward strand.
CGGGTTGTCGAGCTGTTTCGGGGTGTTCGTTCGGATGGTCATCGGTACTTCTTTCGTGAGGAGCGGTCCGTCCGCCGGAGTGGCGGCAGGTCTGGGCGTGCATACGCACGGGTTGGGTCGTTCTCGTCGGTCCGGTCGTCAGACGGTGATCACGACCTTCCCTCGGGTGTGGCCGGCCGCGACG